>NZ_JAFNMX010000001.1:0-309721 GCF_026537015.1 Gilliamella sp. B2887 | reverse complement strand
GGGCAGATCAAATAAGTAAACCCCCATGCATCGGGTAGCGGTATTGTTTAGCAGTTCATCGACTTGTTGCTGTTGTTGGGTTGTGAGAGTAACCATACGTATATCCTTAGTTAAGTAGCGGTAAGTAACAAATAAAATAATGAGTAGAGCGATAATTAAGAGGTAATGCTCATGCGTTAGGGGCGGTCTTTTTTTCATTTTGTTTATTTACCTCAAGTAAAATATTGACAACCGCACGCAAGGTGAATTCTTGCGTGATTGAATTTTTGTATGCTGGTTCATGCTCTATGGGCAAATGCATGCGTACTTTAATGTTTTCGATGGGGATTTCCCCGGAACGTTGAGGTACCGTGCCATCGCCATTACTCACCGCGGGTTTGAGGGTATAGCGCTCAGCAATGTTACCTTTATAATCTTGATACTTTACATGTGTGCGTCCGGCTTTTCGTTGAACTTCAATCCAATAGTTATTTTCAGTGGTTACGGTTCGGGTTTCTGACATTTCACTTAAATCTAAACGATTTTCGGCACCTATATGATTTTTAAACGGTTTTTTAGCTTCAGACTTATAACCTTGAATATACTCTCCTTGCCAATGCGCAGTATCATAGGTTAAGTATTTCTCTTGTATGTTTTTACCATGATCAATCCCATAAAACACATACGTATTTTTAAAGTACTTCTTGTTTATAGCTTCATGAAATGGTTTTACCAAATCCTTTATAATTGATTCATATTCTTCCCAGTCACTTTGCATTTGTGTTAAATCATGATTGGTATTAAACGGATTAATCAAGTGAGGTTCACACACGCACCACCAATCTTTTTTATTTAAGTAGATCTCTTTATATGGGTCGGTTTTAGGGTAATAGTCTGATTTAATTTCCGGATTAGTAATGGTGAGCCAACCCATACCATAATCGGCACTGGGTAATAATTGTAATGGCCCCGGCGCTTGGCCTAAAACAGCGGTCATTTCGGCTGCATCTTTCCCCAATACATTTGCTATAGCCCAGTTAGCTTCGTTACCTCGTTTCATTCGGGTATAAGCTGCTACCGCACCGGTGGCCGGTTGCACACCATTAATGACGCCATAGACTTTTTCACGACCACCGAGGACTTCGGTGTAATAGCGGGCAACCAATCCGCCCATGGAGTGGGTAATTAAAATCACTTTGTCGCAAATTCTACCCTGTTTTTTATAAAAAGCAGGAATGGTTTTTTCCACTAAAGTTTTTAAGCGTTTAGCACTTTCTTCATTGGATTCTAGCCAATTATAACCCATGGCATAAAGGGGCAAATCATAGTTTTTACAAATGTCGATTTGTGTTTGGGTAAAGGTTAGTGTAATTTTGTCCTCTTCTTCATTTTTATCTTTATCTAGTTCAAATGAAGGGGACTTGGTTAAACTGCGTAATTTATCAGAAAGTTGACCATTAGCTTGAAATAAAGAAGATTGAAATTTTTCTAGAAACTTACCATAACTTATATAACCTACCGTACCCCAACCCCGTTCACGTCGGGTCCCAAACAGTTTGTTTTCAGGGTGATTTTTAATGGCTTTATTTATTTGTACTTGTGTGGGTTCATTACTGGGGTTAATGCCTTGATCTTCAGCCATACCATAGGCTTGAATCAGATTAATCTGATTAGTTGCCGCATCGATCACTTTTCCACGATTATCAACTTGGGTTTTTTGGGGATGTAATTTTTTTCTTCTGGCTTTGGCGTTTCCAAATCGCCATAAAATCCATTTTGCTAAACTGGTTATATTATCTAAACGCCAAATCGCTTCAGTATCGTCATCTTCACCATTATTTTCATTGTCATCTTCATATCTGTTTTTTTGAGCTTTAACCTTTAAATTACTGCCCATTACCCCAGGCAGAAAAATAATCGGGATGACTTGACGCTCTTTTTTAAGCGTTATGTGTTCAATACTGTTATCAGAACGCGGTACGGTATTGAATTCAAATTGTTGATGATTGTTATTTTCAGTCATGTGCTCTTTATCCTTATTATCATGACACCAATTTTTGATGGGTGATTAATTGCAAATAGACAGTACCTTGGTATTCAATGAGGGTTAATTGATCGCGTAAATGCGTTCTTACACGTTCACTTGCTAATGTTAAAGTAAAATATTGAGTTAATTTGCTTGGTTTAGCAAAGGTCATATCAATATCGTGCAGTAGTTGTTGGTTATCTTCACCCATTGCTAATTGATTTGTGGCAAGGGCTAACTGTATTCGATGATTTTTATTTAATCCTGATAGCCAAATATCGTTAATGTTTTCAGGTGAAAACTGAGTATAAGTAAATAGCTGTTGCAAATCAGCCGATAAATCATGCTCTGAAATCATTAAACGCCCTAACCACGATTGAGCCGTTTGTATTTGGCTGTCAATCAATGATGTTCCTCCAATGAGTAGTGCACTAATGAATTTACTGTGATTGCGGTAGTTGGTATCACTGTATTGACACGTTAAGATGAGTGATAATTCGATATCATCAATATGTTGATATAATTCTGAAATCCAAATGTTATAGTCCATAATAGGTTCTGCACGCAAATCCCAACGATTAAAAATGGCGTTTAGCAGATCTTCATCTTCCATTAGTGCGTTAGGTATATAGATATGGCTTAAATATTTACGATAATGAGGGCATTGCTGTTCCAGATTTTGCTTTACTTCATCCAGAAACCAAAAAGATTTAGTTGAGGCAGTCGCATTAAATAGTGGTCGTGCTTTTAGTGGGTAGAGTGGTATTTTGGTTAGTTCACCTGTTAATGCCTGCACTCCATTGGGTTCGGCACAAATAACGTGACTTGCAAAAATGGGAAGCTGTGTTTTGCTCCAATTTTGCCAAAGTTTGGTTGATTCTAGGTTTTGTTTGGTGATTTCGTTGTTATAAACATCATCCGAATATAGGTTGGATACCTTAATTGCTAATGATATAAACCATAGAATCATTGGTAATATGAATGCAAAAAAACAAAATAACAGGGAATCATCGCCGTCATAGATAAATAAGGTCACTATGAAACTAATCAGTACAAGCAATAAAAAGCTTAATCCCCATAATAAATAGGAGATTTTTTTGATAGGTTCGTGCTCTAATGGCCTAGGAATATTCCATCCCATAAATCAGCTCCCTTTTGTTAATAATTTTTTACAATAATTATTGGTAATCATTGACCTGTTAAATTTTGTTTTCAGGTTCTATTACCACGGTAATTGGTTCTATAAATTGGCCAAACTGTTCGGGTAGTTTGCCGTTTTCGTCAGTTATCGTATTGATCTCACTGTTGTCTGCACGAATAATTCTTACTTTTCGGTTTTTGACTGGAGTGCCATCATGTTGCCAAAGCAGTCGGGATTTAAAAGAATAATTACTTGTTTTTTGTTCATTCGACATTTGACTTAAACTATCTGGACCAGTTTTTTGCCATGTCGCTGCCCGACAAATGACATTATCTGGTGCAGCTATGTCAATTGAACCATCAGCAAGACGAATGTAAGCACCACCACAAGTTAAAATAAGTTCTTTTTTAGCCGAAATAATTGTTCGCCCTTGTTGACTTACCATTGTCAGGTCTTTTTGTGCAGTGAGTGACATTTCATCACTCTGCGCCTGAATATCCACTTTGCCATGAGAGGCCAGCAATTTAATCCCCAATTTTTGTGAAAATAAACTGATGATTTCGCCTGCTGCCACGGTAAATTTTCTTAATACATTAATATCGGTGTGTTGATGACTGGCGAACATAATATTTTTACCTGCCGCTAATTGAATGTTGTCTGGTGTGACTTGGGCAATTCCTTTAGGTGATGATAATAAAATGGACGCCTGTTTTAATTCTGCCAGCGATTGGGTGAACAGTTTTTTTTGACTTTCTAAGTCGGCTAATTCAGCTTCAGCTTGTTTGGCGGCACTTTGTAATGCCGAGACCATATTAACGGTTTTTTCAAGTTGTTCTTTGGCTTCTTGCATATTAAGTTGTATATTCTGCGCTTTAGATTGTTCGTCAGCAGTGATAAATACGCCTTTACCTGCACGTATCGCTCCCCATTCATCAGTACGTAATTCAAAACCTTCACCACGCTGATTTTTTTCCCCATCAACCAGATGACCTAAGTTAAGTTGAGTTTTGCCATATTCGGTAGAGAGTTTGATATGTTCTTGCCCACGTTTATCATCCATTCTTAGTTTATTGTTAGCTGGGGTACGAATCACATTTCGATGCTTATTGGCCGTCGCGATGTGATCGGGATGCATACTATCGTGCATAGCATGAGCAATATAGGGTCTATCAGGATTACCATTCGTAAAGGCTATGGCTACTGCGGTTGAATCAATTAATGGAAAGTGAAAACCATAAGTTTCACCGGCATAAGGTTTAGCAAGCCGGACCCATAAGCTTTCGTAACCGTTTTTCCAATTTTTTAAATCAAAATTGAATTTGACTCGATAGCGTCCTTGAATATCAATGTAGGCGTATGTATCGTTATCAGGACTGGTTACTTTGGCTGGTAACGTACCACTAACTTGTGGCCATGGTAAGGGCGTAGGGCGATAAGGTTTAAGCTCATCATAGGCAATGGCAGTAAAATGGGTTTGATAAGGATAAGTTCTGTCTCCATAATTTTGTGTCGAGAGAATAATAATACCATTATGGATATCATTAATTGGACATTGAGGTATGATAATATGTTGACCGGGAGCAAGATTGTAGTCATTGCATTTGCCAGAAATAATAAGTTTGCCACTGATATACTGCTGATGGCGAATTTGTGCATACCATTGACCACTTTCAATGGTGCGTTCGTCTCCCCGCAATTTGTAATGCTCTTCATAATGATAGTCATCACCACGGGTGGTGATATCTTTAGGTTGGGTATTGATTTGAGTATTAAGATCACTGTCAGCTGAGCGATAGTTATAGTCGTTAACAATGACATTTTGGGGCTTGGTGTGGCTGGTGAATTGTAAATCCCAGACACTGTTTTGATGATCATCATGCATTCCACTTGGTGTTTTGAGTGAAATGGTGCCACCGTCTGCAAATCCTTGTTGATCATCACTTATTACCATCACATCACAATAATGCTCAGGATGCGTTTCAAAACGGAACCAGATCCCAACATCTGCAAGCAATCGTTGTATAAAAGTGAGATCACTTTCTTGCCATTGAGTAATAAACTCCCTTTCGGGATAAGTTTCTTTAAGTTCAAATCGGTAATCAATACCAATAAAATGATGGTTACGCAGGACTTCTTCTACCACAGCAACAACACTTTGATTTTGATAAATTGCGCAGTGATAGCTATTTGCCAGCAATGCTAAGCGTGGTTCAAGTGTCACCTGATAGCGAGCTTCATCTTTATTAATAGATAACAGGCTGAATTGAGTAATAATGCCATGAAGCGTTTTTGGTTTTTGATTTAGATTATAAGAAGTAAGATGTGTTAAGGTATTGGCTAAATTGTGAGTCTGAAAAGTTAAAGAAGCATGTTGGCTAAGTACTGAATCAATCTCAATATGCTTATTTGGGCATGTGAAGATAATGTTGTAATGCCAAGGTATATTTAACGCTTCATTGCCCTTAATGGATTCAATAGAAGGTAAGGTTAACTCGTTATTTAAACCTTCAATGTTGAGCGAATAGTTATTAAGTGACGAGTTATTTATGAACGATGAAATATTGTTAACGATTGACTCCATAGAATTCATAATGCATTCCTTTAATTTAGATCGTTATGGTTTGTTGATTAATTTAAACCAAATAATTCATAATAATGACAATCAATATACGCGAAATAACATACGATGTTTTTTTGAATAATGCAATCTTTATTTCATTACTGAAATAAATAAGATTCTGTAATAATTATTTTATTTATTGTATTGTTTTATATCGATGTTTTAATTTATTATTGAAAGTTAACGACAGAAGGAAAACGTGATTTAAAAATTTTTTGCTGTTTGTAAGATTGAATTACCATGAGTGAATTTGGATAAAATTCACTCATAACATTAAACGTTAAATGTTCAACAATGTTTTGATTGATAGATAAATTGTTTAACTTCATTTTATGGTTTGCAATCAAAGTTGATGTGAATCAATGTTTGTTATCAATATCGAGTTTATTTGCTTAAAATAATGGAGCTAATAATTGAGTGTTCTGGTATTATATTTGCTAATAACAACTATCGAATAATATTGATATGAAAATTCTCTTTGGTGTTCAAGGAACAGGAAATGGCCATGTCAGTCGTTGTAGAACATTAGCCAAAGCTCTTAAAATAGCTGGTGCTGATGTTGACTATATCTTCAGTGGCCGTAATCCTAAAGACTATTTTGATATGCAAGCTTTTGGTAATTATAAAACCTATCGTGGTGTGTCATTTGCGACACTAAATGGCAAAATCAATTTTCGTAAAACCGTTCAGCGAATTCGAGCCTTTCGCCTGGTTAAAGATGTTCGTGAACTCGATTTGTCAAAATATGATTGTATTATTAGCGATTTTGAGCCAGTTAGTGCTTGGGCTGCACATTATCAGCATCGGGACTGTTTAGGTATCAGTAATCAGGCTGTATGCCAATATCTTAAGCCTAAAGAATATGGGATGATAGCGAATGTAATTATGAAGTATTATGCGCCTGTCACTAAACCCATTGGCCTACATTGGTTTCATTTTGGGCATAAATTGATTCCACCAATGATTGACTCCTTTAACGTTGCACCAACTGAAGATGGAAATATTATTGTTTATTTGCCTTTTGAAGCATTAGACGAAATTACGTTAATGTTGAAACAGTTTCCGGATCATCAATTTATCTGTTTTCATCCGGATATAAAGCAACTGTCACAACAAAGCAATATTATTTTTCAACCACTTGGTCGTGATAATTTTACCGCTGCTTTAGTCAGTTGTTCCGGTATTATTACTAATACTGGTTTTGCCCTAATTTCAGAAGCGTTAGTATTAGGTAAAAAGATTTTGACTAAGCCTGTATCAGGACAATTTGAGCAAATCTATAATGCACGTTGTTTGATTACGTTAGATATGGCAACTGTTATGGAGAGTTTAAATTGTATCAAACTTAAATATTGGTTGAGCTTACCTTCTCCTAAACCAACAATCTATCCTAATGTAGCAACCGAATTAGCAAATTGGATAGTTTCCGGACAGACAGAGCCTTTACTTTCTTTAAGCCGAAGGTTGTGGAGTGAAACCATTTTTCCAGAAAATGTAAATCAACGAATTAAATCTTTAGGATACGTGTAATTAGTATGATTTTAAGTGTTATCGTTGCTATGGCACATCATCGTGTTATTGGCCAAAATAATCAAATGCCTTGGCATTTACCCGCTGATTTGGCATGGTTCAAAAAAAATACACTCCATAAACCTGTGATTATGGGGAGAAAAACGTTTGAATCGATTGGTAGACCGCTTCCCAATCGTCATAATATTATTGTTTCACGGCAAGCTGTCAGTGACCTTAATGCCAACCCAAATATAAGCTGGGTGCAATCGATCGAGGCAGCTTTATCACTCGTGCAAGCACAGCACGTAGAAGAAGCTTTTGTCATTGGTGGTGGAAATATTTATCAGCAGGTTTTACCTTTAATTAATCGGCTGTATTTAACGCACATCGATGCCGATCTTCAAGGAGATACCTATTTTCCCGATTATTTACCTGAGCAATGGCAGGTGATTTATCAACAAGATCATCAAGCCGATGAGCAAAATAGCTATCCATATCAATTTGAAATTTTAGAACGTAAATAACCTTTTGTGCATAATTGCCACTTAAATGTGGCGATCTTATGCTAAATTAGCCTTGAAAACGTTTGGCTTCAATCACATCGGGTAGTTGTTTTATTTTATTAAGAATGCGATTTAATGAATCTTGATCAAAGATTTTCATGTCTACCTCAATGGTTGCTAATTGTTGCTTTATATCTGAACGGCTTATAAGTCCAAGTACCTGTATTTTTTCGTTAGCTAATATTGTTGTGATATCCCTTAATAAACCGCTGCGATCGTTAGCAACGATTTGCATTACCATGGTATAGCCTGAGTGCGTATTGTTACTCCAAACAGCGTTAGTGATGCGTTCAGGAGCGTGATTTTTTAGATCCAGTAACTGTTCACAATCAGCACGATGGATTGAAATACCCCGTCCTTGAGTGACAAATCCAGCGATAGGATCACCGGGGATAGGACGACAGCAATTAGCAATGGTGTACATTAAATTTCCTACACCTTCTATAATAATTTCACTGCCTTTTTTATTGCCTGATTTGTTGTTATTTTTAGTTTGTGTATTTGATTTTTGAGCAATTTGCTTTAATACGGCTTCGTCTTCCTCTTCTGCCGTTGGTTTATTAAATTGAGCATTAATAAAATTAACTAACTGATTAATTCTAATATCACCACTGCCAATACCGGCAAGAACTTCGTCAAATGAGTGAGCATTGTATTTACTGATTAGTACTTTTTCGACACTTTTTAAAGTAATGTTTAATGGCTCTAGCTCATTGTGTAAGATTTGTTCACCCGAGGCGATGTTTTTTTCACGATCTTGTTTTTTAAACCAGGCCTGAATTTTAGCTCTGGCACGACTACTGTTCACAAATCCGGTATTTGGATTTAACCAATCGCGACTTGGATTGGGTTGTTTTTGGGTAATGACTTCAACTTGATCGCCCATTTTTAAATTATAGGTAAAAGGGACAATGCGTCCGCCTACTTTTGCACCAATACAGCGGTGTCCTACATCACTGTGGATGTGATAGGCGAAATCAAGTGGAGTCGAACCGGCTGGTAAATCAACCACATCCCCTTTAGGCGTAAAAACATAGACTCGATCATCAAAAATTTGGCTGCGTACGGCTTCTTGAATTTCACCACTTTCAGACATTTCTTGTTGCCAAGTTAGCAGTTTACGTAACCAAGAAATTCGCTGATCATAAGCAGTCATTTTATCGGTACTGCCTTCTTTATACTTCCAATGCGCAGCAATACCTAGTTCTGCGTCATTGTGCATTTGTTCAGTACGGATTTGAATTTCGATCGTTTTATCTTGCGGTCCATAAACGACCGTATGAATGGATTGATAACCGTTCGGTTTTGGATTGGCAACATAGTCATCAAATTCTTTAGCAATATGTTTGTAATGACTATGAACAATACCTAAAGCGTTGTAACAATCTTCGATACGATCACAAATGATTCGAACTGCACGAATATCATAAAGTTCTTCAAATTTCAGATGTTTACGTTCCATTTTGCGCCAGATACTGTATATATGTTTAGGGCGTCCATAAACTTCAGCACGTATGTGATCTTGATTCATTAAATCTTGTAGGTGCTTAACAAATCGATTGATATATAATTCCCGATCTAAGCGCTTTTCTTGCAATTTTTTGGCGATAAGGCGATATTTATCAGGATATAAATAGCGGAAGCAAAAATCTTCCAGTTCCCATTTTAATTGACCAATGCCTAATCGGTTAGCTAGGGGTGCATAGATGTTAAAGCACTCTTTGGCGGCTAAAACTTGTTCTTCTTGCGGGGCAGACATCAAATCGCGTAAATAAGTAATGCGTTCTGCTAATTTAATTACAACACTGCGAAAATCATTTACCATTGCCAGTAACATGCGGCGAATACTATCAATTTGTTCCGTCGTTGCACTGCCGTTACGAATTGCTCGTAAGTGGCGAATTTCTTTCATTCTTACTATGCTGGAAATAATATTTGAAATTTCGCGATCGAAATCTTCGGGAATATCTTCTCGACGAATAATTTTGGTGTCAACGAAAGGAAGTAATAACGCGGCACACAGACTGTTAATGTCCATATTAAGCGTCGATAAAATTTCGACCATTTCAATCGCATTTTGGAAGCAGTGGATCTGTTCAGGTGCACCGGCACTGTTTTCAAAACAAAAGTCCCAAACTTCTTTGAATTTTTTATAAGAGGTTGGATTGACTAATAATAATTCTTGACTGGTCCATCTTTCAATATCAAATTGTGCAAGAGAATAATGCTCTTCACTGTGTTGATGGGCTCCTCTAACTGATACCATAATTACTATCCTACTTTGTTAACAGCAACATTGATTCAATGTGCTTGGTTTGCGGAAACATATCCAAAATAGCAACTTGAGCAATTTTATATCCTTTATCAATAAATTGCTTACAGTCTCTCGCTAGGGTAGCAGGGTTGCACGAAATGTAAACAATCTTTTCTGGTGCTATCTTCACAATTTCTGCTGTAGCATTGTAAGCACCTGCTCTAGCAGGATCTAATAATACTTTTTCAAATTTAGCATGACTCCATGTCGAAAGTTGCTGTTGATCATCTAAATTATTAACTAAAAAATGTGTTTTAGCACAAATTTCTTTGTTGTTTAATAAAGCATTGAATTTGGCTTTTTCAACCAGAGTATGGATGCCTTCAATTCCAGTAACCGATTTACATAATGTTGACATCGGCAATGAAAAATTACCCATTCCACAAAATAGATCTAATACATTATCCGTTGGTTTTAATGTTAACCATTCCAAAGCTTGATTAATCATTTTTTGATTAATTTTGCTATTTACTTGAATAAAATCAAGTGGACTAAAGGTTAACTTTAATTGATTGATTAAATAATAATGTTCTTTGTTCCCCCTAATGTGGACTAATTCTGTTCCGTAAAAATAGAGCGTAAGTTGATGATCTTCAGCAAATTGTTTCAGTATTTTGGTATCTTGTGGTGTCATTGGTAATGTGTGTCTTAATACAATCAGCACACCACTATCTACGGCGATTAATTCAATGTGACCGAGCGCTTTTTTTTGGGTAATTTTGCGTAGACAATGTTGTAATGGAGCAAGTAATAAATCTAATTGTTCAACCAATATTGGACAATGCTCAATATTGATTATTTGACTTGATTCAGCCTGACGAAATCCAATAAATAATTCACCTTTAACAAGATGAATTGCCAATCTTGCTCGTCGGCGATAATGGTAAGGTTGATCGGCAATTATTTGCGGTGAATTTTTAACAATATTTGCTAAAGACTGTCCACTTTCTTTTTGTAATAAGTTAATCAGTGCCGTATATTTGGCATGTTGTTGTAAATGTGATGAGATGTGTTGGAGTTCGCAACCACCACATTTTTTAAAATATTCACATTGAGGTTTAACCCGTTCGTTACTTTGATTGTAATATTTTATAACCGTCGCTTTCGCGTAATTTTTTTTATCTTCTGTTAATTTAATATCAACGGTTTCATCAGGTAAGGCTGACTTAATAAAAATTGTTTTGCCGTTGTGACTAGCAACACCTTGTCCAAAGGCATCAAGTGACGAAACAGTAACGGTCAATTTTTGGGAGGTAAGCTTTTTTTTGGTTGGTGTGTAAAATTTAACCATAATCGTAAGTTTAAAATCTAAGTTAGTCGTTTTAACAATTCTATTTTGACATGGGTAGGCACTAAATTGGTAATATCACCACCATGATAAGCCACATCTTTGACAATCGTTGATGAAATAAAGCCCATGGCTATTGATGGCATCAAAAATATAGTGTCTAAATCTGGTTTTAATGCACGATTCATTTCGGCAAGTTGTCTTTCATATTCAAAATCATGTGTGGTGCGTACCCCACGAACAATCACTGTAGCATTATGTGTTTGGGCAAAATTAGCCATTAAATTATCAAAACCAATAATTTCGACATTAAGAAGATGCTCAACAGCAGTAGATGCTAGATTAACTCGTTCTTCTAAGGTGAAAAGTCTATTTTTATTAGGACTTTCAGCAACCGCAACAACTAAACGAGGAAAAAGTAATGATGCTCGGGTAATGAGATCAATATGCCCATTAGTAATGGGATCAAACGTTCCAGGGAAGATTGCGGTTAAAGTTTTGCTTTTCATTTATTATGTTATCCATTAGCAAAGATGTGAATATCATACCTAATTTTGCTCAAGATTGTTAGTTTAACGTGATAGAAGCAATTGTTTTTATACTCAAACGTAGCGATAACCTGAACCTTTTTTACAAAAAAACACAAAGTGTTAGATCTCTTATAAAATTGTGTGATCAGTTTAACAGGATGAGAACATTATTTGTTCATTGCATAATTTTATTCATACAGTGTTATTAAAGAGTAGTGATTGATGATGAGAATGTGAGTTAATCAATAGTTTTTTAATAATTCCTATTTAATATCAAATTGATAACAAATTTGATGATGATAAGTTTGTTGAGGTTCTAAATAACAGCTTGGTTGTGGCCAGTCAGGATGATGAGGGCTATCAGGTAAAAACTGAGCTTCTAAAGCTATTCCTGCAAAATTATTGTATTGACCATTATGCCTGTTAGGCGTATGTTTTAAAAAATTACCGGTATAGATTTGCAGTGCGGGTAGGGTTGTTTTCACATTCATCTTCACTTTTTTATCGGCTGATATTAGTTTAGCGGCAATGGATTGCGATTTATTTAATAAGTAAGCATGATCATAACCGCCAGTGATTTGTCTTATCGGGCTTTCTAGAAATCTTTCGGCGATGAATTTTGGTCTGCGTAAATCCATGTCATATTGGTTAACGCTCACTAAATCACTGTTTGGTATGCCGCTATGATCAACCGGTAAATAAAAGTCAGCATTAACTTGTAAGGTGTGATTTAGGATATCTTTGCTCGTTTCTCCGTCTAAATTAAAGTAAGCATGATTGGTTAGATTTACAGGGGTAGTTTTGGTGGTAATCGCATTAAAAGAGAGAATAACTTGATTGTCATCGGTGAGTTTATAGGTAACTTCAACTTTTAGCTCTCCAGGGAATCCTTGATCTCCATCAGGCGATATCAAGGTAAATATAACTTGCTTGTCAGATTGAGATTGGATGTGCCATAGTTGTTTATCAAATCCGAATTTACCGCCATGCAATTGGTTTGTTCCTTGATTGGTACTAAGTGAGTAGTTTATTCCGTTAATTTCAATGGTTGCGTTTGCAATTCGGTTAGCATATCGACCAATGGTAGCCCCAAGATAGGCCTTTTGTTGTGCATATTGTTCCAAATTTTTACAACCAAGTAGTACTTCACGATTTTGTCCTGCAACGGGTAATTGACAAGAGAGCCAAGTTGCTCCCCAGTTTGAAAGTTTAATTGTCATTCCCTGTCTGTTTGAAAGTGTTATAATCTGTTTTATGAGCATAAAGCGTGTGCCCCTTTACTTGGTATGCAGACATAAAAATCTTCTTTGATTCCAAATTTTTTAGCATAATTATTTTTAACAACGGCTCTGATATCGTCAACTTTATTTTTTGGTACGAGTGCAACTACACATCCCCCAAAACCTCCACCTGTCATACGTACGCCACCTTGTTCACCTAGGTTGTTGTGTATGATTTCAACAAGATAATCAATGGCTGGCACAGTGATTTCAAAATCATCACGCATAGAGTTATGGCTTTGTGCCATAAGATTTGATAGTAGTTTATAGTCGCTATTTGCCAGTGCTACAGCTGCTTTTAAGGTACGATCGTTTTCGGTAATTATGTGACGAGCGCGTTTAAAAACAATAGGATCCAGTTTATTTTTAATTTGCTTTAATTCATCTAAAGTTACATCTCGTAACGCTTTGACACCAAAGGCTTTAGCGGCTGCTTCGCATTGTTGACGACGACTGTTGTATTCGCTGTCCACTAAACCACGTTTGATATTTGAGTTGATAATTACGACTGCAAAATCTTTAGGTATTGAAACTGGCATTGCCTCTAATGATCGGCAATCAATCAGTAAGGCATGCTGTGCTTGCCCTAGTGCGGAGATAAGCTGATCCATTATTCCACAATTACAACCAACAAATTGGTTTTCTGCTTCCTGACCAATCAACGCTAATTTAGTGCCATCTAATGGCAAATTATATAAAACCTGAAACATTTTAGCTATGGCAACTTCAAGTGATGCTGATGAACTAAGTCCTGCACCTTGTGGCACATCACCACTAATGGCTAGATCAACCCCTTGTATATTATGAGTATATTTTTTTAAATGTTTGATTACGCCACGTACATAGTTAGCCCATTGGTATTTTGGATGTTTTTCAATTGAGGAATCTAATGAAAATTCGTCTTGCTCATTATTGTAGTCAACTGCAATGACCCGAATCAAATTATCTGAACGTTTATGACAGCTGATTACTGTTTGATAATTAATAGCGCAAGGGAGTACAAATCCGTCATTATAATCGGTATGTTCACCAATTAAATTTACGCGACCTGGCGCTTGTATTGTCGTATCGGGTTTATAGCCAAATTTAGCTTCAAATGCTTGCGAAGTTTTATTGATTAATTCTTTCATTTATTTATCCTTTATCTCTTTATAATGCACATCACTAACATTACGCAGTCTTTCAGCTGCCTGTTCCGGCGTTAAATCTCGTTGTACTTCGGCTAACATTTCGTAACCGACCATAAATTTTTTGATTGTTGCTGAACGTAACAACGGTGGATAAAAGTGAGCATGAACTTGCCAATAATCAGTTGTATTTTGCATAAATGGTGCGCCATGCCAACCCATTGAATAAGGAAAAGAGCAACGAAATAAATTATCGTAGCGGCTGGTTAATTTTTTCAGTGCTATTGCTAAATCACTTTGTTGATTGCTTGTTAGTGAGGTTAATTGTGGAATATGCATTTTGGGTAATAATAATGTTTCAAATGGCCAAGTTGCCCAAAAAGGGACCACGGCCAACCAATGTTTGGTTTCAACGACAATTCGCTCACGCTTTATTTGTTCTTTTTCTACATAATCAACTAACAGATTTCGGTGATATTTTTCATAGTAATTGCGCATATTGAGATCTTCACGCGCAATTTGGTTGGGTAAAAAGCTGTTTGCCCAAATTTGTCCATGTGGGTGTGGGTTAGAACACCCCATGATTGAGCCCTTATTTTCAAATATTTGTACCCAAGGATATTTTTTACTTAATTCTTGTTGTTGACCTATCCACGTTTTGATCATGCTTTCAATGGTAGATAAATCGAGTTCAGGCAAAGTTTTACTGTGATCAGGTGAAAAACAGATAACGCGACTTGTGCCTCTGGCACTTTGCATTTGAAATAGCGGATCATTATTATCTGGCGAAATTGGCGTATCTTCCATCAATGCAGCAAAATCATTGGTAAAGACGAAAGTCCCCTTATAGTTGGGATTGATATCACCGGTTATTCGCTTGTTTCCTGCACACAAAAAACAAGTTGGATCGTGACTCGGTTTTTGTTCTTCGCTTAACTCTTCTTGTTGTCCTTGCCAAGGACGTTTTGCTCTATGTGGTGAAACAAGTATCCACTGATTAGTTAATGGATTATAACGACGATGAGGATGATCTACTGGGTTAAAAATATCCATATTTGCCTCTTTAATTTGATTCGATTTTGTTGTTATTATTGTCGAGCTTCAATTCAATCAGGATAGCCTTGTGGATTATTAGATTGCCAATTCCATGAATCTTTTACCATATCATCAAGGGTGAGTTTGGTTTTCCAACCTAATATTTGTTCGGCTTTGTTAGCATCAGCCCAGAAAGCCGGCAAATCACCAGCACGGCGAGGTGCAAAATGCCAGTTAAGTGGTTTTCCTGACGCTTTTTCAAAAGCTTTAATTACTTGCAAAACACTGTAACCAACACCTGAACCCAAATTATAAATATGGATTCCAATTCTATTTTGATCAGCTTTAAGTGCAGCAATGTGTCCATCAGCTAAGTCCACAACGTGAATAAAATCGCGAACACAAGTGCCATCTTCGGTTGGATAATCATTACCAAACACAGCCAGAGATTCACGTTTACCCACTGCAACTTGAGTAATATATGGCATAAGATTATTTGGAATACCAAGAGGATCTTCACCCATTAAACCACTAGGATGAGCACCAACTGGATTGAAATAACGTAGCAGTGTTAATGACCAATCAGGCTCAGCATTGGCTAAATCCATCATGCATTGTTCAACCATAAGTTTACTTTTACCGTATGGGCTAGTAGGTAATCCTTGCGGTAACGTTTCAACGTAAGGAACGGGTGCTAATTCACCGTATACCGTAGCTGAAGAACTGAATACCAATTGCTTAACCCCTGCATCACGCATCGCTTTCATTAACACAATGCTGCCATACACATTATTTTCATAGTATTCCAGCGGTTTGTATACAGACTCACCAACAGCTTTTAAACCAGCAAAGTGAATAACGGCTTTGATGTTGTGCTCTTTAAAAATGGTTGCTAATAATTTTGCATCACACACATCCCCTTGATAGAAGATAATAGGTTTCCCTGTGATAGTTTGTATTCTTTGTAATACTGAGGCTTTACTATTGAATAAATTATCAATAATAATAGGTGTATAGCCTGATTGAATGAGTTGAACACAAGTATGGCTACCGATATATCCACAACCGCCAGTGACTAATATTTTCATCTAAATACCTTAATTTGAGTTAATTATGTTCAGAGAATCGAAATTAATTACCGGATTCTTCATTTTTTTTATATTTGAAAACATCCCATGGTCCACGTCCTGATAATGTGAAGGACGAAATCAGTGTAAAGCTGAAAGCGATGAGTCCAAGAACTAAGTAGGCTCCTTCAAAGCCAATATTAACATACATCAATCCAGCAAAAGTAGACATAAACATGATAGATAATTGTTTTGCAAAGCAAAATGCGATTAAGTAAACGGTTGCTGATAAGCGAATAGGGAAGTGTTTAGTAATATATTTAAAGGCTCCAACTAATAATAATGGTGCTTCAAACATATGCAATGTTTTTAAAATTACCACTTCAACTGCGTTACTAGCAAAAGCTGAACCAGTGATGCGAATTGACATGATTATGCCTGCAATCAATAAGGTATTTTTACTGCCGATTTTCATTACAATTATGGGCGCAAAAAACATTACTGTGGCATTTAAAAATTCGCCGAGTGTTGTAACGTAACCAAATGCTTCACGGCCTAATTGCTCACTTGAAAAAAAGGAAGTAAAAAAGTTAGCAAATTGTTGGTCAAATACATCATAAGTACATGCTACACCAACGATATAAAGCATAAAAAACCATGTCTTACGCATTCTAAGTAAATCTAACGCCAGTTTTAGATTGAAAGGTTCAGGTTTGTTTAATCCCAATTGTTCTACTACGTCAGTTGTTGAGGTTTTTGCCGGATCAGCGATTTTAACTAAAATTAATAGAATTAGGGCAAATCCAGAACATAACCAATAAACAGCATTGACGTTTTTCGATATCATAATCCCAACAAACGATGCACAAATTGCCCAACCAAAACATCCAAACATACGACTGCGACCAAATTCAAAACCACTGCGACGACTGATTTTTTCAACTAAGGCTTCGATAGCTGGAGCCCCACCACTAAAGACCATACCTAGGTAAAATCCACCCACAATTGCACCTAACGTGACATTAAATTTGAGTAGTGGTCCAAATACGAAAATAAAAAATGGTCCAAACAATACTAATAGCAGGGTAATAATCCATAGCAGGTGTTTTTTTAATCCTAATTTATCCGAAATCAAACCAAAAATAGGTTGAAAAACTAATGCAAATAACGAAATAAAAGAAAAGACGTATCCTGTACTTGCTTCATCAAGGCCAATCATTTTTAACCAAACTGGAAAAAAAGGGCAGTATGCTCCCATAATAAAAAAGTAAAGAAAAAAGTAGAGGCTAAATACCCAATAGTTTTTATTATGCAGTGATGACTTAATGTTTTGATTCATGATGAACTTCCTCTGTTAAGCTTTAAATGATTTGGCCTCATTTAGAAATCGTTTACACTTTTATTTATCGAAAACGTTATTGGTTAAAATGAATACTATCACTTTATTTATTACAAAAAAGTGATCCAGTTAACATTTTATGAAATCGATTACATTTAAGTTTTTTGTTAAAAAGTTTGAGGTTAAGCAGACGTTTCAGTATATATTTTATAATTATTTTCTAATTTATTGAGGTGATAATAGCCAATAGTAGCCAATAGAGTAAGGGTTACAGCAATGCTTACTTACATAAAATGAATTTTTAATTTTTTTTCATTTTGGTATTTATTATAAAAAAGTGATTTATGAAATCGATTACAATTATTGGGTATAACGATATTTTATGAATAATGACTTATTCGCTTGATTTGTTAACTTCTTTAGATGAATATAAATAATGACACTTAAAAATAGAAATAAAATGGGTGTACAGTGAATGTACTTAATCTTTTAGTATGATATTGAAAGATGAGATTTAGGTCATAGATAACGGTTTTCATCCAAATGGTCAGTAAGCTTTTTTTGAAAATGTATCGAATCGGTGTGAAAACGTATATTAAGTTTGTTTTTATATTATCTCCCTTTAAAAATAAGTAGTTTTCTGAAGATATGTTGTGCAGATTTTTGCATCAATATGTTATGGGATCGGATCTGAGTGAGTAATCTATTTTATCAGCTTAATAGGATTAATATTTTTACGTAAATTACTCATAGAGCATCTGAAAACAGTCGTTAATTATTCTTGTGATAATTGCGTTAAAGATTATGTGTTCCACCGATGTGTGTCGGTGGAATCGATGTCTTATTGAAAAATTTAAATGACTATTAATTATCCTTTAAACGTTTTGCAAAATCTGCCCAATTATAATAACCATCACTGTTGATATAAGCATTTTCCAACTTTAATTGATAATGTTGTGGTGGATTATGAATATCAATTGGCTGCCCAGTATAAAGTTGTTCAAAACTTTGATAAACGTATTCGGCTCTAAAAAAGTAATCACCTGAAGAAATGTGGCGATAGCGTTGGAAGATAACCATCCCGCCGATTGGTGTATTTTCACATTGGTTTGGAAGCTGGTATGGTGCAAAATCCAAAGCGCCGAGCAAGGCTGCAATAGTACTATCATGCCCAACGAGTAGATTAACTTTGTGAGATTGGTGATGCAGTAAATCATCGATCTTATTGATTAATAATTTACTAATGTGTTGAGCAATGGTCTTGCAATGGAAGACTAAATCAATATAGTGGTTACGAATTTGCAGGATTTGTTGCCATTGTTCTAGGCGGGTTATTTTGCCCCATGCGATCTGATCTTTTGGAAATGCAGAATAATATTGTAATAAAAATGCATCAACGGCACAAATTCCGATGGCTAGTGGTCCATGTAACTCAGGTTCTTCATTTTTTTTAAAATAGAGTTCATAGGGGATATCGGCAAAATCACATCGATAGCGTGCATATAATTGTGAATGTGGATAGTCCAATATATCTGAGACCATTTGATAAGCGGGCGCTAAATTTTTGAAGATAGATGCGGTTTTGTCGGCCTCTTCAATATCCCTCAATACAGCTTGTTTTAATTCTGTAGAGTCATCTTGTACACTTGGATCAAAAATCGGATCCATTTTTTCAATGGTGTATTTGTGATGGATAGGAATGTCATAACCCGCAAAAGCGCCATTAACTAAGAATTGAGCTGTTGCCACTGTTCTTTGAAGGCTGTTTGCATAAACGTAGATATCAGGATTTTGAGGTTCAATATTAATGTTTTTTTGTTCAAGCCATTGTGATAGATAATGTCCAAAGAAAGCTTCTAATACGCCTCCTCGCGTTGTTAAATAACCATAAGCATGATCCCAGCTAGGCCATTTTAACGGGCTGGATTGTTCTAAAAATGCTATTGTGTTTTCTAACGGAGTACGGATACCGTGACGACTTAATATAATGACTTTGTCTAATTGGTATTGATTGTTGTTCATTGAGTTACCCATCCTTGTTTATGCAAATAATTTAAAATGAAGTCTCGTTGCCCTTTAATAAGGGTTTCTGCAATTTTATCACTCCAACCACTTGTTTTTTGATTGGTTTGTCGATGTCCATAGTATTGGCGCATCTGAGTATCGTATTGTGCTAATAATTGATGATTAATTGGTTGGTAGTGATTTTCAAAAAAAACTAATTCTTTTGGTAATCTTGGTTTAAGATCTGGATTTTGGTCAGGGTAACCAATGCAAAGTCCAAAAAGCGGTAGAACATATTTGGGTAAGGCAAGTAATTGTGTTACTTTATCGATATTGTTGCGTAACCCACCAATATAAACCGTGCCTAAACCTAATGATTCAGCCGCAATAACAGTATTTTGTGCCATAAGAGCGGTATCAATGCAACCAACTAAAAGCTGTTCGGCTTTTTCAAGGGGAATGGTTGGATCGATTTGAAAATGGCGATTAAAATCGGCACAAAACACCCAAAATTCAGAGGTTTGATTTATATAGTTTTGATCTCCAGCATAATGTGCTAGTTTTGAGCGATTTTTGTTGTCAGTAATTCTGATTATTGTGGTGCATTGTAGAAAATTAGAACTTGGAGCCGATTGTGCAGCTTGCACAAGTGATTCAATTTGTTCGTTAGATAATGGCGTTGATTGGTAAGACCGAATTGAACGACGGTGACAAATTAAATCAATTGTTCTATTTTGCATAATGACTCCTTGTTTTATTGCTATTTTTTCATGAACTGTAAATCCCAAACGCCATGACCTAAATTTTGACCACGTTTTTCAAATTTGGTGATAGGTCGATCATCCGGTCGTGGAATATAGTCACCTGTAGCTGATAAATTTTCAAAACCTTCAGCTTCAGTTAAAACCTCTAACATATGTTCGGCATAATTTTGCCAGTCGGTAGCCAAATGTAAAACACCACCGATTTTTAATTTTTGCCGAATTAATTGTACAAATTGTGGTTGAATAATGCGACGTTTGTTGTGTCTTGCTTTATGCCATGGATCGGGAAAGAAGATCTGCACTTTGTCTAATGAATGATCAGGAATCATGTTTTCTAGCACTTCTACGGCATCATGACACATTACTTTTAAATTCGATAATTGGTTTTCTTCAATAGCCATTAAACAAGCACCAACACCTGGTTTGTGTACTTCAATACCTAGAAAGTTTTTATCTTGTGCATTTTGGGCCATTTTAACTAATGATGCCCCCATGCCAAATCCAATTTCTAAAACGACAGATTTATTTTTATCAAAGCATATTGGTGAGTTTGAGTGGTATTCAATGCCAAATATTGGCCATAAATTATTTAATGCTTGTTCTTGACCTTTAGTTAAACGACCTTGTCGTAGTACAAAACTTCGGATCGTTCTTTTGGGTTTGATTTCTTGGTTATTGCTATTTAATTGTTCGTTCATCACGTTATCTACTTGGATTGTGGAATTTAGTAAAACTAATTAATGGATTTGTACGTTATTTTACTCGATTTTGGGGTATGAGCCAAAGTATCTTAAGGTCAAATTTTTTTAATTAATAATTTTGATATATATATCAAATATTTTTGATAATTTTTTATATTGTGGTTGAGCATGATAGATAAATAATTATATAATTATGGCTCCGATTTAACCGATTACAAATAAAGTAATCATTATAACATGCTTGAGGATTTCTCGTGCCTGATATGAAGCTTTTTGCTGGTAATGCCACACCCGAGCTAGCAAAACGTATAGCTAATCGTCTTTATACTTCTCTTGGTGACATTGTAGTTAGCCGTTTTAGTGATGGTGAGGTAAATGTCCAAATTAATGAAAATGTCCGTGGTGAAGATGTTTTTATTATACAATCAACTTGCGCGCCAACCAATGATAACTTAATGGAATTATTGGTAATGATTGATGCTATGCGTCGTGCATCAGCTGGTCGTATTACTGCGGTTATTCCTTATTTTGGTTATGCAAGGCAAGATCGTCGAGTTCGTTCTGCACGTGTGCCTATTACGGCTAAAGTGGTTGCTGACTTTTTATCAACTGTTGGTGTTGATAGAGTATTGACAGTTGATCTTCATGCTGAACAGATTCAAGGTTTCTTTGATGTGCCTGTTGATAATGTATTTGGTAGCCCAGTTATTTTAGAAGATATGTTGCAACGTGATTTTGAACGCCCAATTGTGGTATCTCCTGATATTGGTGGTGTGGTGCGAGCGCGTGCAATTGCCAAACTTCTTAATGATACTGATATGGCGATTATCGATAAACGTCGTCAGCGTGCCAATGAAGCTGAAGTAATGAATATTATTGGTGATGTTGCTGATCGTGATTGTATTTTAGTGGATGATATGATTGATACTGCAGGAACACTTTGTAAAGCTGCTGATGCCTTAAAGGCTCGTGGCGCTAAAAGAGTATTTGCCTATGCAACTCATCCAATTTTTTCAGGAAAAGCAGTCAGTAATATTAAAAATTGTGCTATTGATGAAATTGTGGTTTGTGACACAATTCCATTAACCGCTGAAGTTAAAGCATTGAAAAATGTGCGCCAATTAACTTTATCAGGTATGCTTGCTGAAGCCATTCGTCGTATTAGTAACGAAGAATCAATTTCAGCAATGTTTCATTACTAATCTGTTTTAGTATTATGATTACCAGCCCCATTTTTGGGGCTTTTTTACTTATAGCAACTTATATTTTCTAGCAACATTTATTATCAAATTATCATGACAACTATTAAACTTATTGTAGGGCTAGCCAATCCTGGCAACGAATATGCGGCAACTCGCCATAATGCGGGAGCATGGTTTGTTGAACAATTGGCGGATCGATATCATCAATCTTTAAAAAATGATCCAAAATTTTTTGGTTACAGTTCAAGAATAACTATTTCTGGTCATGATGTGCGTTTATTGGTACCGACAACTTTTATGAATTTAAGTGGTAAAGCAGTACAAGCTATGGCAACATTTTATCAGATTAAGCCTGAAGAGATTCTTGTTGCGCATGATGAGCTCGATCTCAATCCAGGTATTGCTAAATTCAAGTTTGGCGGCAGCCATGGCGGGCATAATGGCTTGAAAGATATTGCCAACAAATTAGGTAATAATCCTAATTTTTATCGCTTAAGAATCGGTATTGGTCATCCCGGCGATAAAAATAAAGTTGTGGGTTTTGTTTTAAATAAGCCTTCAAAAGCAGAACAAGAGTTAATTGATAAAGCGATTGATGAATCGGTACGTTGTACAGATATTTTGTTGTCTGATGGTATTGAAACCGCGATGAATCGATTGCATGCTTTTAAAGCCTAGTGAATAGGGTTGATGAGTATCAAGACCGCTAATATAGCGTTTTTATTAAAAATCCACCTATAATAAAAGGTGGATTTAACATGCTTTAACTCTTTGTTTTAAGAGAAAAGGTGAGATACATTTCCCCCTTTTTCCGCAATTTTTTTCATTACTGCTTTTATTAGCCATGTATTCATGGCAGCTGTGTCATCCATACTACCTGTATAATCAAGCTCTTTAGCTAGTTTTTTACGAGCATCCAAACTGTTATCTAAACCTAAAAGTTTTAAAAGATCGACAATTGATGTCTTCCA
Organism: Gilliamella sp. B2887; assembly: GCF_026537015.1. Classification (NCBI taxonomy): domain Bacteria; kingdom Pseudomonadati; phylum Pseudomonadota; class Gammaproteobacteria; order Orbales; family Orbaceae; genus Gilliamella; species Gilliamella sp. B2887. The sequence goes on along the minus strand of NZ_JAFNMX010000001.1, from coordinate 286,258 downwards.
GTTTAGTTTTTCAGGAAATTTTTTAGCTAAGTTTTCAAGAATTGCCATAACATCAACATTTGATGCTGGTGTTTGGTTTCCTGAGTTTTGTTGATTCTGCTGATTTTGTTGGTTTTGATCTTGACCGGTAGATGTTGTATCTTTGTTATTACCTGTCATATTATTAACTTGATTTTTGACAGCATCAGTAACATTACCTACTGCTGCTTGCGCACTTGGAAATATTTTAGAAAAAATACTATTTAAGATACCCATATTACACCTCTTATGTTTAAACTGCTTTTGAAAAGACTGCTTAACGATATGGATGTAGACAATATCACTATTAATATAACGCGGAACAGTAGGAAAAGTCAAAAAAGTAATATTTTCTTGGCATTTTATAACTAGAAACCTAGGTTAACGATTTTTTCAAATCATCTTTAATGATACAAATATGTAGAATGTTACTTAGCGTTTTTTTATCATTATTTTCCTTTTACACCATCAATTTAACTGTTTTGGATGGCCATTTCTAGTAAATTAGTTATACTAATTTTTCATCAATATTATAAAAATAGACAAAGTAAAATATCCTTAAGAATTTTATAAACATTACTTATCAATATTGTTTATCGAATCTAATGAATTTAGAAAATTAGATTGCTACCAAAAATTATTATTGGTGCGCTATTAAATACTGTAGGAGCCTGACGTGAATTAATGATTCTATTGTACGCAATAATAGGAGAAAGTTAATGATGTTTATTTAGATGCAATACCTATCTACGACACTTTATTTATGATTATGCAAAAAAATACCCATTAAAATGGGCATTTATTAATACAGAAAAAATTAAAGTTATCCAAAAAATGCCCGTTTAATGGCATATTCAACACCACGAATTTCCGCTAAACCACGTAAACGACCTATTCCCGAATAACCAGGATTGGTGTGCTTTTTAAGATCATCCAACATTTGATGCCCATGATCAGGGCGAACAGGTATAGCGCGTTGAATTCCTACTTTTTTACGGCGCTGTTCTTCGGTAACGAGCGCTTTGATTACCGCATACATATCCACATCACCACCTAAATGGTCACCTTCGTGAAAAGAGAGTGGATTTTGTTCGCGAACGGTTGCGCGTAAGTGAATAAAATGAACTCGGTCAGCAAACTTTTCAGCCATGGTCGCCAAATCATTATCATTGCGAACGCCGTATGAACCTGTACAAAAGCAAAATCCATTGTGAATACTGTCAACGGTATCTTTGATCCATTGCATGTCTTCGATTGTTGACACAATACGCGGTAAACCTAAAATTGGTCGAGGAGGATCATCAGGGTGCACAGTTAATACCACACCAACTTCTTCAGCGACAGGAACAATTGCTTTCAAAAAGTAGGCATAATTTTCGCGCAATTTGGCTTTATCAATACCATCATAAGTCGCCAAATGTGCTTTAAATTGCTCAAGAGAGTAGCCTTCTTCCGCACCAGGTAAACCAGCAATGATATTAGCTATAAGTTTGTCTTTATCTGCTTGAGTCATTATCTCAAAATAAATTTTTGCTGAGTCGATGTCTTCTTTTGAGTAATCTTCTTTGGCATTGGGTCTTTGTAAAATATGAATATCAAATGCTGCAAATGCAGTTTGATCAAAACGTAAAGCTTTGGAACCGTCTGGTAGCTCATAAGCAAGATCAGTACGAGTCCAATCTAACACAGGCATAAAATTGTAACAAACAGTATCAATGCCACAAGCGGCTAGATTACGAATTGATTGTTGGTAATTTTCGATATGTTGTTTAACATTTCCTGAATGCGTTTTGATCTCTTCATGAACAGGAATACTTTCAACAACAGACCACGTCAATCCTTTTTCTTCAATAATTTTTTTTCGTTTTTGTATTTCTTCAACTGTCCATATTTCACCATTTGGAATATGGTGCAAAGCTGTCACAATTCCAGTTGCTCCTGCTTGTTTGATATCATCTAGTGATACTGGATCATTTGGTCCAAACCAACGCATTGTTTGTTCCATATAAATCTCCTCAATGATTTTTATTTGTTTAATTTTCTATACGAGAAGATCTATAAACAATGCTGATTTTTTATTGTCTATGGGTTAACAATGCTAACCGGAATAGAATCAAATAAATAACCATCAAAATTTGGATCTTCACTATCAGAAACTGTCATTAATGTTTGTTTAACATTTTCTAAATGTTGCCACATAGCATGGCGTGCACCTATTGCATCTTTTACCTGTAATGCTTGCAGAATTCTTTCATGATCGTAAAGCCATTTTTTTCGGTAACTATGATCGGTAATGCGACTGTGTAATTGATTCCACATTTTGCTGGCCGAACGTTTTTGCCATAAATCATTTAATAAACTTTCAAGTATTGAGTTTTTTGTTGCTTTGGCAATGGCAATATGAAACATCTCATCAGCACTATAATCATCAAGAATACCTTGTTCTAAAATTTGGCGTTCTTGCTTTAAAATTGCTCTTAACTCGATGATATCGGATTTCAATATTTGTGAAGCGGCAAAAGCGGCAATGTTACTTTCAATAAGTTGTCTTGCTTGTAATAGTTCAAATGGTCCAAAATCCTCTTCTTCTATGTTTTTATCTTGTTCAGATAAAATTTCACTTGGTAAACCAATTACATATACACCAGAACCTTTTTTTACTGTAACCAGATTTTCAAGTTCTAGCATAATTAGCGCTTCACGCACTACTGTTCGGCTTACATTAAATGCATCAGCAATATCGCGCTCAGGTGGTAATCGTTCACCAATTTTATAAATACCACTTTTTAATAATGATTTCAGCTCATTACCAATTTGTTGATAGAGCCGATTAATTGTTGGCATTATTTTAATCCTCATTCTAATTTCGGTTAAATAACGTCAATTATAAGCGATTTGTCATAAGTACTATAAGCCACTGATGATTTAAAATACGTTTATTTTTATAATTGGTATGCCAATATGCATTCGTATTATAAATAGTTTCGAAAAGGTGCCTATTAAATAAACCAAAATATGTGATTATGATCACATATTTGAAAATTAAAGATGAAAATTTTATCTACAAGTGAAAATATGTCCAACCAATAAAGTATTTAAATTGTTAATTACGGTGAATAAAATGTTAAATTTATCCAAAATCCCAGAATCAATCGAACATAAGCCTTCATATGACAGAAAAAAAATGATTTCACGCATAGTCCACTTAGGATTTGGTGCGTTTCATCGAGCGCATCAAGCATTGTTTACCGATCGCTTACTGAATAAGGGCGTAAGTGACTGGGGAATTTGTGAAGTTAATATTTTGGGTGGTGAGGAATTAATTGAAGATATTCGTCAGCAAGATCATTTGTACACCGTATTAGAAAAAGGAACTACGACAACCCAAGCGTTTATTGTTGGTAGTGTAAAAGAGTCGTTTTTGGCATCTACTGACGGCATTGATGCAATTTTAGAAAAAATGGCCGATAGTGTGGTAGAGATTGTGTCTTTAACCATAACTGAGAAAGGGTATTGCATGCTACCAGGTGGTGGTGATTTAGATTTAGAGAATCCATTAATTAAATTTGATTTAGCTAATCCATCCAAACCGAGATCTGCTCCAGGTGTTATTGTCGAAGCTCTTTATAGAAGAATGCAAAGAGGACTCAAATCATTTACGGTGTTATCCTGCGATAATATTCCAGAAAATGGGGCAGTATTAAAAAAAGCGATATTAGGTTTGGCAAAAGCACGAGATGTAAAATTAGCAGAGTGGATTGAGACGAATGCCACTTTTCCATGTACCATGGTTGACCGTATTGTACCTGCGGCAACACCGGAGACATTAACTGATATTCAAAATGTATTAGGTGGCATGTTTGATCCATGTGGTATTGCTTGTGAACCTTTCATTCAATGGGTTATTGAAGATAATTTTGTTACCAGTCGCCCTAATTGGGATGAAGTTGGTGCCGAATTTGTCAATGATGTGGTACCTTATGAAGAGATGAAATTACGTATGCTAAATGGCAGTCACTCTTTTTTGGCTTATTTAGGTTATCTAGCAGGGTACAAACATATTAATGATTGTATGAATGACGCCAATTATAAAAAAATAACACTTGCACTGATGATGCAACAACAAGCCCCCACACTTCATGTACCTTCACACGTCAATCTATCACAATATGCTAATCAACTTATTGAACGATTCAGTAACCCTTCCCTTAAACATAAAACTTGGCAGATTGCCATGGATGGTACGCAAAAATTACCACAACGAATGCTTGATTCTGTGCGTTGGCACCTTAAAAACAACTCCGATTTTTCATTGCTTGCTTTAGGTGTAGCGGGTTGGATGCGTTATGTAAGCGGTATGGATGATAATAAGAATGATATTGATGTACGCGATCCAATGCAAAAAGAATTAAAATCGCTTGTTAACTCAAGTCAAGATGGTTTAGAAAGGGTAAATGCTTTATTGAGTTTGAATGCGGTGTTTGGTGAAGATTTATCGAATAATTCATTATTTAAAGAACAAATAACGCATCATTATCTTTCTTTAATGCAAAAAGGTGCAAAACAAACTCTCTGTGATTTAGTGAGTTGAAGTTGTATCACTCTTACGAAAAAATTTTTGAACAATAATTTTTGTTACCAATAAAGATGAAAGCAAAAGAGACACCAACCTATTCGATTGATTATTTTTAGATTGCTTTCAATGTAATAATAATGAGTTTTAATATTTTTGGTACTAACGAAAGATAAAGTAACGTTGTTGCAATCTCATTCTTAGTACCGACAGATTATGATGCATATCGGTTATTAACAATTTTTAGAGTGATAATCTAAGATGCATAATGTTTTCGAATGATGAATATTTTAGATTAGATTAACTCGTCCTGAAACTTTCAATTTGTATAAGCAAAATGTTTTTAAATAATTGATAATCATGGAAGCTCGAAATTATCCGCAATAATAATACTGTGTAAAAAATAAAGAGTGGTAAAACTTATACTAAGTATTGCTTCCATGCTAATAAAGATGTGAACAGTTTTGTTTTGATTCTCAATTCACTTTTAACAATCAACACACTGGCTTTCATTTATAAGTTAAAGCACATTCCAGTAAAAGCAAAGTGCCAATTATTCTTAATAGAGCTGGCTTTTTTTCCAAACTGGATGATAATAACTTTATCTCGAAAAACAATCAAAAAAACGACCTTTATATTCAATAGAATAATTCAGTAGTTGATTATTCTATTATTTAAATTTTGACAAAATAGAGTTGTGAGATACTATTGTTTTTCAATAAAAAAATAATAAACTGTAAATGTTTTTTTTAAGTAAGACTTTTTGATTTAAATAAGGTAAATTAATACTACTTATTTTGCATCATGTGTAATTAGTTGACTATTATTTTATTCGGAAATAAAGGTAAGTATCAAATATGCGTTATAATGAGCCACAGATGTTAACCTCAATTTTGTCTCAACAAACTTGTTTATCCCAGATAAAAGAGAAAACATTTGCATTAAATAAATTGGCTGATGTGATTAACGAGTTATTACCAACATTGCTAAGGCAGCAATATAGAATTGCTAATTATCGTCAAGGTATTCTTGTCCTTGAAGTAAGCTCAGCCAGTTGGTTAACCAGATTAAGATACGAGCAAAGTAATTTGTTATCTGAAATTAGAAAACAGATATTACCATCCCTATCTTCAATTCAATATAAAATTAATCCAGACCTTTCCAGTCAACATTCAAAAATGATCAATGATTCATCAAAAAGTGTTACAATTGCGCGAGCTTTAAGTCCTCAAAGTGCTACTTATTTGTCTGCTTTGGCAGAAAGTGCTCCAGATAAACTGAAAAAACAATTGATTAAACTTGCTAACCATGCAAAATAAGTAAAACTATTGAACAATAGTGTAAAAAGTTATACAACGAAAGATACAAGGAGTGAAATATGGATAAACAGATGATGATTTATCTTGTTATTGGCTTAGTAATTGGTTTTGTTTTAGGTATTATTTTGACGAATGTGTTTAGTGCAAAAGGGCGTAAATTTGCACAAGTAAAACGCCAACTTGAGGAAACTCAAGAGCAGTTAAAAATCCAAAAACAGACAATTAGTAAATATTTTTCACATAGCGCTGAAATTTTAGATAACATGGCTAATGATTTTCGTCGTCTTTATCAACATATGGCTGAAAATTCAGGAAAATTTACTTCAGAAAATGATATGCCAGTTATGGCTCTAGATTCGAGCAATGATACGAGTATAAAAAAAACATTCACTCTAAAAAAACAACCAAAAGATTATTCTGATGACCCTTCCGGTTTATTCAAAACTGACGAAAATAAATCCTAATAAATCTTAGTTTTTTGCACTAGAATTATCTGGTGAAATGTTGTGGTAAATATTAAATTTTTTAAGGATGAGAGAGTTTTATGATTAATAATTCTTTACTAAAACCCAAAAAATTACTTAGTTTAATTGTGTTAGGCTTAAGTCTTTCATTATCTACCTTACCTAATGCCTTTGCTGTTTTTCCTTCATTTCCAACTAGTGAAAATAGTCAGCAACAACCTAGCTTAGCATCAATGTTAGAGACAGTATTGCCTTCGGTGGTTAGCATTAAGGTTGAAGGAACTGCTCAAATGCAAACCAATATTCCTGAAGAATTTAAGCGATTTTTTGGGTATCCTGATAGTCAATCAAGAGCGTTTTCAGGGCAAGGCTCAGGCGTTATTATTGACAGTGAAAAAGGGTATATTGTTACCAATAATCATGTTATCGAAAATGCAGATAAAATCACTGTTTGTTTAAATGATGGGCATGAATATGCTGCTAAATTAATAGGTAAAGATCCTCAAAGTGATATTGCATTGCTTAAAGTTGAAGAGGCTAAGAAATTAACGGCCATTACTTTAGCTGATTCGGACAAATTACGTGTTGGTGATTATGTTGTTGCTATTGGTAATCCATTTGGAATTGGACAAACTGTTACATCTGGTATTATTTCTGCGCTAGCTCGTAGTGGACTTAATATGAATGGCTTTGAGAATTTTATTCAAACGGATGCTTCAATCAATCGAGGTAATTCAGGTGGTGCTTTAGTTAATTTAAATGGTGAATTAGTGGGGATTAATACGGCTATTATTGCACCTAGTGGTGGTAACGTCGGTATCGGTTTTGCTATACCGAGTAATATGGTGAAAAATTTAACTTCTCAACTGATTGAATATGGAGAAGTTAAACGTGGTGTACTTGGTATTAAAGGTAATGAGTTAACCTCTGATATTGCCAAAGCATTTGATTTAGATGTGCAAAAAGGTGCTTTTGTGAGTGAGGTGCTTGACGACTCTGCCGCTAAAGCAGCTGGTATTAAATCTGGTGATGTGATTGTTTCAATGGATGGTAAGCCAGTCGATAGTTTTGCAGAATTGCGAGCTAAAATTGCTACTACTGGTGCGGGCAGAACTGTACAGTTAGGTATCATTCGTGATGGTAAAACAATGACAGTCAATGTCAAATTAAAAAATAGTGATGAGTCTGCTACCGAAGCAAAATCATTACACCCAGCTCTTGACGGCGCAACATTAAGTAATGGCAATGTCAAAGGACAAAAAGGCGTTTTAATTGAAGGTATTGCTAAAAATTCGCCAGCATCTCGATTAAGTTTACAAAAAGGTGATCTTATCACGGGTGTAAATAAACAAAGGATTACCAATATTGCTGATTTACGTAAAATTATCGATAGTAAACCATCAGCAATTGCGTTAAATATTGTACGTGGTGATAGCCAACTCTATCTTATTTTACGATAATGCATTGTTTTATGTGATTTCGCCGATAGTTTCTATCGGCGAAAAACATAAATATTAACTGTTAATTAGATATGTTAAAATCATATCTATTCTACTGCTACTCTAGTAATCATTCTAATGCTTAAAAAAATCCTATGGCCAATATTGATTGGTTCTGTTTTAGCTATCGTATTGTTGATTATTTTTCCATCGCTACGTAATGGAACTCAATCAAATTTTCCAAACTTCATTTTTAATAATGACCCTATGAGTTATTCATATGCGGTTAAAACTGCTGCTCCAGCAGTAGTGAATATCTATAGTCGTTCAATTAGCTCCGTGCCAAATCGATCACAAGATAGCGCAATCACGCCATTAGGTTCAGGGGTTATAATGAGCAAACATGGTTATATTATTACTAATTATCATGTGGTAGACGGAGCAGAACAAATTATTGTTGCTTTACAAGATGGTCGAATATTTGAAGCTTTGACTGTTGGTTCTGACAAATTGGTTGATATTGCCGTTTTAAAAATTGAAGCGACTAATATTCCAACGATTCACATCAATTCCCAACGCGAACCCAAAATTGGCGATGTCGTTTTAGCAATTGGTAATCCTTATAATATTGGGCAAACTATCACTCAAGGGATCATTAGTGCAACAGGTCGAGATGGATTAAGCCCATATAGAAGACAGAATTTTATTCAAACAGATGCTTCAATTAATCATGGTAATTCAGGTGGTGCTTTGGTTAATACAAAAGGCGAATTAATGGGGATTAATACTCTGACGTTTGCAAAAAATATGGGAAATGAAATTCCAGAAGGCATTGGATTTGCTATTCCAACATCTTTGGCCGTTAAAATTATGAAGAAATTAATTCAGTATGGTAAAGTTATTCGTGGTTATATTGGTATTGATGGGTTAGAGTTTGCGCCAACACAAAATCCAAGTGATATACCAGTTGTGTTAGGTATTTTAGTGACCAATGCTGAAGGTCCTTCCTTACAAGCAGGTGTACAGCCTAATGATATTTTGATTATGGTTGATGGTAAACCGGTTAAATCAATTGTTGAAACGATGGATCAGATTGCAGAGTTGAAACCGGGACGAACCATCCCCATTATCGTATTACGAAATGGAGAAAAGATTGAATTGCAGGTGGTAATAGGGCAGTTACCAGTTTGATTGATCTTTTTTATAACTTGATTATTTACCGTTTAAGGCGTATAATTCGCGACCTTATCATGTTTTTTAACACTCGTATGGTGTATAGATTTTGCTTTTATGGCCATTTATATAGCGATACGAACAAACTTTAGAGGTTTATTATGAAAGAAGGTATCCACCCAGAATATAAAGCAATTAAAGCAACTTGTTCTTGCGGTAATGTTATTAATACTCATTCAACAATTGGTCATGATATTCATCTTGACGTATGTGGTGAATGTCACCCGTTCTATACAGGTAAACAACGTGATGTTGCAACTGGCGGACGTGTAGATAAATTTAAACAACGTTTTGCTATGGTTGGCGGTAAAAAATAATTTTCCGTAAATTACAGAGTAATTATTAAAAAAGGCGCATTATGCGCCTTTTTTATTTTTTTATCTTAATTGATGATATTATTCTTCAATAAAAATATAAATGACAGTTATTCATCAATTAAATCGGGATCGATACCTAAATTACGCATCATTTCCTTAGCTTGGCTAGGGATGCCATCTTCACGATCTTTCTGTAAGTCTTCATCGCAAGGTAGCGGTTGACCAGTGTAAGCATGAAGAAATGCTTCGCATAACAGTTCACTATTTGTTGCATGGCGTAAATTATTCACTTGTCGACGCGTACGTTCATCAGTCAATATTTTTAATACCTTTAAAGGTATGGATACAGTAATTTTTTTTACTTGCTCACTTTTTTTTCCATGCTCAGCATAGGGACTTATGTATTGGCCATTCCATTCCATCATATTTTTCACCAAATTACATCACAATTTATAGGGTTAATTTTAACTTTTTTTTTATTTTGCTGCAATCTATACATCGAGATAGTTAGACGTCTAGACATGTTGACGTCTTGAATAGTTGTGTTATTCTTATACAAGTAAATTATTAAAATAAATATAGTATTATCTAGGGATGTTATTATGGCTAGCCAATCAAAAAATTTAAGTCAAGGCACTATTGCTGTCCGAGGTGGAATCAATACCGATGATCAATATGGGAGCGTGGTTCCTGTCATTACACCGTCAACGTGTTACCGTTATCAAGAGTTTGCAACACCGAGAGAATTTGATTATGCACGCAAAGCAAATCCTAGTAGACGATTTGTTGAGGAAACGGTCGCTAAGTTGGAAGGTGGTTCGGATGCGATTCTTACTAACTGTGGTATGTCTGCCATTCATCTTGTCAGTGTAGCGCTGTTAACACCGGATGACTTGGTGGTTGCTCCTCATGATTGTTATGGTGGCAGCTATCGTCTATTTAATAGTTTAAGTCAACGTGGTTATTTTAAAGCAAAATTTGTTGATCAATCTGATCCTGTTGCATTAAAAGAAGCTTTAAGGTTACGACCAAAATTAGTATTGATTGAGACGCCAAGTAATCCATTACTTCGTGTTGTTGATATTCAAGAAATATCACAACAAGCACATGAAGTTGGTGCTCTGGTTTTAGTCGATAACACATTTATGACCCCTATATTGCAAAAACCTTTAGAGCTAGGAGCGGATATTGTCAGTCATTCATGTACTAAATTTCTGAATGGGCATTCCGATCTTTTAGCGGGTATTTTAGTATTTAAAGACCAACAACTTGCTACAGATGTGTTATGGTGGGCAAATAATATTGGTACGCTTACCTCATCATTTGATAGTTATCTATTATTACGTGGCTTGAGAACACTTGCAGCTCGAGTAATTTTACAACAAGCCAATGCACAAAAACTTGTTGAGTTTTTAGTTAACCATCCGAAAATCGCTCATGTTTATCATCCTTCGTTATCGTCTAATCTTGGTCATGAAATTGCCAAAAGACAACAAAAGGGTTTTGGTTCATTGCTAAGTTTTGAATTAGCTGGAGAACCTGAGGTAATGCCTAAATTCTTAAAAGAACTGAATATTATTACGCTGGCTCAATCTTTAGGGGGCGTTGAAAGTTTAATCTGTCATCCAGCAACAATGACTCATTCAGGTATTAGTGCTCAAGCACGTACAACAGCCGGTATTTCCGATCAACTCCTTCGTGTCTCTGTTGGTTTGGAGGATATCAATGATTTGTTGGGGGATTTAGAACAAGCTTTAGCAGCCATTTAACATTTTAGTAAAAATGATAAAGTTTAATTTACACAATGATGTGATATTTCAACTCAACACAATTCTGTTTCTTCAACTTTATCATTATGTTAAATTTTATTATTTTTTTGAAAGTCTTCTATTTTTTCTTTAATGGCAGCAAAAATTTCATCGAAAGAGTGTCGTTTTGTTCGACCACATATTTTAGCGATATTCTCACAAACTAAACATTGTCTTGGCGCAAGCTCAAATTGCGAGCGAGATACACTTTTTTGTGTTATTGGATCGATCACATCAATATCCCACAAACGACCTAATGGATGTTGGCTTTCGATATCAATGCAGTATTGTTTCAGTTTTTCAATAGCGCAATCTAACACAAGAATTGCTTCTGAACCCGTTAACTCATGATAGTGTTGCTCTTCAATTAACGGTATATTATTTTTAATAAAAAATTGATGTAACGCGGCGATCGCTTCTTGAAATAGATAATGCGCTCCACTACTACTTTTTATTGGACCTGGGATGACTAACGTTAATGATATAAGAGGTTTTTTATAAAGTGAAATAGCGGTTAGTTGGTTTTCTACCCTTTTTTCTTTAGCTAATAACATTTGCTCAAGACTAATTGGGGTGCCATCATCAAATTTAATTAACATTTTATTCATAATAAAGGAATTATAGCATGACATTATTTATGCCATGCTATAAAAGATCGTTGAGTCATTAATCTTTAACTTGACGAACTACATCAATAACAGAACCATCACGGAAATGAACGATACCTACAATTTTATCTTCAAATTCGATTGGTTTTGGTTCACCTGTTAAAGAAACCGCTCGTTGATAAAGTTCTTCAATGCTCATCACTGGTAAATTAGCTGCTTTTAAACGTTCAGCAATTTCTGGACGATTAGGGTTCACTGCAATACCATGATCAGTCACTAGTACATCAACGCTTTCACCTGGAGTTACCAGCGTGGTTACATTTTTAATTACTGTTGGGATACGGCTGCGAATTAATGGCGCAACAATAATTGTTAAGTTTGCTCCAGCAGCGGTATCACAGTGACCACCAGATGCTCCGCGCATTACGCCATCAGAACCCGTTAATACATTTACATTGAAATTAAGGTCAATTTCTAAAGCACTTAAAATCACAATATCTAATTCATCAACGCTTGCCCCTTTAGAAGCTGGGTTAGCATAAACATTGGTTGAGACTTCAATATGATCTTTATTTCGGCCTAAAGATTGTCCTGCTGCACCGTCAAAGCTTTGGGTATCTAATAAACGTTTAACCAATCCTTTTTCATGTAAATCAACAATACTTGCTGTAATGCCACCTAAAGCAAATGAGGCTGTGATATTTTTAGCGCGCATACGATTTTCAAGGAAACGCGTTGCGGCTGTTGAAGAAGCGCCAGAACCAGTTTGAATTGAGAAGCCATCTTCAAAATAACCAGAATGTTCAATAACATCAGCAGCGTAACGAGCAATCATAAGTTCACGAGGATTGGTTGTGATACGTGCTGCACCAACACTGATTTTGGTTGGGTCACCGACTTCATCAACTTTAACAATATAGTCAACTTGATCTTGACGAATACTAGCAGGGTTATTTGGATAACCAACGATATCTTCAGTGAGTAAAACCACTTTTTTGGCAAACTGTGCATCAACCATTGCATAGCCAAGTGCACCACATTGTGACTTACCTGATACACCATTAGCATTACCTTGTTCATCAGCAGTAGATACGGCTAAAAATGCGATATCAATATTAATTTCACCACTTTGGATAAGTTTTACCCGTCCACCATGAGAATGGATATGTACAGGGTTATCCATTAAACCATGTGAAATTGCATCAGCTAATTTTCCACGTAATCCAGAGGTGTAAATTTTAGTAATCACACCAGCTTCAATATGTGGAATTAATGCTGCATTACAACTTAACAATGAACTTGATGCTAAAGTCAGATTTTTAATGCCTAATTGACTAATTGTCTCTACAACTTTATTGATAACCTTATCACCTTCACGGAAAGCGTGATGGAAAGATATGGTCATACCGTCACGTAATTCACAATTTTTAATTGCTTGTTCAATAGAATCACATAATTTACGAGTATATTTAGACTCATCTTTTAAATATGGTGTTGTTGCATTAGCATCAGTAAATGGTGTGATATTTTTAAGATCAGGATGCTGTTTTAATAAATCATCAATTTTTTGGTTTATAGAAGTTGTCATATTTCAATCCTATCAAATTTCTTTACGTACACCGGAGTATTTTGCTAGTTCAATGATTTTTTGAGCACGAGTAATAATTGGTGCATCAATCATTTTGCCATTCAAAGAAACAACTCCAAGCCCCTTTCTTTCACCTTCTTCAGCTGCTTCAACTACTTTTTTAGCGTTTTCTACTTCACTCGCAGTAGGAGCATAAGCATTGTGTAAAAGCTCAATTTGTCTTGGATTAATCAATGATTTACCGTTGTATCCTAATTTTTTGATTAGGCTCACTTCTTTTAAGAAACCTTCGTCGTCATTAACATTTGAATAGACAACATCAAAAGCATCGATACCCGCTACACGAGCTGCATGTAAAACAGCGCAACGAGCATAAAACAATTCCGTACCATCGCCTCTTTCTGTTTGCATATCGACAAGATAGTCAAATGCAGCTAAAGCGATACCAATTAAACGAGACGATGATTTAGCAATCGAAACTGCATTAACAACACCTAGAGCCGATTCAATGGCTGCCATTAATTTAGTACTGCCGACTTCACGCCCACATTCTTTTTCAATTCGTTCAACGTGAGCTTCAAGCTCATGAATATCTTCTGCGCTGTTTGTCATTGGTAAACGAACAACATCTACTCCTGCTCGAACTACGGCTTCTAAATCTTTAAGTCCAAATGGTGTATTTAGTGCGTTAATTCTGACCACTGTTTCAATATTGTGTTCTTTATAAACAGGCATTTTTAATGTTTGAGCTACTAGTAGACGTGCTGAGTCTTTTTCTTTAATTGAAACCGCATCCTCAAGGTCAAACATGATTGAATCAGGTTTGTATACAAACGATGTTGATAACATTGCGGCATTGGCGCCTGGAAGAAATAACATGCTGCGACGTAATTTTTTCATAGTAATTTACTCCAATCTAAATTCTCTTCTTCTGCACCGCGTAATACTGCACATTGAATTCTTGCTCTAATCGCACAATCTAAAGCACCTTTATCATCAATAATAATTAAACCATCAGTTACATTCAAATCATTTAAAGTCTGATTGACCACTTCACGTATTTGATCGCCAAATTGCTTATTAACATCACTATTAATAACAATTTCAATCCCCGTATTTGGCATGACTTTAACTAACAAATCGCTCGATTCGAGAGTCCCAGCCATAGCTTCTTTTTGTATTTTCATTTTTTTACCTTTTAAAACGTGTTAAATTTTAAATTTATCCAAATTAGCCGAAAGATAATCCCATGTTGTTGGGGGAACCAACGTTTTTACCTGTTCATATTGCCCAGCTGCTAATAGCTTTCTTACTAATGAAGCTGATACAACACAATTGTTTTCGGATATTCGTTCAACTTCTACAACTGTGATAGCTGGTAGATTACTTACCGTATTATCTTCAAGCCAATAGCGCATCGCATCGTTATAAGCTTTGGTCACCTCATCAAAAGGTTCAGTCCCGACAAATCGATAAGTGATATTGAGACTTGGAGCAATATAATTTCGGAAAATTAGCAGATCGATACCCATATAGGCTTGATCAATCTTTGTCTTATCTTTTAGGAAATAAGTAGGAAATGTTGCTCTAGATATAATATAGGGTGAGCTTGCATGCACAGTGACATTCTTTATCTGCTTTGTGCCATCTTTAACTAACTTTAAGCGTGTATCAAAGGAAAATTGCGAGGCATTTTCATTGACAACAAATACATGTAACCAATCACATTGACTTGCCGCATATTGTACTAAGTATTGATGACCTTTAGTAAAAGGATTAGCATTCATAACAATGCTACCAATTTTTTTCCCTTCTTTTTTCTGTGCATTGAGTTGTTTACAATATAGCTGTATTCCGACTGGATTGTTCTCCATTAGGACAACTAAATCGGTTATTTCAACAATCGGGTAAAAACCGCATCCTTTAAAGAAATCTATATTTTCAGGCTTTGTGTATAAAAAAAGGTGAAAATAGCCGTTTTCATTGGCATATTTTATGGTGTGATCCATTAAAGTCAGATTTAGTTGATTACCACGATATTGAGGATCGATGGCAACACATTTGATAATATTGCGATCCATACCTGCACAAGCAATAATTTTATCGTTAATTTTTGCAACCATAAAAAGAGTCACTTGCGAATCTAAATCAAGATCCGATCGAGATAATAATTGCTTAATGTCTTGATAGTCTTGTTCTGATTTAGAAATATCAACGATGGTATAATCAACTAAATCATACATAAAATTACCCTCTTTCTGCTACAACGTAATTGGTTAAACGACCAATTCCTGTAATTTCGACTTCAATCTTATCACCATCTTTCATAAATACTGGAGGATTACGTTTTTTACCTACGCCACCAGGTGAACCAGTGAGGATGACATCTCCAGGCGATAAACGAGTAAATGTACTGATGTAAGAAACAAGTTCTGGTACGGTGTGCACAAGATTTTTAATTGAATCGTGCTGCATTTCCTGACCATTTAGATAAGTCGTTAAAGATAAAACTTTTGGATCAGGAATTTCATCACTGGTTGTAATGCATGGACCAAATGCACCAGTACTTGGCCAGTTTTTACCGGCAGTAAACCAAGTGTATTGCCAATCACGGATAGATCCATCCATATAGCAACTGTAGCCAGCTACATGTGATAATGCCTCTTCTGGTTTAATACGAAATCCTGCTTTACCAATAATAATGGCTAATTCACCTTCGTAATCTAATTCGTTAGTGATAGCTGGTTTGATAATATTAGTTTTGTGCCCTGTTTGAGAATCAGGAAAACGAACGAATAACGTTGGTGCTGAGCTAGTTTCGTTAAATTCCGCGCGTTTTTCAGCATAATTCATACCAACACATAAAATTTTGTTTGGATTTGGGATAACAGGTAGATAAATAATGTCTTGTTCATCAATGTCGCTTGGTGCATCAAGATAAGTTTTGGCGACAGAGAGTCCTTCTGGATCAGCAAGTAGAGATTTTAAATCGGCATATTTATTACCTAATTTTTCTTTTAAATCAACAATACCATTGTGAGTAAGAAGACCAAAACTTGCTCGATCAGAGACAAGATAACTGACAAGCTTCATGAAAACTCCTTAAAAGCTGTTTTATGCTAAATTTAACTATAAATAAAAACGAACAACCTTAGATAAACTAAGGTTGCTCTTTAAAATTTTAATCTAAACTAAGAAATTGCCGAGAATGAGTAATGACACTGATACATTTATTGCACCACCTATACGGGTTGCAATTTGAGCAAATGGCATTAACTCCATACGTTCTGCGGCAGTTAAGATTGCTACGTCACCTGTTCCGCCTTGACCACTTTGACAACATGAAATAACAGCAGCATCTATCGGATACATACCTAATTTTTTAGCGACAAAGAAACCAGTGGTGACTAAACTAACAACAGTACAAACAATAACAATTAAATTTGTAATAGTGAAAGCAGCAACGATTTTATCCCATGGAGTGATTGCTACACCTACCGCAAATAGAATTGGATAGGTAACAGACGTTTGGAAAAATTTGTAAACGACTTGTGAACCACTTAATACTTTCGGTGAAACACCTGATACTAACTTAACAAAAACTGCAGCAAATAACATTCCTACCGGAGCTGGAATACCTGTTACTTTATGACCAATCATACCAACCATATAAAGAATCGCTGCTAATAATACACCTGAAGCAAATGTTGTTACATCGATAATAGGTTCAGCTTTAGCTGATTTTTTAGCACCCATTAATTCATCATCTTCTGAAGCCGGTAATAATCGTCCATTACCAGTTAAATGTGGATAAGCTTTACCAATACGGTTTAGAATACCACCACAAATAATACCCGTTAAACCACCTAACATAACGATTGGTAATACACGGCCAAGCGCCTCACCTTGTTCCATACCTAATATTGATGCATATCCGATTGAAAGAGGAATAGCTCCTTCACCAACACCACCTGCCATAATAGGTAATACCAAGAAGAAGAATGTTTCAAATGGTGATAAACCTAATAAATAACCAACACCAACACCAACTAACATTCCAACAATTTCACCACATACCATTGGTCCAAATATTTTTAAGAATCCTTGAATAAGCGTTTTCTTATCCATATTCATAATACTACCAACGATAATACAACAAATGTACAGATACAAAATGTGCGTATCTTTGTAGAATTTTGTTGTTGCTTCGACAACCGGAGTTGGCAAAATACCATAATATACTAATGCCGACGGAATGAAGGTTGCACAGATCGCTGCTGCTCCCATTTTCCCAACGATTGGTAAACGTTTACCAATTTCACCACATAGGAAGCCAAAGAATGCACAAGTTACCACCATCACAACAATTTCGCTAGGTAATTTACCAGTTACTAACACTTCAGCAAAAATTAGAATACCAGCAATTATAAATAATGGAAGCGGGATTACACCAATTTTATAATTGTCCATAAGCCGCCACCAATTGTATGGCCATCCAGTTAGTTGTTGATTCCCATTGTGAGAACATTTATCATGTTTTTGTTCATCAGAGCTCGATACTGATTCTTTTTCAGTCCGCGTTTTCCCGATTGAATTAAGATCCGCCATATTTTATTTTTCTCCAAAAAATCTGAATTGCTAAATTGGCGCATATGGTTGCAAAATTTTAAACCTAATTTTGTGATTTAAATCATACTTTGAGTGTGGTTTTTATGGTTTTAAAGGCTATATGTTTTTTAATGCTGTGATAAACTTAAAGTCAATACTAAATTTTTAATATGAGCGTTATTATGCGAAAAAAAGTACAATTATCTTTTGCGACAAAGTTATTTCTGTCCCTTTTGCTTTTTTCTTTAATAATGCTCGCACTTTTACAAAGTTATATATGGAATGCAACGAAGACTACATTATATAAAAGTTTGGGTGAAAAAGCACAAATTCAAGCCAAAGAATTGTCTGTGATCCCAAGTTTAATAAAATATGTTAAAGAAAAAGATACTGTCGAGTTAGCCAATTTAGTTAATGATATTTTTGAACAAAGTGATGCCAGCTATATCGTTATTGGTGATGAACAAGCTTATCGATTATATCATACCTCAAATAATAAGTTATATTCACCAATGGTTGGTGGGGATAATAAGGAAGTATTAAGAGGAAAGAGCAGTGTTACTATTAGCGAAGGCTCGTTAGGTTTAGCACTTCGAGGTAAAGCTCCTATTATGGATCAAGGTAAAATAATAGGGATTATATCTGTTGGTTATATGATTGATGATATATATGTATTACATATTAACCAATTTATACCCATCATCATTTTTTGTTCCTTACTCTTTTTTGCATTGTTTGTTTTTTCGTTCTTTTTTTCAAAAGCAGTTAAAAAACAGATGTTTAATTTAGAGCCTAAAGAGATTGCCTTACTGGTTAAAAGCCAAAAGTCAATAATGGAATCTATTTTTGAAGGGATCATCGCCATTGATCTTAATTATAAAATTATCAATATTAATCAATCAGCTCGCAATATGTTAGACATCATTGCGAGTGATCAAGATTTGCTTAACCATGATTTACGCAATGTTATCAAATCAACTGATTTTCTTTACGGCAATGAAAATCAGACAAAAGATGTGCATGATTATATTTGTTACTTTAATAATATTATTGTCATTGCTAATCGAATTCGTGTGATTGTGGATGATCAAATTCAAGGTTGGGTGATCACTTTTCGCAATTATGATGATATCAATTTATTAAGTATGAAATTGACTCAGGTTACTCAATATATTGATAATTTGCGGGCTTTACGGCATGAACACCTTAATTGGATGGCGACTTTATCGGGACTCATTTATATGAAACGTTATGAAGAAGCGCAATCCTTTATTACTTTACATTCGGCGGATAATCAAAACTGTTTAGATTTTATTTCTGAACATTTCAAAATACCGGCGGTTTGTGGATTATTAATTGGTAAATATTCAAAGTCACATGAAATTGGCTTGAATTTAATTTTTGACCCTGCATGTCAATTAAGTGCATTACCTGTATTGATCACTGAAACCGAGTTTATGTCAGTGCTAGGTAATTTACTTGATAACGCTTTTAATGCGTGTTTGAAAAATAATCAGGGTGATAAAACGATTTATTTGTATCTAAGTGATGCAACGGATGAAATTGTATTAGAAGTGAGTGATCAAGGATGTGGTATAGATGCAAGTATTCGAGAATCAATATTCGAACCAGGCGTAACCTCTCAAGATGCTAAAGAGCATGGTATCGGTTTGCATCTTGTTTCAACCTACATAAAAAAGGCTAATGGTTATATTACATTTGAAGACAATACACCATATGGCACAATTTTTTCAGTTTTTATACCTAAATAATAAAAAAGAGGTAAATGCATGAGTGAGCTTAACGAATATAAAGAAGAGGCCATAAAAGTTCTTATTGTTGAAGATGAACCTATTTTAGCAGAATTAAACGCTGAATTTATTCAGAGGGATACCAAAGTAAAAGTCGTTGGGATTGCGTCAAATTTAGATGAAGCTAAAATAATGGTTGAAAAGTTAAAACCAACATTAATTTTACTAGATAATTATCTGCCCGATGGTAAAGGTATTGAATTATTTGAGTATATTATTAATAACCAACTAGACTGTTATGTTATTTTTATCACTGCTGCAAGTGATATGGATACGTGCAGTAAAGCTATACGTTTTGGTGCTTTTGATTATTTAATTAAACCGGTATCTTATCAACGATTAAAACATTCACTTGAGCGTTTTGAGCTTTTTTTATACCGTCAAAGTTTACAAAAACATGTCAATCAAAGGCGTATTGATGAATTGTTTAATTTGCAAACTAAGGATTTTGTTGATATCAATCGTCACTCTAAAGGGATTGAAGAGATTACTTTACAAAAAGTTAAAGATCTATTTATGAAGATAGACGAACCACAAACGGTAGATCAAATAGTCGAAAAAGCAAATATTAGTAAAACTACAGCCAGACGATATTTAGAATATTGTGTCCAAACTAAATTATTAGTAGTTGAACTCAATCACGGGAAAATAGGGCGTCCTGAAAGACTTTATAAACGATTAGGAAAGTAATGGTTTGTGCATAGTTAATATGTTGATCCGATTTTATATAGTTTATGATGATTTAAATATGCTTATTCGTTATTTTAGCCATTAAATATTTGATGCTAAATTGAATAAATCCAACGGTTGGAGAGTTTCAATTGAGTATCAAATATTAGAAGTAAATGTATGTCTATAACAAAATAATTATTATAGCAAATAATGAAATAAGCTTACCAAATGAATAAAACACAAATGTTTTATAATACGATAAGCACCATTACCGATGGAAGCGCATACAGTGACCTATTTAGTAAATGAATGATAATACTTAATATTAGTTATGATGGGCTATTAAAAGCCCATCTAAATGTTTTTTTCATTATTCTTTAATTCCACTATCTTTGATCACTTGCTGATACCAATAAAAGCTATCTTTTTTAATTCGGTTAAGCGTTTTTAAATCATGGTCATCCCGATCGACATAAACGAAGCCATAACGTTTTTTAAAACCTTGATGTGAACTCAATAAATCAATTATTGACCATGGACAATATCCAAATAATTCAACTCCATCCTCAATTGCATCATGACAAGCTAAAATATGGGATTTTAAATAATCGATGCGATAATCATCATGTATCTTATTGTCAGCGGTTAACGTATCTGGGGTGCCTAAACCATTCTCAGTGATGATTAATGGTAAACGATATTTTCGATAATATTCATTTAGTACAAGACGTAGTCCCATAGGGTCAATTTGAGCACCATAAGTTGATGCGATTAAATTTGGGTTTTTCTCGATTTTAAAATAACCATAAAGGTCAAAATCGATATCTTTTTCTTTCGTGCCAAATGGATGCGCATCATCCTCAGGTAAATAACTGGCAACTAAAGTTCGATAATAATTTACGGCAATAAAATCGGGTTTTGCTTGTTTTAATATTTCTGCATCTTCTGGATGAGTATCAGGATAGATTCTACAGCGGGTTAGATAGTTTTTATAATAGCCAGGATAATCACCAAAACAGTACATTTCAAGCGCATAATGAGTTTTGAAATTATCGTTCATTTTTGCAGCCCATACATCCATGGGTTTGTTACTTGCCGGATAAGTCATCGTGGATGAAACCGCAGGACCGACTTTACTGTCAGAAATTAATTTATGACAATCATTGGTTGCCATTGCATGTGCAACAAACATATGATAATCCATTTGTGCACGAACTTTTTCAATATTTTGTGGTGCAACGTTATACATATTCATTCTTTCATTTACACGAATCATCAGATTTTGTTCATTATTAATCTGCCAGTGTTTGACTCGATCGCCAAATGCTTTATAACACACTTGAGCATAGCGTCTAAATGCATTCACTGAACGACGATCTTGCCAACCATTGTATTTATCAACTAAGGCAAAAGGTAAGTCAAAGTGATAAAGCGTTATAAAAGGTACAATATTGTTTTTAAGTAATTCGTTAATGACTCGATTGTAAAAATCAATTCCTGCTTGATTTATTTCACCTTCGCCATCAGGAATAATTCTTGCCCAAGATAGTGAAAAGCGATAGGTTTTTAATCCTAATTCTTTAAATAAAGCAATATCACTTTCGACATGATGATAAAAATCACTGGCAACTTTACTGTCTGCTTGTGTGGCGGAGCGTTGAAATGAATTATAATCAGCAACGGTCATTCCTTTTCCATCCTCATCCCATCCTCCTTCTATTTGAAAAGCTGACGAAGATGCTCCCCACCAGAAATCCTTTGCAAAAGCTTTCATATCTAAACCTCTAAACTTGAATAACGAATAAATTGTCTGTAATACTTACTTGAGATTGTTGACAATCTTTTATATTTTTATATTGATCGGAATTAACCACAATAATTGAAGTGGTTAAATCAAATTCCGGTTTTATTTTGTCAATATCAAATGAAACTAATTTGGTTCCTTTAGTAATATGTTGACCAGCGTGGACATAAGACTGGAAGTATTTACCTTGTAAGTTAACCGTATCTATGCCAATATGAATTAGCAGTTCAATACCATTATCCAATTTTAGACCCATAGCATGTAAAGTAGGGAAGAGCGCTGTAACAGTGCAGTCTTCTGGTGCAATGATTTCACCAATATTAGGATAAACTGCGATTCCTTTTCCCATTGCTCCTGAGGCAAATGCTTCATCTTTAACACAATTTAAAGCAATCACATCACCAGCAACAGGAGACACAATAGCGGTATCCGATGTTAATTGGGTTTGTGATGATGTTTCAATTGTCTTTGATGCTTCTTCATTTGCTATATCATTAAATCCAACAATCATCGTCATAATGCATGAACCAAAAAAAGCAAAACCAATACCAATTAAATAACATAAGAAAGCTTTTGTACCTGCTTGTGCATAAACAGGTATTGTTAATATCCCTTGGTTAGCAAAAGCATTACCATAAGCACCTCCCCAACCCATCAATCCACCTGCGATTGCACCACAAATCACGGCACAGATCATCGGTCTTTTTAATCTTAAGTTCGCCCCATAAATAGCGGGTTCAGTAATGCCAAACAGAGCAGTAACTGTTGCTGAGGCAGCCACTGTTTTCAAATTTTTATTTTTAGTTTTAAAAAATACTCCAATAGCGGCACCTGCTTGCGCAAAATTAGCCGCACCTGCAAATGCAAGAAGATTTTGCCTTCCTGTTTGTGCTACATCATTGATACCAATTGGCACAATCGCACGGTGAGCGCCAAATATCACTAAAATACACCATACGCCACCAATAAAGGCACCTAATAAGATAGGACTAAAACCCATGATGTAGTAATAGATCCAGTTTATAAATTCACCAATATAAATTCCAATTGGACCGAAAACAAGTAACGTAGTAGGGATCATGATGAGTAGTGAAAATGTGGGTACCATGATTATTTTTAAGACTTCAGGAATGATATTTTCTAAAAATTTTTGTACATAACTTAAAATAAAAACAGTAATAATAATTGGAATGACACTGGATGTATAGTTGGCTTTAGTCAGTTCAATCGCAAAAAAGGTGACCTCACTTTTACTTGTCATTAACGTCACAATCGTGGGATAACATAGCGTTGCGCCAATAATCATTGAGATGAATTGATGGGCTTTAAATACTTTAGCTGCGGTATAACCTAGAATTATTGGCATAAAGTAAAATACAGCATCAGATGCTGCATGTAAAATAATATAAGTATTATAAGTTTTAATGTCCGTTGAATAGTAATTAGCAATAATAACCGCAATTGCTAAGATACCTTTTAGCATACCCGATGCAGCTATTGCTGGAATAATTGGGGTGAAAATGGCGGCAAAAGCATTGAGTATTCTAATGCCAATTGATACTTTGGGTTGTTCTTGTTTTATTGAGATTTCTTCACCTATAAGTGGTAAAAGTGCCTCATAAATTTTACTGACTTTATTTCCCATTACCACCTGATATTGCCCATTACTTTTTACAACTGAAATGACGCCTTCCGTTTGTAATAATTTTTCATGATTCGCTTTATTATTATCGTTTAATTGGAATCGTAATCGAGTCAAGCAATGGCTTACACTGATAATATTTTGCTTATTCCCAACCAACAGTAATATTTGCTGTGCAATTTTCTCATAATCCATTATTTTCTCCCTGATGTTAACAATGGTTAATTTTTGGTAGAAAAAAGACCAAACAGACCAGAATTGTTGTTAACATTGAAACAATCATGATCATGTATAGTTGATCATATTAATTTTATTAATAATACTTTTTTACCATTGAGTTAACTTTCATCAACCTAACACAGATTAAAAGGTTAAACAAGATTGATTTGAATTGTAGCTAACTATTTTATTTCGTTATATTTTTAACTTCTAGGATCGTAAGCATTAAAATTATAATTCATGGAAGCAGTGCAAAAAGTCGTGTTTATTACTTTGGTCTTGTACTTTTTTTGGCACATATAATATTTGCTTTAGGATTGACGGTTTTCCAATCATGGTAGGTTATGTTTATGTTAGTCTGTTATATTCAATGACGGCGGCTTATTGCAGTCTAGCGACTGTAGCGATTTTGGGTACCATGTTTTATTGTTTCTATTATTCAAATAGAACAATAAAATCAAAGTATTGATAAATATCTCTAAATGTCCATAATATATTTTTGTACTGCTAAGAAAGAGTCAGATATTTAGCCCAAAATGCTGTCATTGTTCAATTAATATTGTGATAAAAACCAAGTAATAGCAATTAAATCAGCAGTACCACCGGGACTTAAGTTGCGTTTTATAAATTCTTCATCTAATTGATTTAAAAGTTTAAAAACATTGGCATGAGTCATTCCACCTAGTTTAATGAGTTTTTTCGCCTCTTGTTGAGCAAAGGTTAATCCTTCTAAGCCACCTCTAGACACTAAATTAGTATCTTGATTATAGGCAAGCAGATGTAACATTGCTTGCAGTAAACAGGTTTCTTCATCGTAACCACTATCTTTCATCGTTTTATAGATAGGAAGTGAGATGTTACGAACCGTTGCATAGCCTGATTCTGCTTCCCCTCTTGCTCCAGACAGATTGTGAAGTTTAAACAGTTTTTCACCTATTGAAGTGGTTTGGTTATTTTGTCTCAGTTCGTTGGTAACAATTCCTTGGCAAATGGTTGAAACTTCATGACAAATATTTTGCTTATTGATTGTTAAGCCTAGTTGTTCTAGTTTGCCAATGGCACCTAGTAATAGCCCAAAAGCAAAAATACCGCCTTTGTGTGTGTTGACTTGATTCGTCGCTTGGTACATTGCTTGCTCACACTCTATACCAATCGGTCTAATTCCTGCCAAAAATTGTTGGTTATTCTGCAAAGCAGATGTTTGACCATAACGATAAAAATGTTCAAACCATGGGCAGATTGCTTTGATACTTTGAACAAAAGTGTGAAAGTCCATATCACGATGTGCACCGTTGTTATTCATATCAACCAATCCAGGTTTAGGCGATAAACAGATCTCTTTTATTAATGCTTTTGTCGCTAATTGTGCGGGTACAGATTGATTGTTATCACTGTTTAATTCATGTTCTAATAGTGCTATTTGCTGTGAATAATCACTCATTATCAATGGTTACCTATAGGCGATGATATAAAATCATTTTTTTGTGATGCCATATTTTCAGATCGCCAACTCATTCAAGCAAAGGGTTGGCGGATGTTTTATTTACAAAATCAATAATTATTGTGTGGTGATGCAGCAAGAACTTCACGATTTCCATTGTGGCTAGGAGCACTAATGATACCTTCAACTTCCATTTGTTCCACAATTCGGGCTGCTCTATTGTAACCAATACGGAATTTTCGTTGTACACTAGATATAGACGCTCTTCGTGTTTCAACGACAAAGGCTACCACTTGGTCAAATAATGGATCAAGCTCTTCCTGAAACAGATCCGCTCCTCCGTTTTCACCATCATCGGTTGCGACGGTAACGTTTTCAATGTATTTTGGTGTACCGCGCGCTTTCCAATCTTGTACCACTGCGTGTACTTCTTCATCACGGACAAACGCCCCGTGAACACGAATTGGAATAGAACTATTCGGTGCTAAATACAGCATATCGCCCATACCGAGCAACGATTCGGCACCCATCTGATCTAGAATGGTGCGCGAATCAATTTTACTTGATACCGTAAAAGCAATACGAGTTGGAATGTTCGCTTTGATTAAACCAGTGATCACATCTACCGATGGGCGCTGGGTGGCTAACACAAGATGAATGCCTGCGGCTCTTGCTTTTTGTGCTAGTCTGGCGATTAACTCTTCCACTTTTTTGCCAACAGCCATAATAAGATCAGCAAATTCATCGACCATAACGACAATGTAAGGCAGTTTTTCCAGCGTTGGCATTTCAAAATCCATACTGTCAGTTGGTTTCCAAAGGGGATCTGGAATCGGTCTACCCATATTTTCGGCTTGCTTAATTTTGTCGTTATAACCTGCAATATTACGTACGCCTAAAGCTGCCATAAGACGATAACGGCGTTCCATTTCGTTAACACACCAATTCAGTGCATTAGCGGCATCTTTCATATCCGTAACGACTTGGGTTAATAAGTGTGGAATGCCTTCATAAATGGATAACTCAAGCATTTTTGGATCGATCATTATAAATCTTACATCTTCAGGTTTCGATTTATATAAAATGCTTAAGATCATCGCATTAACACCAACCGATTTACCTGATCCCGTTGTCCCTGCTACAAGAAGATGAGGCATTTTGGCTAAATCTGCAACTACAGATTGTCCTGCTATATCTTTACCGAGTACAACAGTGAGCGGTGATTGTGCATTTCTAAATTGAGGGCTATCAAGTACATCTCTAAAATAGACGGTTTGGCGATTTTTATTTGGTAATTCAATTCCTACATACGGTTTGCCGGGAATCACTTCTACCACACGTACAGATGGCATGGATAATGAACGGGCTAAATCACGATCTAATGTTGAAATGCGTGCAGCTTTAATGCCTGGTGCAAGTTCAATTTCAAAGCGAGTAATAACAGGTCCAGGTAAATAGTCAACGACTTTTGCTTTAACTCGATAATCAGATAAACTTTTTTCCAGAAGATTGGCCGTTGCGTTTAACGCTGAATGATCGATTTCAATTCGTGTTGTTGGTGGTGCTGTCAGTAAATTCAACGATGGTAAAGGTGTTGTTGGTTTTGGCAAAGGCTTATTGTCACGCCTTAATAGAGGGTGAATTAAACTTTCCTCTTCTTTCTCGTTCTCATTGTCATTTTTTTTCTCTTTTTCTTCTTTTACCTGCTCTACTTCAACAGTAGAATGTTGAGGTATTTCTTCTATCTCTTGTTCATCAAGATAGATATCATCAATAACAGGGTTCACTTTTTTCAAAGACTCAATATCAACATCATAGGGTTGTTGTCTTTCAACAACTTCTTCTTTGGGTTTTTCATGATCATTGTCAACCTCAATGATTGTTGAAAAATCAGTTTTTGGTGGTGTGATTTCACTGATAGGCTCAAATGGATTTATTTTAATCTCTTGGTTCAGTTCTGTTTTATGGGAATCATAGCCTACTGTGAATAAAGGTTTGCTCGGTGCATCAGAAATGGTATATTTGTTTTCTTCCAAAGCTTTCACCTCTTCAGATTTATCTGATTGTGTGTCAGGTGAGGTTTTTCGCTCATTCATATTTTTTAAGATCACTTCCATACGAGCTAAAATATCATTAGAATCAATGTTCTTTTTAGATTCATCACGAGTATCTTGATTCGATAAATCGTTTTGATCCATCGTTGTTTTTTCAAGCTCTTGCAATAATTGTTCCGCAGTTTTGATGAATGCTTCATTATCTTTATGTATGTTTGATTCTATATTTTGTTCTGCTTTATCTGTATTGATTTCATCATTGATGTTTTCTTCACTGGCTATGATTGATGTTGATGGGGCGATCTCAGTTTTTACTGTATCGCAATCAAGTGGCATAGTGAATTTTGGTTCTTGCTCTTTATCAACAATTGATGGCTCTGTGTCTGTCTGTTGGTGAGTATTGATTATCGGGTTAGTTTTACGTGATAAAATCAACTTTGAAAATGGCGTAATGAGTAACATAACCAAAGCACCTAATTTTTCCATTAAGTAAAACCAAGATAACCCAGTTAATAAAGTGATGCAGGCAAGGCTTGTAATGAGTAATACTAATGAAATAGTCAGAGTATTCATTACAGGTAAAAGACTTTCAATGACAATTGCTCCTAAATACCCTCCAGCGTTAAATTGTTCCGCATCACGAATGTTTAAGGCAAAAAAACCGGTACTACTAAAAATAAATGCTAAAATACCAATTATGCGAAATGATAAACTAAAATAATTGATAGGTGCATTGGCGTTACGATAATAATAGATCACCAGTTGTGAACTAAAGAATATCGAGATAAATGGGATAGTGAAAGCAATAAAACCTAAGAATTGGAATAAAATATCTGAAACATAGGCTCCAATAAAGCCACAATAATTGCTGATTGGATAGTGCCATGCAGTACGAGACCATCCAGGATCAGATGGATTATAAGAAAATAGGGATAAAAATAGACCAACAGATAATCCTATAATTGCCAGTAAAATGAATTGAGTGATTATCTGTTTTCTTGTTGTTTTTGACTTTTTCAAGTACATACCTAAACAATTGCAACAGTTAACATTGTTAGCATTTTATCATAAATTGCATTCTCTCACAGAGTGAATAAACCATAAAGCATCATTATTCTTACTAGTATTAATCCATCCATGATAGGTTTTTGATAAATCTTTGTCCGTTTTGTACCGTATTTTAAGTATTTTGTCTATGAACGACGAAATTAACATTAGTGTGTTTGTGAACGAATTTGGCGGGTGACTTTCCATAATTCAACCCTTTTTTAGGTAACGTATGCGTCACTTATGATTAGTCTAAAGAAACAATTTTCGCAATTTTGTATTGTTAAAGAGGGTATTTATCATACCGATTGAACTATTATCCTCAATATGACCATTGCGTAGAATACCGTTGTGAGTAACGGTAATATTTTTAATCACAATACAAGAATATGGATATTAATAGGCACTGTACAATTATTTTGAATATTGTTAAATATTGCCAAGATAAATCAAGCAATATCACTCTCGCTAGAGGGTATTAAACCTAATTAATACTCATTGATTGCAAATTCCATAACCAATAATATTCAGCGTATTGATAATATATTAATGTCCATGAAGTTGTGGATATCCATCTCCTCCTAATTGGTAGATCATGGTTATTTTATTTTGATATTTCTGATTTTTAAAAAGAGACCGACAGCAAGAAAATTGCATAAAATCATGGAACCTGTCATTAACCATTCACTAATGTTGTCTGAAACTGTTGTTACAGTTGTAAAATTTGAGACCAGTAATGATAATGATATACCAACAGCTCCCGCTACTGCGAATCGAATTGTGCCCGCAAGCGAAGAGGCTGTTCCGGCGATATGTGGGTAAAAATCTAAAATAATTGCCATGCTATTTCCGCCTATGGTTGACATACAGCCAATATATCCAGCAATAAAGATAATCAAATAGATGAAATCTAAATTAAATAGTGTCACGACCATCAGTCCAATTGCCATTACAAATTGGATAAAAAGACCTAACTGCATCATCTTAAATGAACCCACATGCTTAACTAAACGGCTGTTTAGTGTATTCATAAATACCATAACAATAATATTAAGCGCAAAGTAATAACCAAAATTTGTCGGTGCAACACCATGTAGGTTCATATAAACAAAGGGTCCTAAACTTAAAAATGAGAATAAACCTGCGCCTGCAAAGGCTCCTATCATCATATAAGCCAACACTTGCCCATGACGGAATAACGTAATGAAATTACTCAAAATACGGGTGAAACTGAATTTAGCGCGTTTTGTTTTTGATAATGTTTCTGGAATAAAAAAGATAACTAAAGCCAGTCCTAACAGTGCAGTTAAACTAATAGTGTAAAAATTAGCTTGCCAATTAAACCAATAGAGAATAAATCCACCAATGATCGGTGCAAGCAGAGGGGCGACATTGGATATTAGCATTACAAACGACATCATTTTAGAAAAGTCATCGCGATCCCGATAAATATCTTTCATTAACGCATTAATTACTATGGTTGTTGCGGCGGCAGCAACGCCATGAAAAAAGCGAGAGGTAATTAATCGATTGATATTTTCGGCAATACCACAACTTAATGCTGCAACTATGAAGATAACCAGACCCACAATTAAAACATAGCGTCGTCCGTAGCTATCAGTAATAGGACCAAATAAGAGTTGTCCAAAAGAAAATCCTAATAAATAACAACTAATGGTAAGTTGTACTGTCGCATCCGCTACGTTAAAATCTTGAGCAATGGTTGGCATGCTTGGTAGATACATATCTATGGATAATGGCATTAACATAGATAATAATCCAAGAATTAAAATCAGTTTTTTTTTGGAAATGTTGATTCCTAACTGTAAATGTTGATCTTGCACTGATTGAGTCCTGTTTCTGTTCTAACCTGTACAGTGATGAATATGTTGTCTAAAAAACGATAACCATACCTGCAATTTAGTAAAAGATGTTGAAATATTCAATATTGATTTAACCTACTAAAAATTATTTAACTTGATTAAATATCTTAATTTTAGTTAAACGAATTAATTTCATCTTGAGTGAGGGGGCGATATTCGCCCTCGGGAATATCAATCTTAATATTGCCTATTTGTTTACGGTGTAATTCAACCACATGATTGTCTACAGCTGCAAACATACGTTTAACTTGATGATATCGTCCTTCGCTAATGGTAAGCTCCGCATGGAAATCGTCAAGAATATTTAATTTGGCTGGTTTCGTTAGTGATTTCTCACTTTTTAATTGAATACCATTGTTGAAAACTTTGATGAGATCTGCACTTAATGGGCGCTCAACAGTCACCAGATAGATTTTTTCACAATGATGCTTAGGCGAAGTAATGCGATGTGACCACTGACCATCATCAGTTAATAGTACCAATCCTGTTGTATCAAGATCCAATCTACCAGCAGCATGAAGTTTTTCTGGCATAGGTTCATCAATAAAATAAAGAATCGTTGGGTGATCAGGATCATCGGTTGAGCAAACATAACCTTTAGGTTTATTTAACATAAAATAGCGGTTTTCGGTAATGGGTGTAATCTTAAAGCCATCATATTCAACAGTTTGTTTAGGTGATAATTGATGAGCACCTGATTTAATAATTGCACCGTCAACAGTGACTTTTTTTGCTTTTAATTCTTTATTAACAATCGTTCGGCTGATACCGAGATGATGAGCAAGAAACTTATCTAATCGCATAAATTATGAATTTTCCTGTATTACTTTAAAGGGGTATAAATATCAAAACGATGATTCTTCGTTTTAATTTCTGCTGTTGGTTTTTGGTTAGCTAAAAAGGGTGCATAGCTAGGGCGTTTAACCACTACACGTTTGTTGGCTAACAGCCTTGCTGGCTCAAGTAAACTGTCTGCATCTTCATCGCTGCCCACTAATTGCTGAAAAATGCGCATCTCTTTTTTGACGAGTGCACTTTTGGTTCGATGAGGGAACATAGGATCAAGATAGACCACATCGGGTTTTTGAGTGTGAGTGCCTAATCCATCTATACTTGAGTGATAAATCAAATGTAGATGTTGCTGTAACCAAGAACCAATATTTTCATCTAAATAAGCACGCTGTAGACCGTCTTGTAATAGTGCCGCAACAACAGGATGTCGTTCAAACATAGTGACATGACAACCAATGGCGGCAAGTACAAATGCGTCGCGGCCCAGTCCAGCGGTGGCATCGATAACCATTGGTAAATGCTCCCCTTTAACGCCAACAGCCTTAGCGATAGCTTCACCTCGTCCTCCACCAAATTGACGACGATGAGCCATAGCACCGGATACAAAATTGACGCATATTGAGCCTAATTTGGGTTCGTCGTTTTTTTGTAATTCGAGTTGGTTGTTTTGATTTACAAGAGTGAACGGCAGATCGGTATGTGTGGATAACCACTGCTCAGCGATTCGTTTGAGCTGAGCAGTGTCAGGATTACTTAATTCCATAGTGACGAAGCAATGCCTCAAGTTGTGGTTCGCGACCCCGGAAATTTTTGAATAATGTCATTGGTTCATCGCTGCCACCTTGTGACAAGATATTGTCAAGAAAAGCATTGCCGGTGTTAGTATTGAAGATACCTTCTTCTTCAAATCGTGAAAATGCATCAGCTGACAATACTTCTGCCCATAAATAGCTATAGTAACCAGCGGCGTAACCACCAGCAAAGATATGACTGAAAGCATGTGGAAACCGACCCCATTCAACAGTGGGCACTACAGCTACTTGTTGTCGGACTTTTTTTAGTGTTTCTAAAATATCCGGATCTTTTTGACTGTGTAAAGTAAAGTCAAATAAGCCAAACTCTAACTGGCGTAAAATAAATAATGCCGCTTGATAGTTTTTAGCATCCAACATTTTATCTAACATCTCTTTTGGTAATGGTTCACCAGTTTGATAATGTCCTGAGATAAACGAAAGTGCATCGGGCTCCCAGCACCAGTTTTCTAAAAATTGACTTGGTAATTCCACCGCATCCCAAGGTACACCATTAATACCGGCAACGCCTGGTACTTCAACTTCGGTCAACATGTGGTGTAAGCCATGCCCAAATTCATGAAATAAGGTAGTGACTTCGTTATGAGTGAATAACGCAGGTTTATTACCAATCGGTCGGTTAAAATTACACGTTAAATAAGCAACAGGTTTTTGTATATGACCGTCAGCAAAATGCATTCGACCGATGCAATCATCCATCCAGGCGCCACCACGTTTATGTTCGCGTGCATATAAATCAAGATAGAAGCTACCTTTAAGTTCTCCATCAGCAGTATAAAGATCATAGAATTTAACTTCTGGATCCCAAACCTCAACATCTTGGCGTTCTTTCGCAGTAATACCAAAGAGCCGATGTACAACTTCAAATAGACCACTAATCACGCGTTGCTCTGGAAAGTACGGGCGTAACTCTTCATCATTGATGGTGTAAAGATGCTGTTTTTGTTTTTCGCTGTAATAGGCTATATCCCATGGTTGTATATCACTGGCACCGAAAAACTCATAAGCATAACGTTTAAGTTCGGCAAGTTCTTTTTCGCCTTGTGGTTTGGCTTTAGAGGCTAGATCAGTCAGAAATTCGATTACTTGCGTGGTGGATTTTGCCATTTTTGTCGCAAGTGATTGGTCAGCATAGGTCTTAAATCCTAATAATTGTGCAAGCTCATCGCGTAACGTTAAAATTTGTTTGATGATTTGGGTATTATCCCACTTACCAGCATTTGGACCTTGGTCTGATGCACGGGTATTATAAGCTTGATAGAGTTCAAAGCGTAGTTCACGGTTATCGCAATAGGTCATTACGGGCAGATAGCTTGGAATGTCTAAGGTAAGTAACCAGCCTTCTTCACCTTTAGCTTTAGCCTGCTCTTGGGCAGCTACAAGGGCACTTTCGGGTAGCCCCGACAAGGCTTTAACATCCGTGATTAATTTAGACCAACCCATAGTTGCATCTAATACATTATTGCTATAGGTTGATGATAATTCGGATAGTTTTGCAACAATTTCACCATAACGTTTCTGTTTTTCATCGGGTAAGCCAATGCCTGATAATTCAAAATCACGTAGGGCATTATTAATAACTTTTTTCTGAGCTTTTGTCAGTTTGGCATATTGTTCACTTTCTTTAAGTTGTTTATATGCCTCATATAAAGGTTTATGTTGACCAACCCAAGTGCTGTATTGAGAGAGTAGTGGTAAACACGCTTCATAAGCTTCGCGTAATTCAGGGCTATTTTTGACCGAGTTTAAATGACTAACAGGCGACCAAGCACGACTGAATTTTTCGTCCATTTCATCAATTGGTTGGATTAAATTTTCCCAAGTATAGTGGTTGTTTTGTTTTAATACTGTTTCAATCGTATGACGGCTATTTTTTAATGTTTCTTGTATGGCTGGCAAAACATGTTCTGGCCTAATCTTTGAAAATAGGGGTAACGGTGCGTTTGTTAATAATGGGTTAGTCATGTTACGATACCTTATGTACATTGATATTTTCTATTAATAGAGAATAATATTGAGGCTAAAAAACGTTTATTCAAGGTTTAATAAGAATGATCCTTATAATCCCATTAGTTTGCGCTCACGTTGCCATTCAATAGGTGTATACGTTTTTATGGATAGCGCATGGATACGATTATCATTAATAAATTCTGCTAAAGGAGCGTAAATGGCTTGCTGTTTTTTTACTCGGCTAAGATCAGCAAATAATTTTCCAACTGCAATAACTTGAAAGTGACTTCCGTCGTCAGTCATAACATGAATATCGTCAAGTTCAAGTGAACCTTTTAATTTATTTATAATTTCTTGTTTATCCATTATTTATTCTCATCATTACTCTAAACTATAGAGTTTATTTTTGTAAAAAAGTTTCAGGTTATGGGGGTGTTTCAGTATAAAATCTAATAAATCAATCATCAATGACATGTTGTAAATCATATAAAGTGATTAATGTTTGTAATTGTGGATTTATACTTTTGAGTTTTACACAATATTTAATACAAAAATAGACTAAAGTCGCGAGTCCTGAAGAATCAACTCGGCTCAGCTCTCCTAAATCAATGTATTTAACACCATTTAATATAGAGCTTTGCGCTGACCATAAATCATTTAAAGCGTGAACATCGAGTTCACCCTGTAAATACAATACATCTTGTTGTTTATCTGTTTTGATTCGCGACATTATAAAATAGCCTTTTTATTTAGCGTTAAGATCAATATTGCGATTTGATAGATCATTGAGTTGTTTGGTTAATGCTTCAATCCCTTTTTGGCGCAAAATAGTTGCCCATTCGTTTTGTTTAGTGGTAACCATGCTTACCCCTTCAGCGGTTAGGTCATAAGCTTTCCATTCACCAGTAACAGTATTTTTTCGCCATTGGAAATCAATACGGATAGGTTGTTGATTTTTATCTGGTTGATTTAATAATATCCGGATTGAAACAAGTGATTTGCCATCTAAATTTTTTGATTTTTCAACTTGATAACTCTGACCATTGTACATTGATAGCGCTTGAGCAAATGCTTGTATTAAATAGTTTTCAAACGCGTTGAAGTAAGCTGTACGTTGTGCTTCAGTCGCAGATTTATAAGCACTACCTAAGATTAATGCCCCTGCATATTTAACTTGTACGTAAGGAAGTAAATCCCTTCTGACCATATCTTTAAGTTTGTTCGGATCAGATTTAATTGTTGATGATTCCGCTTTCATCGTACTAAAAATTTTGTCTGCTGCAACTTGCATATCTTGATATGGATCGTTTGCAAATGCCGTAGCGCTTATCATTAAAGTCAGTACTAAAAAAAAGGTTTGTTTAAATTTGGTTAACATAGTTACTCCTTATTGTCATTAGTATCTTGTTTTTTATCTTTATCTGATGATCCACCGGCACTATATAAAAATTGTCCAATTAAATCTTCAATGACTACTGCTGGCTTTGTGTTATAGATAATAGAGCCATCTTCAAGATAAGGATTGATATCTTCTTTATTATGACTGTCCTTACTTGGTAAAGATGTCGGTGCATCTAAAGCATCAACATCGTATTCTATGCTTTGATCTAATCCAAAGTTAATATCGATAAATTGTTCACCTAATAGACCTGATGTTTTAATTGAAAGTGCACTTAATTTTGGAATTTTATTATATTGGGTGTCTAAATCCATGGTTACCCAAGGTTTATAGTCTTCATTGTTCGTAGCTTTTAAACTTATATTACTGACACGGCCAATAACAACACCACCAATTTTAATTGGTGAGCGTACTTTTAAACCACCAATATTATCAAATTGCGCATAAACTCTATACGAATTATGACTGATAAACGATGTTGGGTCAGTTACTCTAAAGCATAAGAATAGTACTGAGACAATAACCAGCACCATAAATAATCCCACTGTAATTTCTACTTTACGACTCATGTTAAATGACCTCAATTACTAAACATTAATGCGGTTAAAATAAAATCTAACCCCAAAATAACCAATGATGAATAAACAACTGTATTAGTTGTTGCCCGACTAATTCCTTCCGATGTTGGTACACAATCGTATCCATTAAAAAGTGCAATCCAAGTGCTCGCAATAGCAAATGCGAAACTTTTAATAAAACAGTTACCTAAATCATGCCACCAATCGACATTACTTTGTATGGATGACCAAAAGAATCCTGCGTCAATCCCTTTCCAATCAACACCAACTAATACGCCACCTATGATGCCGACCGCAACAAAAATCGCTGTTAAAAAAGGCATGCTGAAAAATCCTGCCCAGAACCGTGGAGCGATAATTCGGCGTAACGGATCGATTGCCATCATTTCCATACTCGATAATTGCTCGGTTGCTTTCATAAGACCAATTTCAGCTGTTAAAGCAGAACCTGCACGACCGGCAAAAAGCAGTCCCGCAACAACAGGTCCTAGCTCTCGTAATAATGCCAATGCAACCAACATCCCTAAACTGGCTTCAGCACCAAATGTTGTTAAAATAAAGTAACCTTGTAACGCTAGTACCATGCCGATAAACAGACCTGACACGATAATAATGGATAGTGATTGAACACCAACAAAATAGAATTGTTTGATCAGTAATGGGAATTGTTTTTTAAATTGAGGCTGACCAATCAATGCACCAAATAGCATCATTCCTGATCGGCCAATTAGGGCGATCACATTAATCAACCATTGCCCAATTTTCTCGAGTAAATTCAACATTATTTTATCCCTCTACATAGGTCCGATTTGTAATCATTAGCAGGATAATGAAAAGGCACAGGTCCATCAGCAAGTCCTTCCAAGAATTGTTTGACTCGTAAATCGTTATTGTCACGTAGTTGCTCTGAGGTACCTCCAGCGATAATATGCTGTTCTGCTACAATGTAGGCGTAATCGGCTATACTCAATACTTCATTTACATCATGACTGACCACAATGCATGTTAAGCCTAAGGATTGGTTGATTTCAGAAATAAGCTTAACTATTACACCCATTGAAATGGGATCTTGCCCAGCAAAAGGTTCATCAAACATGATTAAATCTGGATCAAGTGCAATCGCTCTAGCTAATGCAGCTCGCCTAGCCATCCCTCCAGATAATTCTGATGGCATCATGTTTGCCGCACCACGAAGTCCTACGGATTGTAACTTCATTAATACCAAATTATGTAATACTGGCTCAGGTAATCTAAGATGTTCACGCAGTGGATAAGCAACATTATCAAATACTGATAGGTCAGTAAATAATGCGCCTGATTGAAATAGCATGCTCATGCGTTTGCGTACTTCATATAGCCTTGCGCGGGACATGGTGGGTATGTCTTCACCATCAAATAAAATCTGTCCTGTTTGTGGTTTTAATTGTCCACCAATCAGTCTTAATAGTGTAGTTTTACCAATTCCAGAAGGTCCCATAATAGCGGTTATTTTACCTTTTGGAACGGTCAAACTCATATTTTTATAAATAGGTCGCGTTCCACGATAAAAAGACATATCGTGTATTTCAACCAAATTTTGCTGTAATGCATCAGTCACAATGATTTCCTACACTACCAGAATTAAAATTTCGCCTATTTTACTTGATATTTATAAATAATGAAATCTATTAAACACATTATCAGTGAGTCTGTTTTTACTGTTTTAGCGATATTATAACTTGATTATTCAGATATTTTATACTCAAACGTATAGTTAATCTGAAACTTTTTTACACTCATTATTTTTTATTAATATGCAATAAAATAGAATTTGAACTCATGTAATGGAATTAATGCAATCAACAAGAGTAATTTACTCTATATATCAACGCGTAATTGAGCTATTCATGGCGTGCCTTACGGGCTAAGTAGTTACCCGTACTTTGGACAAATTGAATGACAATAACCAAAATAAAGACGCAAATATAAGTCACTGTGGTGTCAAAACGTTGATAACCATATGAAACCGCTAAATCGCCGATACCCCCAGCACCAATAGCACCTGCCATAGCGGTAGCTCCAATTAATCCAATTGTGGCGGTTGTAAGCGTTAAAAGTAATGAGCTAAAAGCTTCAGGTAACATAAAGTGCCAAATTATTTGGATAGGTGTTGCGCCCATGGCTTGGGCTGCTTCAATAATACCGCTTTTTACATCTAATAACGAATTTTCCACTAATCGAGCTATGTAAGGGGCGACATAAAAAGTCAGTGGGACAATTGCAGCTGTGGTGCCAATTGAGCTACCGACAATAAACTTTGTTAAAGGCAAAATTGCCACAAGCAAAATGATAAATGGCAAGGAACGGACTAAATTTATCATTGGGTTGATAACCCGGTATACCCGTCTATTTTCAAGCAGACCTGAAGGACGAGTTGTGACTAAACAGATACCTAGCGGAATGCCAATTAATGAGCCCAATATTAAAGAACACACGACCATAATCAATGTTTCGTAAGAGGCTTGTACAAACTGATCAGAAGTGACCGTTGTGGCAAAAGTCGTGCTTAAATAACTCAATATATTATTTAATATTTGCATTTAGTTGATCTCCCATTGTTTTATTTCGGTCACTTGAACATCACGTTCACGTAGATAGTGTACCGCTTCTTTAATGTGGTTATCATCTCCTTTTAATTGAACAAACATACTGCCTAAAACCGTTTTTTCGATTTCTGACATATGGGCAAATAAAATATTCACGATGACTTTTTGTTGTAATATGAGTGAGTTAATGACGGGTTCAGAGGCTGAACGTCCTAAAAACTCCAATTTGAATAATTTGATATTATTTTTGTTTTCCTCAATCTTTAATAGATTTTCAATTACCCCACTTGGGATTTGATCGTTTATCACAGAGCTGACAAAATTTTGGGTGGTATGGTGTTTCGGATAGCCAAATACATCAAGCACATTACCATGCTCAATAATTCTGCCTTTTTCCATTACGGCAACTTTGTGACAAATTCGTTCAATCACACTCATCTCATGAGTGATTAATACGACGGTTATTTTATATTTTTCATTGATTTTTCTTATTAAATCTAAAATGGCTTGGGTGGTTTGTGGATCAAGCGCAGATGTGGCTTCGTCGCACAACAGTATATCAGGATCGTTAGCTAAAGCTCGCGCTATACCTATGCGTTGTTTTTGTCCACCTGATAGCTCTTTAGGATGAATATTAGCTTTATCACTTAATCCCACAAATTCTAAAAGTTCCCTCACTTTTCGTTTAATCGTTTGTTTATCTTTTTTGATTAGAACTAACGGAATGGCGACATTTTCAAATACAGTTTTCGACTCGAGTAAATTAAAATGTTGAAAGATCATACCGATTTTTCGACGAACTAGGCGTAAATCTTTACTAGATAATTGGTTGAGTGATTGATTTTGAATAAAGACATTGCCTTGAGTGGGCCTTTCAAGAAAATTAATTAAACGAACAAGTGTACTTTTTCCTGCCCCGCTATAACCAATAATGCCATAAATATCACCCTTTGCTATGGTTAGGTTGATATTATTTAATGCTTGGGTAGTAATGCCATTACGCTCGTATTGTTTTGATACACATTCAAATTTAATCATGGTTTACCGCCGGCTTTTTATTTTGTGCTAATTGGATGAGTGCCTGTTGGGCAAGTTCAGATAAATATTTAACCGCAGGCATTATCATATCTCGATTAATTTGAAATTTAGGATGATGCACAGCATAAGAACTTTGTGAACCAAGGTTAATAAAAGCGCCTGGAACATGATGTAAGTAATGAGCAAAATCTTCGCCACCTAATTGAGGTTTAAAATCAACAATTTCATAATTTTGCTGCTGAGCCACTTGTTTGGCAAATTCCACCCATTTGGCATCATTGATAATTGAAGGTGGGCCATCAAACCAGCGCAGCTCAGCTTGTGCGCCTAGGGCAGAAGCAATATTTTCAGTAATAATTGTTAACTGCTGTTTAACTCTAGCTCTAATTTTAGGGGTGAGCGTTCTAACCGTTCCTTCCATTTCTACTGTTTCGGGAATTACATTCCAGGTATTTCCACCCTGAAATTTGGTTATACTTACAATAACTGCATCTAATCCGCTGATACTGCGACTCGATATGGTTTGAATGGCATTCACTATTTGAGCACCAACAACAATAGGATCAACACCGGTTTCTGGTCTTGCTGCATGTGCGCCCACACCTTTAACAGTAATTTCAATACGGTCGACGTTAGCAGAAAACGGTCCGGCACAGGATGCCATCTGATTTATGGATAAATTGGGATTATTATGTTGCCCTACTATTGCATCAACACCATTTAATGCGCCGATTTCAATAAAATGTAACGCGCCACTAAAGTTTTCTTCAGCAGGCTGAAACAGTAGACGAATTGTTCCTTTTAAATCGTTTTCATGTGCTTTTAGTAAATAAGCTGCTCCCATTAAAATAGAGGCATGTACATCGTGACCACAGGCATGCATCACATCTGGATTTCTTGAGCGGTAGTCACAAGTAGTTTGTTCTTTGATAGGCAATGCATCAATATCAGCACGTAATGCTAGCACTGGTGAACCTGAGCCAATTTCTGCTATCACTCCCGTTTTAGCTCCTAATTCTAAAATGCGGATATTGGCTTTTTGTAAATAAGATTTTAATCGTTTTGTGGTTTCAAATTCCTGATTAGAAAGTTCAGGATTTTGGTGTAATTCGACAAAAAGCTGATGAATAGTATTTGCGATAGTTTGACTCATAATTTATCCAACGATTAATGATGATTGATGGCATTAACGGTAACATAGGCTTATTTATCTCTCTAATAATCGTTTTTTATATCTTATTCCAAAAAGTTATAAGATAGAATTACTTGGAATAAATGAACTATTTTTTATATGATAGAGTGTATCAAGTGTTTATAGCTTATCAAGGGTAACTCACATGAAAAAATGTTTAATCAAACAAAAATTGTTTAAATACCTATCACTTGTTTTCATCATATGTTCAGCATTTTTTATAAATGCTTGTAATGACTCATCCAAGCAAACCGATAATCAAACGAAAAAAGAGATCAGTATGGGGGTATCGCCCGGTCCCTATAATGATCTGTTTAAAGATGCCGTTAAGCCAATATTGGAATCAGAAGGTTATAAGGTTAAATTGATCAATTTCCCACATTTGCTTGAATCGGATGTAGCTTTAAGCGAAGGAAGTATTGATTTAACCGTCGCTCAGCATACTGCTTATATGGATGTTTTTAATAGTCAACGCAAAGCAAATTTAAAGCCTGTGGTTCATGTTCCATCTGTACCAGCTGCCATATTTTCGAATAAATATACCTCATTAGATCAAGTGTTTGCGGGCGCTAAAGTTGCGATCCCACAAGATGCATCAAATGCTGCCCGTTCTTATAACTTATTAGAAAAAGCAGGTTGGATTAAGTTGAAAGACAATGCAGATCCGATCATCGTTAGCAAAAATGATATCGCTCAAAATATTGCCGGGATTGAGATTATTGAAATGGATTCAGCGAACATACCCCGTGTAATGAATGAGGTTGATTTTGCGGTAATACCAGGAAGTATCGTTTATTCAGCTAACATTGACTCAAGTAAAGCGTTACTTTTAGAAACCATTATTCCTGATTTAGAAATTATGGTTGTTGTAAACGGTGGCAATGAAAATAGTCAGTGGGCTCAAGATATTAAGCGTATTTATCAATCCCAACAATTCAAAGATTATATGAAAGC
Source organism: Gilliamella sp. B2887 (assembly GCF_026537015.1). Taxonomy (NCBI): domain Bacteria; kingdom Pseudomonadati; phylum Pseudomonadota; class Gammaproteobacteria; order Orbales; family Orbaceae; genus Gilliamella; species Gilliamella sp. B2887. Next base: position 244,410 of record NZ_JAFNMX010000001.1, on the reverse strand, counting down.
ACATAATCAAAATGGTTATTGGGTAATGCCTAAGGAATAAATCAAAATACAAATTAATGCATAGTAGTATAGAGGAAACTAGTCGCCTAAAGCCGGTTTAGTCACGGGCTTTTTAATATCTTATCATCTGATTATCTATAACTGATGCCCAAGCATCAATTCCACCTGTGAGATTATATAGGTTTTGGGCATCAAAGCCATTTTCGACTAAATAATTCGCAACATTTAAACTTCTTACACCACGGTGGCAATAAATAACGATATCGATACCATCTGGAATTTTATCTAAATATAATGGAATAAGATTCATTGGAATGTGTGTTGACCCATTAATGCTGCATATGTCGACTTCATTAGGTTCACGAACATCAAGTAAGAATAATTCTTCAGATGCCTCTATTTTCTGTGCTAGTTCCACAGGTGTAATTGATTTTATGGTCGTTGTCATTTAAAAACTCATTATCATGTTTGTCAAAAAGTTTGAGGTTACCTATACGTTTTAGTAAAAAATATCAACTAACACCGTTATATTATCCTACAATGATTATGTAGGATGATATTTTTCTTGATTATGCCGTTAAGGCTTTACTGATTTTTTCATATAAATCTTTAGAAAGATTATCAAGTTTTAGTAATGTTTCAAGCGCTGTTCGCATCTGTTGTTGTCGTTTTTCGTCATAACGTTTTAATCGAATCAGTGGATCAATTAATCTAGCAGCAACTTGTGGGTTTTTTTGGTTTAACTCAGTTAAAATCTCAACTAAGAAATGATACCCACTGCCGTCTTGTGCATGAAAAGCAACAAGGTTATTATTCACAAAAGCACCAATTAATGCACGGATCCGATTTGGGTTACTCATTGAAAATGAACGGTGAGTTAATAATTTCTTCACAGTTGATAGCACCTCGGTATCAGGACTTGTTGCATTGAGGGATAACCATTTGTCCATTACCAAACCATCTTGATGCCATTTTTCATCAAAATCAGTTAACAATTCATTGGAGCAATCGAGTTGCGTTTTAACTGCTACAGTTAAAGCCGCTAAGCAATCAGTCATGTTATTTGCTTGATAGTATTGCTGACTTACTAATGTGTTTGCATGGGATTTATTATCAGCATAGGCTAATAAAGTTAAACAGCAGTTTTTAAGAGATCGCTTAGCAATATCTATATGTTCAATATGATAGTCAACAGCTTTATTATTAAAATAAACCGCATTGAGTTCGTCGTTCAGTTCGTTGGCAAAACGGCTTAATAAAAATTGACGAACTTGATAAATAGCGGCTGGATCGATGACCTTAAATAAATTGGCTAATTCGTTTTCAGACGGTAAAGTTAAAATTTGTGCAATTAGAGCTGGATCAGTTGTTTCTGATAATAATACTGCCCTAAAGGCATCTAATACGGATTCTGGTAATGTTAATTCACGATTTTCTTGGTAATTTACGACATTTAAACGAACATATTTTGCCAATAACATTTGGGATGCATCATAACGGCTAAAAGCATTAGTAGCATGTTGCATCAAGAAAATCAGATCATCGTCTAGATAATCATAAGTCAATTTAACTGGCGCTGAAAAATCTCGTAGTAGTGAAATAATTGGTTTTTCATTAATATGGTCAAAAATAAATTGCTGTTTAGGCTGCGTCAGATTTAACACATGGTGAATGGGTTTTCCTTGATATTGTAGTGTCATCACTTGGCCATTATGTTGATATAATTCAATATCTAGTGGAATATGCAGCGCTTGTTTTTCTGCTTGATCTTGAGTTGCAGGGGTATGTTGTTCAACAGTTAAAGTATACTGCTGATTTTTGGGGTCATAACTGTCAGTAACCATTAATTCAGGTGTTCCTGATTGGCTATACCATAATTTAAATTGAGTTAAGTCGATTCCCGATGCATCTTGCATAGCAGCTACAAAATCATCACATGTTGCTGCACTACCGTCATGACGCTCAAAATAGAGCTTCATACCAGCTTGAAATTTGTCTTCTCCTAATAAGGTATGCATCATACGGATAACTTCAGCACCTTTTTCATATACGGTTACTGTGTAAAAATTATTCATCTCAATGACTTGGTCAGGTCGAATAGGGTGTGACATCGGACTTGCATCTTCAGCAAACTGTACTGTGCGCATTAATTTTACATCATCAATCCGCTTAACGGCTCTTGAACCCATATCAGCACTAAATTCTTGATCGCGAAATACCGTTAATCCTTCCTTTAAGCTAAGTTGGAACCAATCTCGACAAGTGACGCGATTACCGGTCCAATTATGAAAATATTCGTGACCAACGACACCTTCTATTCCTAAATAGTCCGTATCGGTTGCAGTTTCTGGTTTGGCTAATATATATTTGGAATTAAAGATATTCAGACCTTTATTTTCCATTGCTCCCATATTGAAAAAATCAACGGCGACAATCATAAAAATATCCAAATCGTATTCTAATCCAAAACGTGTTTCATCCCAGCGCATAGAATTTTTTAAGCTGGCCATAGCCCAATGTGAACGGTCTAAATTACCTTTATCGACATAAATTTCTAAATCAACTTTACGATTAGATTGAGTGGTAAATTGATCTCTTAAGATGTCGAAATCACCTGCAACTAAAGCAAATAGGTAGGCTGGTTTAGGAAAAGGGTCTTGCCATTGAACCCAGTGACGTCCATCAGCAAGTTCACCTTGTGCAATACGGTTACCATTAGAAAGTAGGTAAGGGTAGTTTTGTTTATTGGCGGTAATTCGAGTTGAAAATCGAGCAAGGACATCAGGTCGATCAAGATAATAGGTAATATGTCTAAATCCCTCAGCTTCACATTGAGTACATAGCGCTTCACCCGAAACATATAGTCCTTCTAATCCCGTATTATCAATTGGTTTAATGTCGTTAACTATGGTGAGTATAAATTCACTTGGAACGTTTTGAATGATTAACCCTGTTTTAGTAATTTGATAGTCTTGCCATGGTTGTTCGTTAATATTGATCGAAATGAGCTTAAGGTCTTCGCCATCTAAAATGAGATCTTTTGCTTGCTTGTTTTTTTTCACAACACGACTGCGAGCTATGACTGTCGTGATGTCAGCTGCTAAATCAAAATCAAGATCGATGTCAGTAATAGTAAAATCTGGTGCTTTATAATCAAGACGATATTTGGCAATGGGTTGTAATTCCGCTGTTTTGGTATTCATTTTGTCATGACCTTTTTGGTTGGTATTTAATCTATCTTCTATTTAGTGAGTATTATAGCTGATTAAAAACAATCTTATTACATAATTAATCTATCTCTTCACTATTATTCTGCTATAATCTGAGGAATTTTCTTTATAGTAGTAATAATAGATACATATGTTACCAGCAATAATTACATCAATTTTAGATACTGATGCATATAAGTTGCATATGCAACAAGCCGTTTTTCATCATTACCCTGATGCAACCGTCGTTGCGCAGTTCCGATGTCGTAGTGATGACTTATTAGGGCACTATGCTGATGAAATAATGTATCAAGTAAAATTAATGGAATCATTATCACTTACGGATGATGAATTTAATTATTTATCTGACATTCCTTTTTTTAAATCTGACTATTTAAATTGGCTTAAAAATTGGCACTTTAATAGTGATTTACTCACCATTAAAAACGAAGATGGCATGCTTGAAATTTCGATTGAAGGTAAATGGTTAGATGTTATTTTATGGGAAGTCCCCTTACTTGCGGTAATTAGTGAAATTGTACATAAGGCTCGTTCTCCACAAATTGGCGTACCGGAGGCCATTGCCAGGCTGAAAGATAAATTAGCTCAATTTAATGAAAAAACGGCTAATATGAATAAGTCTGATTTTAATTTAATGGATTTTGGTACGCGTCGGCGTTATTCGTTTGCGGTGCAAGAAGCCGTTGTTAGCTATTTGAAAGATAATTTTGAAAATTTTCATAGCACCAGCAACTATTTACTTGCTTATCGTTTGGGGTTAACGCCTGTTGGAACACAAGCTCATGAATGGTTTCAAGCGCATCAACGATTAAGTCCAATTTTGAAAGATTGCCAAAAAGATGCGCTTCGAGTTTGGTTAGACGAGTATCCTCATGATTTAGATATTGCTTTAACTGATTGTATTACCATGGATGCTTTTTTGCGTGATTTCGATCATCACTTTGCTTCTTGTTATCAAGGTCTTCGTCATGATTCGGGGGACTCTATTGAATGGGGTGAAAAGGCGATTAAACATTATCAGAAATTAGGGATAGATCCTAAGACTAAATTACTTGTTTTTTCTGATAGTTTAAATTTTGATAAAGCTATTAAAATTTATAACCATTTTAATCATCGAGTAAAACTGTCATTTGGTATAGGTGGTTTTTTGGCGTGTGATATTCCTTCAACTGAAGTGAATACCAAAGCATTGAATATTGTAATTAAATTAACGCAATGCAATAATCAATCTGTAGCTAAATTATCTGACAGTCCAGGTAAAACAATATCTCAAGATTTAAATTTTATTGATGAGTTAAAACGAACTTTCAACGTTAAATATTAATAATAACTTATTATTAATCTTATAAATATAAATCCAAAATAAAACTTTTTTAATTGGGGTATTGATTCCATTCTATTATGGGAAATCGTTAAAATATATCAGTATAACTTAAAATTTAATTAAACAAATTAATGTAGAGATGGATAATAAAATGAATTCAGTTGCACCTATTGTTAATGTGTTACAAGGCAAAATCGCTGTTGGTAGCACCGTTTCCGTTCAAGGCTGGGTAAGAACTCGCCGTGATTCTAAGGCAGGTATTTCATTTTTAGCAGTTTATGATGGCTCTTGCTTTTCGCCTATTCAAGCTGTTATCGAAAATAACTTACCTAATTATGAACAAGATATTTTGCGTTTAACCGCGGGTTGCTCGGTTAAAGTCACTGGTAAAGTTGTGGAATCACCAGGGCAGGGACAAAAATACGAATTACAAGCAACGCAGGTTGATGTATATGGTTTTGTTGACGATCCTGAAACGTATCCTATGGCGGCTAAACGTCACTCAATTGAATATTTACGTGAAGTTGCCCATTTACGAGCAAGAACTAATATTGTCGGTGCAATTACGCGTGTTCGTCACACTCTTGCTCAGGCTATTCATCAGTTTTTTGACGAACGTGGCTTTTTTTGGCTTTCTACGCCAATTATTACCGCTTCGGATACCGAAGGTGCTGGCGAGATGTTTCGTGTTTCAACGCTTGATATGTTAAATCTTCCAAAAAACGATAACGGTAAAATTGATTACGATAAAGACTTTTTTGGTAAAGAAGCATTTTTAACGGTATCTGGTCAATTAAATGCTGAAACTTATGCATGTGCGCTTTCAAAAGTTTATACTTTTGGTCCAACTTTTAGAGCTGAGAACTCAAATACTACACGCCATTTAGCTGAGTTTTGGATGATGGAGCCTGAAGTTGCGTTTGCTGATCTTGATGATAACGCTAAACTCGCTGAAGACATGTTGAAATATGTATTTAAGACAGTACTCGAAAAACGAGCTGACGATATGCAATTTTTCGCTCAACATATTGATAAAGATGCGATTAATCGTCTAGAAAACTTTATTAAGGCTGATTTTGCACAAGTTGATTACAACGATGCCATCACCATTTTACAAAATTGTGATGCTCAATTTGAAAATCCAGTGAGTTGGGGTATTGATTTAGCCTCAGAACATGAACGTTATTTAGCTGAGCAATATTTTAAAGCGCCAGTTGTTGTTAAAAATTACCCTAAAGATATTAAAGCATTTTATATGCGCATGAATGACGATGGTAAAACTGTGGCTGCAATGGATGTGTTAGCACCAGGCATTGGTGAAATCATTGGTGGATCACAACGTGAAGAACGTTTAGATATGTTAGATAAACGTATGGACGAAATGGGTCTTAAAAAAGAAGATTACTGGTGGTATCGTGATTTACGTCGTTATGGAACAGTCCCTCACTCTGGTTTTGGTCTTGGATTTGAACGCTTAATTGTCTATGTTACTGGTGTACAAAATGTCCGAGATGTTATTCCATTCCCAAGAACCCCGCGTAACGCAAACTTCTAAACTGATTATATTTCATACACTAAACCGATTTTAAGTCGGTTTAGATGAAAAAAGCACAATACAGATTCAAAAAAAGTATAAAAATTAGTCAAACAGACCCCTTTTTGACATTAGACATCATGTTTAACGAAAAGTTCACTTGATTTTAAGTTAAATTTAGACATAATTCACTCTGCTATGAAAATTGGATAAAAATAATAGACAAAAATATTATTTTTGGATGAATAATCATCGTAGTAGAAATTGACTCAAATCCTATGGACTGTGTCAGCAATAAAATAACCATGAGGGTAAAAAATGAAACGTAATCTATTAGCAATCGCTATTCCTGCACTTTTAGTTGCAGCTGGTGCAAACGCTTCTATCGAAGTATGGAACAAAGACGGCAACAAAGTTGACTTTTATGGTCGAGTAAAAGCAGCTAACAACATCACTGACCGTGGTCAAAAAAATGAAGGTGATGATACTTCAGCTCGTCTAGGTATGTCTGGTCAAACGCAAATCACTGATAGCGTGACTGGATACGGTCGTTGGGAATATGAAGCGGCAGCAGGTAAAAATTCTTCAAACGAAGTTCGTTATGCGTTTGCTGGTTTAAACTTTGGTGACTTAGGTTCATTCGATTATGGTCGTAACGATGGTGTTTTAAAAGCAATCACTGCTTATACTGACGTATTACCACAATTTGGCGGTGATGCAGCGAATAATGATTGGAACGTGCTTTCAGCTCGTACTAAAGCGGTTGCAACTTATCGTAACAACAATCTATTTGGTTTAGCTGATGATATCAGTTTTGCATTACAATATGCTGATAACGGTGATAATTCACAAACTGAAGATTCAGTTCGTGGTGAATCAAGAGAAGCTTATGGTCTTAATGCTCAATGGCGTATTTTTGATACAGGTTTAACAGCAGGTGCAGGTTATGCTCAATCAACTTCAAGCGATCATCGCCATAGCACTTGGACTACTGGTCTTAAATATGAAAATTATGATTTATATTTAGCTGCTAACTATTTCCAAACCAAAATTAAAAATAAATGGATTGTAACTAACAATGCTAATGGTAATAGATATATTTCTGATGAAAAAATCAAAGGTTTTGAATTAGTTGCACAATATGGTATTGATTTAAATGTGGGTCGCTTAACTCCATCTTTAGCTTATGTACAACATAAAGAAAGTATTGATCATTATCGTTATGCAGATCATTCATCAACCTCACCTTTAGCTAAATATGTTTCTTTAGGTGCAACTTATGATCTAAATAAAAACTTTAGCGCGATTGTTGAATATAAATTCAATCTTCTTGATCGTAAAGATGTCGGCGCTGCAAACAATACTGAAAATTCTCGCGGTCACAAAAACAAACCAGGTACTAAAGATGTGTTAGGTGTTGGTTTAATTTACCAATTCTAATCTCTTAACCCCTATATAAAAGGCACTTAGGTGCCTTTTATATTACCTAATAAAAATTTTTTTAAGCAAAAAAACATTTAATGTTTAAAAAAATTAATATTAAATATTAAAATAATCGCAAAACCTCAGATTTTATCTAAAGAACATTGTTAAATAGATAGTATATATGATTAAAATCTATTTATAAAAATTAAAATAGATATCACCGTAATAATATAATTGCTATTTTTAGTAGTTAATTATTAAATCCAGAGCAAAGTAATTTGCTTTTTTAATAATAAAATATACCTACGAGGGTAACAAAATGAAACGTAATCTATTAGCAATCGCTATCCCTGCGCTTTTAATTGCAGGTACAGCTAACGCTTCTATTGAAGTATGGAACAAAGATGGAAATAAAGTTGACTTTTATGGTCGAGTTTATGCTTTAAACTATATTACTGATCGCAACAATCAAACTGGCGAAGGTGACAAAACTACCGCTCGTTTAGGCATGTCAGGACAAACACAAATCACTGACAGTTTAACAGGTTATGGTCGTTGGGAATATGAAGCAAAAACAGGTAAAGACGCTGATAACGAAACTCGTTATGCATTTGCTGGTTTAAACTTTGGTGATTTTGGTTCATTCGATTATGGTCGTAATGATGGTGTGTTAAAAACGTTAACTTCCTACACTGATGTTTTACCAGAATTTGGTGGAGATGCATCAAACAATGATTTTTATGCATTAACTGCACGTACTAAAGCTGTAGCAACATACCGTAATTCAGATTTCTTCGGTCTAGTTGATGGTTTACGTTTTGCTGTTCAATACGCTGACAATGGTGATAACAGTTCAACTGATCATTTCAATAGACAAACTCAAAATGGTCACAATAGTGCCGAAGCATGGGGTTCAGTTGTAGATTGGGATGTGCTTGATACTGGTTTAACTGTTGGTGCAGGTTATGCACAAACAGGCGGTCATAAAGATGCTAAATCATGGTCAGCTGGTGTTAAATATGACAACAACAACATATATTTAGCAGCACTTTACATTGAAGGTAAGCAAAAATATGGTTGGAACAATGCTTCAACAAATCGTCGTGCTGATGATTTAAAAACTAAAGGATTTGAAATTGTAGCACAATATGGTATTGACTTTGATATTGGTCGTTTAACTCCATCTGTTGCTTATATCCAACATAAAGTTAAAGATGCGTCTAGCTTAACAAGTGATGCGGGTCTTAAAGGTAATGATCTAGCTAAATATGTTGATGTTGGTTTAACTTATGACTTCAACAAAAATTTATCAGCAATTGTTGATTATAAAATCAACTTGTTAGATAAGGATGATATTGGCGCACGTCGTGCTTTATATGAAGATGGTACATTTACTAAGTCTCAAATTAAAGCAACTGCCAAAGATACCGTTGCACTTGGTTTAATCTATCAATTCTAATTAGTTGTAACTGGTTAAAGTTTAAAAAGGCACTTCGGTGCCTTTTTTATTATCTATTGATTAATAAATATCTCTTGCACTTTAATTCATACTCTGTTAAAAAATTAAAAAAATAATAAAGAATTAGGATAAAAAAATGCGTTATACCACTCGTAAATTACCTGCAAAAAAAAATATTGCGTTAGTTGCACACGATCACTTGAAAGAATCATTACTAACCTGGTGTCAAAAAAATAGTGAAAAGCTTGCACATCATAATTTATGGGGTACAGGAACAACTGGCAGATTAATAAAAAAAGAGATCGGATTAAATATTACGCCAATGCTTAGTGGTCCAATGGGTGGATATCAGCAAATTGGCGCTTTAATCGCAGAAGGTAAAATTGATATGCTTATCTTCTTTTGGGATCCACTTAACGCCGCACCGCATGATCCAGATGTTAAAGCGTTACTGCGGTTAGCAACAGTTTGGAATATTCCTGTTGCAACTAATCAAGCTACTGCTAATGCATTAATTCAATCAGCAATGTTTGAACATGAAGTCGATATCGAAATTCCTGATTACCAAGGTTATTTAATCGAAAGAGTCCAGTAAATGCCAATACCATCTCAAATTCGCAAAACTGGCAGACAAATACTCTTGTTAGATAATTTATTTATTGTTTTAGGTTTTTATGTCGTTTTTCCTCTGGTTTCAACGCATTTTGTAAGTCAAGTTGGATGGAGTGCCCTCTTTGTCGGTTTTGCTTTAGGTCTTCGACAATTTGTGCAACAAGGTTTTGGCATTATTGGTGGTGCGATAGCGGATCGTTTTGGCGCAAAACCAATGATTGTTACAGGAATGTTTTTGCGTTGTATCGGATTTATTTCGATGGCGATTGCTAATGAACCTTGGCTATTATTACTTTCTTGTTTGCTTTCCGCATTAGGAGGGTTACTCTTTGATCCTCCTCGAATGGGATTAACCATTAAATTTACTCGTCCACATGAGCGAGGCAAATTTATTTCGTTATTAATGATACAAGATAATGCCGGGGCAGTTATTGGTGCGCTTATTGGTGGAATTCTGATTGATTATGACTTTCATTTAGTTTGTTGGTGTGGGGCTTTCATTTTTTTCTTGTGCGGTATTTTCAACATGTTCTTTTTGCCAGCTTACCATATTGCCATAGGTAAAGCCTCGATTATTAATGGTATGAAAATGGTTGTAAAAGATAAGAAATTTACCAGTTATGTGCTTACTTTGACCGGCTATTATGTATTATGGGTACAAATAATGTTGATGTTACCGCTCACTATAACTCAGGTATCTGGTAGCCCTAGTTATGTAAAATGGATGTATGCAATTCAAGCTTGTATATCACTAGTATTGCTTTATCCACTAGCACGTTTAAGTGAAAAATATTTTAGATTAGATCAACGTCTTAAATTCGGTCTGTTCTTGATGTCATTTGCTTTCATCATTATTGGTTTCACTACACATTTATCTATGCTTTTATCACTAATTGCACTATTTTATTTAGGAGCAATTATTGCTGAACCTGCCCGAGAAACATTATCAACGGTCCTAACGAATCCTAAAGCTAAAGGCAGTTATATGGGATTTAGTCGGTTAGGACTTGCCCTAGGTGGATTTATGGGTTATACCGGTGCAGGATGGCTTTATGATATTGCCATACAGATTGGTTTTCCGCATCTGCCTTGGATTATTTTAACTTTTATTGGTTTAGTAACATTAGCCTATTTACAATATCTATTCAAAAATGAACCACCTATGGTTCGCATAAAGATGAAAAAGATTGGATAATTTCACCATTTTTAAACAAGATTGCTTCGCTTCTATCAAGTTTATGCCAAGTCTCATTTGATGTTAAAGGTAAGGTAGAAATAATGGTAACTACATCATTCGGTGTTGTATGTTTTTGAAAATCAATTTCTACATCTTCATCAAGTAATTTTGCTTTGCCAAATGGCGCTCTACGGGTTATCCAATGCAGATTAGTGGTACAGTAAGCAAGTACAAACTGCCCATCAGAAAGTAACATATTGAATATTCCTTGCTCACTTAGCTTATCAGCACAAAGTTTGATAAAGCGAAATAAAACGAGAACATCACAGGGTTGCTGAGGGAATTTTTGGTGTAATTGGTTAATTAAATAACAAAAAGCATATTCGCTATCTGTTTCACCTATTGGTTGAAAAAAACCTGTATTGAGATCTTGGTAATCAGTCAGTTGACCATTGTGGGCAAAAGTCCAATTTTTTCCCCACAACTGACGGGTAAATGGATGGGTATTTTCAAGTGCAACAGCGCCACGATTAGCTTGTCGAATATGTGCAACTACTGCTTTAGATTTGATAGGATACTCTTGAACCATTTTGGCGATAGCAGAGTAACTACAAGGTTCGGGATCTTTGAATGTTCGGCAACCTTTGCCTTCATAGAAAGTGATTCCCCAGCCATCTTTATGGGGACCTTTATCTCCACCTCTTTTAATTAAACTGGTGAAACTAAAGCAGATATCTGTTGGCACATTAGCACTCATACCCAACAATTCACACATTTTATTTGATCATCTCTTTTTCAATAAGCAAAATAAGAATATGAATAACTTTAATATGGATTTCTTGTACGCGATCAGCATAGCCAAAATGCGGAACACGGATATCCACATCAGCAAGACCATTCATTTTTCCGCCATCTTTACCAGTGAGTGTAATGATCTTCATGCCTTTTTGTTTAGCCGCTTCAATGGCTTTAATAACATTAGTTGAATTGCCTGAAGTTGAAATGCCAAGTAGTACATCACCTTTGTTACCCACACCTTCCACGTAGCGTGAAAAAATATAATCAAATCCGTAATCATTACCTACACATGAAATATGGCTCACATCAGATATTGCAATCGCTGGATATGAAGGACGATTATCACGAAAACGACCCGTTAACTCTTCAGCAAAATGCATAGCATCACAATGAGAACCGCCATTACCGCACGATAGAACCTTACCGCCTTGCTTAAATGAATCGGCAATTAATACCGCTGCTTGTTGAATAACTTCAAGATTTTTATCATCCGAAACAAAGTTTGTTAATACTTCAATAGCTTGGGTTAATTCATTTCGAATATTATTAATATACATCAGTCTTACCTCATAAGTAAAAAAAGCTTTTTACCATTTTAGTTTTTTCCTAACTGCTTGCAAGTGATAATAAAAATTAAATGCCAAATTGTGTAAAAAAGTTTCAGGTAAGATATATGTTTAAGTAAAAATTGAAGAGGAATTGAGCATAAATGAGTCGATAAATTAAAGGAATTTTTTTGTTAACAAGTAATAAAAAATTACTTTGTATTAATAGACAAAATATTTGTATTTCTTTTCCAATAAATTGTTAGATAAAGCTTGTTGGAGGCGTTATTTGTTAATAGGATAAGCCGTTAAATTGTGGTACAATTTTTCCGGAAAATTTTCACAAATAAAAATAGTGAAATTGCATTTAAAATCAATAGATAAGGAATTAATATGCAAACTGTAACAGGTCAAGTTGCTGCACCTAATGCTAAAGTTGCCATTATAGTGGCTCGATTTAATCAATTTATTAATGAAAGTTTGGTCAATGGTGCTGTTGATGCGTTAACTCGTATCGGTCAAGTTGACGAAAAAAACATTACGGTAATTTGGGTGCCAGGTGCTTACGAAATTCCCTTAACCGCTAAAGTTGCAGCTCAATCAAAAAAATACGATGCAATTGTGGCGTTAGGTACAGTTATTCGTGGTAGCACTGCACATTTTGACTTTGTTGCGGGCGAATCAAGTTCTGGATTATTGAGTGCAAGTTTGGATCATACTCTTCCCGTAGGATTTGGTATTTTAACAACCGAATCTATTGAACAAGCTATTGAACGTGCAGGTACAAAAGCTGGCAATAAAGGTGCCGAAGCAGCGTTAACTGCATTAGAAATGCTAAATATTATCAAAGCAATTAAGGAGTAATTTAGTGGCATTAGTTAATCCTCGTCGTCGAGCAAGAGAGTGTGCAGTACAGGCTATATACTCTTGGCAAGTTTCTAGAAACGATCTTGCGGATGTTGAGACCAGTTTTATTGCAGAACAAGATATGAAAGGTGTTGATACTAAGTATTTTCGTGAACTATTACATGGCGTGGCTAAAAACACCGTGGAATTAGACGAAAAAATGGCACCTTATCTCACTGAGCGTAAAGTCGAAGAGCTAGGTCAGATTGAACTCGCCATATTACGCATTGCACTTTATGAATTATTAAAGCGTCAGGATGTGCCTTATAAAGTAGTAATAAACGAAGCGATAGACTTGACGAAAACATTCGGTGCTGCTGATAGCCATAAATTTGTTAATGGTGTATTAGATAAAATAGCGCCAACCATCCGAACGCGATAACCGATTAATTGTGAGATTGATATGACCGACAATACTGAAAAAAGTAAACCAACTATTTTTTACGCTAAACATAGCGAGCCGAAAAAACACTCTCGGGCTAATAAAGAAAAATCAAATGGATGGAAAGAGAGGCGTAAAAATGATGCATTTCAGTCTAAACCGAAACGCGATCGTAATGACCGTATTGAAACATTTCAAGCGCGCAGTGATAGACCTAAGTTTGCAAAACAGAGTATTGTTATAGAATTAAATCGATCTCCATCGGAATTTGAACATGATTCGCCATGGCAGAAGAAAGTACGTGCGAATGACCAAACACCAACATTTGGTTATGATGGATATCGACAACGTAAAGAAGAAACCTTAGTTTACAGCGAAAATAGCTGTAAAGCCGTTTTCAAACATCGACGCAGCGCTATTGTGAAATTATTTATTATCCAAGAGATGACTTACCAGTTTAAAGAGTTAATTAACTGGTTAGTTCAGGAGCGTTTAGGTTATGATATTGTTTCGAATGAACAGCTCAATAAAATAACTCAAACACAGCATCATGGTGGTGTTTGTTTAATTGCTAAAAAACGTGCTCCATTAACTTTATTCAATTATTTAGATGAAAAAAGTGATGCAAATAAGGATTGTATTTTAGCTATTGATGATGTTAATAATCCGCATAATTTAGGTGGATTGATAAGAAGTGCGGCTTTTTATGATGTAAATGCTGTCATGTTACGTCAATCAAATCTGCTTGATAGCGGTGCTGCAATGCGAGTATCAGAAGGCGGCATTGAAGCAGTAGAATCAATTAAAAGTGACGATTTTCTTGCTTCGCTTGATATCTTAAAGCAACGTGGTTATCAAATTGTTGCTTTGCTACCTTGTCAAACTAAATCGATAGATTCTAGCGAGTTACATAAAGTTCAATTTGATAAGAAAGTTGTTTTGGTTATTTTTCAGCAAATTAATATGAAACTGGTCAACTGTGCTGATGTCGTTGTACATTTGAAAGGTAATGATAATATGCCGGCGCTGAATATCTCAGTGGCTACAGGGATCTTATTATCAAATTTATATAGATAATGAACTGTGAATTTATCAATCATTATCATATCGTTTCATTGAAAAAACTGAGAAATTTTTGGTGAAATATATTTTATAGCAATATTTGATTAGAAATCGCTCTATTTTTCTGTACATTGTTAACAAATAAAGCATATAAATGTGTTGGTATTTATTATGGGCTCAAAGTACAAAATTGGTATGATTTTTGGTAAGTTTTATCCCTTACATTATGGTCATATCTATTTAATTGAACAAGCTATGACGCAAGTTGATGAACTGCATGTTTTTCTGGGTTGTGAAGCGACACGAGATAAGAAACTTTTTGAGAAAAGCCATCTACCAAGACAACCTCAAGTGAGCGATCGCTTTTCATGGTTGAAAGAAACGTTTAAAGACCGTCATAATATTCATGTACATGTTTTAGATGAAGCGGGAATTGAGTCTTATCCCAATGGCTGGAAAGATTGGAGCGATCGCGTTAAACAGATTTTATTTAAGCATAACATTAAACCTAATGTTGTCTTCACTAGTGAACCACAAGATGTTAAAAATTATGAATTCTATTTCGGCTGTCCAGTAGTTATTGTTGATGCTGATCGTAATTTTATGAACATCAGTGCGACACAAATTCGTCAAAATCCTTATAAATATGGGTCATTTATTGCTGATGCAGCTAAACCATTTTTTGATAAAAAGTAGCAATTTATTGTTGGATAAATTCAATGAGTTATTATTGAAATTCACCTACATTTACACTACATAATATATCAGTAATGGTATATATAATGCGAGATTTTAACTCCAATAATTAACATTGTCTTAAAAAAACTGACCGTACTCGCATTGCAATTTTGCATAGGGGATGCCATTCAATAGCAATAGAAAATAGCAATAAATTGATTTTATCATATTAATTTTGATACGTTAGTCCAATAATACACACTTCTTTTTAAAAAAGAAGGGAAAGATCTAAAATGAAGTTATCATTTTGATTTAGTTCATCACATTTATTCATGCTTGTGTTAAAATAAGCTAAATCTTTATGATAGGTAAATTTATATGTCTCAATCATTTGACAATCAAAATAATAACAATCAAGAAAAAATTGATTTTGGTTATCGACAAGTCTTAAAAGAAGAAAAAGTCAAACGTGTCGCCGATGTATTTCATTCTGTTGCGGATAAATATGATGTAATGAATGATTTGATGTCATTTGGTATTCATCGTATTTGGAAAAAAATCACCATTGAATATAGCAGTGTTCGCAAAGGTCAAAAAGTGTTAGACCTTGCTGGAGGAACAGGAGATTTAACTGCAAAATTTTCTCAACTTGTTGGTGACAATGGCTTAGTTGTTTTAGCAGATATCAATGAATCCATGTTAAAAGTTGGACGTGATAAACTGCGTGATAAAGGACTATTTAAAAATATTGAATACGTTCAGGCAAATGCTGAAGAATTACCTTTCGCGGATAACTATTTTGATTGTATTACCATTTCCTTTGGTCTTCGTAATGTTACTGATAAAGACAAAGCATTACAATCTATGTGGCGAGTATTAAAGCCAGGTGGACGTTTACTCATTTTGGAATTTTCTAAACCACAATACAAAATTCTTAATAAAGCTTATGATCTTTATTCCTTTACTATGTTACCTTTAATGGGCAAAATTGTGGCAAATGATTCTGATAGTTATCGCTATTTAGCAGAATCAATCCGCATGCATCCAAATCAAAATACCTTAAAAAAAATGATGGAAAATGCAGGCTTTGTTGATGTTAAATACCACAACATGACAGGTGGAATTGTCGCATTACACACTGGCTTTAAATTTTGAAGCGATGACAGATAATGATATTTTTTCGACTATATAAAATAATAACAGTATTTCATGCTTATCGTTTAAATGAGCTTTTGCCAGCACATCGATTATCAAACTGGCTACGCTTTTTATCGCTTTGTCTATTTTGGGTCAAACCTAAGGCCAAGCAACAAGCAATTGGCGAACGTTTACGTCAAGCCTTACAGGAGTTAGGACCTGTTTGGATAAAATTTGGGCAGATGATCTCAACTCGACGTGATGTGTTACCTAAACAGATTGCTGATGCATTAGCAAAATTACAAGATCAGGTTGACCCCTTTGACGGTAAAATTGCTAAACAACTTATTGAACAAGCACTTGAACAACCAATTGATTATTATTTTGCAAATTTTGATGAAAAGCCATTAGCATCAGCATCAATAGCACAAGTACATACGGCTATTTTAAAACATAGCCAATCTGAAATCGTAATAAAAGTATTACGTCCTGATATTCTGCCAGTAATTCAAGCCGATATTAGTTTAATGTATTGGGTGGCAAAACAATTTACTAAGCGTATAAAGCATGGTGAGAAATTACGCGCCATTGAAATTGTGCGTGATTATGAGTCAACTTTATTAAAAGAGCTCGATTTGCTGCAAGAGGCTTACAATACTGCTAAATTACGAGCAAATTTTATCAATAGTAATATTTTATATATCCCTTATGTATATGAAAATTTATGCCGTAAAAATGTTCTTGTTGAAGAACGCATCAAAGGAATTCCTATTGCCAATATTGATCAGCTTAAGCACCACAATGTCGACATGAAATTACTTGCCCAGCGTGGCGTCCAAGCCTTTTTTACTCAAGTATTTCGGGATAATTTTTTTCATGCAGATATGCATCCAGGTAATATTTTTGTTGATATCTCTGATCCTAACGATCCTCGCTATATTGGTATTGACTGTGCAATTGTTGGTATATTAAGTGAAGATGATCAGCGTTATCTTGCTGAAAATTTCTTAGCCTTTTTTAATCGCGATTATCGAAAAATAGCGGAAACTTATATTGCTTCTGGCTGGGTACCTGAAACAACCGATATTATGGCTCTTGAAAGAGCTATGCGAAATGTTTGTGAGCCTGCTTTTGCTAAACCACTAGCTGAAATATCATTTTCACAAATTTTATTGCAACTATTTGAGGTTGCACGTCAATTTGAGATGGATATCCAACCACAATTAATACTTCTTGAAAAAACACTATTTTATATTGAAGGTTTGGGTCGCCAGCTTTATCCTGAACTTGATTTATGGCAAACCGCAAAACCTTTTTTGGAAAAATGGTATGAAGATAAATATAGTGCGCAAAAGCTATTGCAACAAGCTTGGGCTTCACTACCACAGTGGCGTGCTATCTTGCCTCAATTACCAGTAAAATTGAATGATTATGAGCGAATTACCAAACAGATGAATGCCCAACTAAAACAAATTAACCGAGAATTGCAACAAAGTAAAAGATGTCAGCAATATTTAATGGCAATACTTGCTTTAATCGGTGTTATTGGAATGGTACTGTTCATACTTCATTAATCGGTACTGTTTGGAATCTTATCATTTAAGTGTATAATTTAAATATCAACTTTAATGGAGAAAAATATTATGATGCCAAGTCTACCCCAGCTACTCATATTAATTGCAGTTGTTGTGTTATTATTTGGAACCAAAAAGTTACGCTCATTGGGCTCTGACCTTGGCGCATCAATCAAAGGCTTTAAAAAAGCCATGAATGATGATGATAAGCCAGAAAGCAGTAATTCAGCGAAAGTCGAAAATCTTGATTCGACCGATGACAATAATTCTAAAAAAGAGTAACGCGTGTTTGACATTAGCTTTGGTCAACTATTATTATTATTAATTATTGGACTGGTGGTATTAGGGCCGGAGCGGTTGCCTGTTGCAATTAAAACTGTTGCTGGTTGGATAAAAGTATTGCGCCGCATGTCAGCAACAGTGCAACTGGAATTAAACAAAGAACTAAAATTGCAAGAGCTGCAAGACAGTTTAAAAAAGGCTGAACAAAGCGGTTTAAAATCTCTGACTCCAGAAATTCAGGAATCCATTGATGACTTAAAACGCGTAACAGAATCGTTACAAAAAGAGATCGATTTGGCCACTCAATTGGATCCTCAAATTCACTCAGATAAAGATAAATCATGACTGACGACGCTACACAACCTTTAATTGGACATCTTGTCGAACTCAGAGCACGGCTGCTACGTTGTGTTATTTGTATTCTAGTCGTATTTGCTGGTTTGCTCTATTTTTCTAATGAAATTTATCATATTGTGGCTAATCCACTTATCAGCCAGCTACCACAAGGTAGCAGTATGATCGCAACGGATATTGCTGCACCATTTTTTACCCCCATTAAATTAACTGCTGTAGTAGCGATATTTATCTCAATTCCTTATGTACTTTACCAAGTATGGGGATTTGTTGCCCCCGCTTTGTATCAGCATGAAAAACGTCTGGTCATGCCATTAATTGTATCTAGCACCATTCTTTTTTATCTTGGTATTGCATTTGCTTATTTTGTAGTATTTCCGCTGGCATTTTATTTTTTTATTCATACGGCACCTGTTGATGTAGCAATTAATACTGATATCACGAAATATCTTGATTTTGTGATGACACTTTTTATTGTATTTGGCTTCGCTTTTGAAGTCCCGGTTGCCATTATATTACTCTGTTGGACAGGTATAACTACGCCTCAAAGCTTACGTAAAAAACGCCCATATATTATTGTCGGGGTGTTTGCAGTTGCTATGTTTGTCACACCTCCAGATGTCTTTTCTCAAATTTTATTAGCTGTACCTATCTGTCTGCTTTTCGAAATTGGTACTTTCTTTGCTCGTTTTTACCAACCACGTCAACACCAAGACAGTGAAGAAGATAATTTTGCATCGAATGATGATGAAAAGTAATTACAGATAGCTATGATTCAAATAACCAGTAAGGATAACTAATCATAATGAAAACGTCATTACCTGATTTTAACCGTGCTAATGTACTAGTTGTGGGTGATATCATGCTCGATCGCTATTGGTATGGAAGCACTAATCGCATATCGCCTGAAGCGCCTGTACCGGTGGTCAAAATTGATGCATTAGAAGAAAGACCTGGTGGAGCTGCCAATGTTGCAATGAATATCACCTCACTGTGTGGTAATGCCCGTCTAATTGGTTTAACGGGAATTGACGAACCGGCCAAAATTCTTAATGAACAATTAATGAAACATAAAGTGCAATGTGATTTTGTATCAGTTTCGACACATCCGACTATTACCAAATTACGCGTTTTATCTCGCAATCAGCAATTGATTCGTATTGATTTTGAAGAAGGGTTTGGCAATGTTGATTCCAAGTCTATGCTTGAACGCATTCAAACCGCATTAGAAACACATAAAGTTATGGTCTTGTCGGATTATGCCAAAGGCGCGTTATCAGCGGTGCAAACTATGATAAAATTGGCTAATCAAATTAATGTTCCGGTATTGGTCGACCCTAAAGGTACGGATTTTGAACGTTACCGTGGTGCTACATTATTGACTCCAAATATGTCGGAATTTGAAGCCGTAGTCGGTCAATGTCAAACAGAAGAAGATATTGTAGAAAAAGGTTATCAACTGATTGAACAATATGATCTAAAAGCACTATTAGTTACTCGTAGTGAAAAAGGGATGACTTTGTTGCAATTAAACAAACCGATTTATCATCTACCAACCCAAGCTAAGGAAGTTTTTGATGTAACTGGCGCAGGTGATACGGTTATTGCTACATTAGCTACTGCTTTAGCGGCAGGTCAATCATTAGAAGAAAGCTGTTTCCTAGCCAATGCTGCAGCAGGTGTAGTGGTTGGTAAACTGGGCACATCAACAGTTTCACAAGTTGAACTTAGCAACGCCATCCGTGCTCGATCAGATGATGGTTTTGGTGTAATGACTGAAGATGAGCTTAAAGAAGAAGTTAGAAAAGCGCGTATGCGTGGCGAAAAAATCGTGATGACCAATGGTTGTTTTGACATTCTGCATGCAGGACATGTATCTTACCTTGCTAATGCGAGAAAACTCGGCGATCGTCTCATCGTTGCTGTTAACAGTGATGCATCGGTAAAACAATTAAAAGGTGAATCAAGACCCATTAATCCACTTATGCAGCGTATGATTGTACTAGGTGCACTGGATTCTGTTGATTGGGTGGTGCCATTTGAAGAGGAAACTCCACAACGTCTAATTGCCAAAATCTTGCCAGATGTATTAGTCAAAGGTGGCGATTATAAACCTGAAGATATTGCTGGAGGCAAAGAAGTCACTGCTGCTGGTGGTACAGTAAAAGTCCTCAATTTTGAAGATGGTTGCTCAACCACCCACATTATTAATGCAATAAAAAACCGCTAATTTTCTATGATACAATCGGTTACTGAGATAAGTAGCCGATTGTTTGTCAAAATTACACTAATCAATGTTTTATACTCTTCTCTGTTTAATATTAATGATAAGCAGTTAATAGAATTAAATATCTTCTTAGTACCTAAACTACTAATAAATTGGTTTTTTATTCAATATAGGTAAGATCAATCGTTAATATCTATTATTAAATTTTATAATTAACACTTTTTTTATTATTCACTTTGTGCAAAGCTATTAGATAAATTAGAGAAAGTTTATAGAGGTTATTTAATGACTAAACATTATGATTATATAGCAATTGGTGGTGGAAGTGGTGGTATAGCATCAGTAAACCGAGCGGCATCATACGGTAAAAAATGTGCAATTATAGAGGCAAAATTATTAGGTGGAACATGTGTTAACGTAGGTTGTGTACCTAAAAAAGTGATGTGGTATGGGGCACAAATTGCCGAAGCGATTAATCACTACGGTCCAGATTATGGCTTTGATGCAACTATTAACCAATTTAGCTGGGATAAATTACTTGATAGCCGAAATGCCTATATTGATCGTATTCATCAATCTTATGATCGTGTTTTAACTAATAACAATATTGATATCATTTATGGTTATGCTAAATTTATCGATGCCCATACAATAGAAGTAAATGGTGAACTCTATAGTGCCGATCATATCTTAATTGCAGTAGGGGGTAAACCGACTGTACCCAATATCCCTGGCGCACAATATGGCATTACCTCGGATGGTTTTTTTGCATTAAAATCCTTGCCTAAACGAGTTGCTGTTGTTGGTGCAGGATATATTGCTTGTGAAATCGCTGGAGTTGTGCATGCATTAGGATCCGAAACGCATCAATTTATTCGTCAAGCAACACCATTAAGATCTTTTGATCCGTTGATTATTAAAACGCTAATGGAAGTGATAACTGCTGAAGGACAGCATCTACATACTTTTGCCATTCCACAATCAGTCACTAAAAATAGCGATGGTAGTTTAACTTTAACCCTAGAAAATGGTGAAAGTTATACTGTTGATTGTTTAATTTGGGCAATAGGTCGTGAACCCGCTACACAGGATATGAATTTATTTGCTGCAGGTATTGAAGTTAATGATAAAGGATTTATTACAGTAGATAAATTCCAAAATACGAACGTACCTGGCATTTATTCTGTTGGTGATGATACAGGTGCAATGGCGCTAACTCCCGTCGCTGTTGCCGCTGGGCGTCGTTTATCGGAAAGATTGTTCAATAACAAACCTGATGAACATCTAGACTACACTAACATTCCAACCGTGGTATTTACACATCCTGCTATTGGCACTGTAGGCTTAACCGAACCGCAAGCGATTTTAGAATACGGTGATGAAAACGTCAAAGTTTACACCTCAAGCTTTACTGCTATGTATACAGCTGTGACAAGTCATCGCCAACCTTGCCGAATGAAATTGGTTTGTGTTGGACCGGATGAAAAAATTGTTGGAATACATGGTATAGGTTATGGTATGGACGAAATGTTGCAAGGGTTTGCTGTAGCACTTAAAATGGGTGCTACTAAAAAAGACTTTGATAACACCGTCGCTATCCACCCGACAGCTGCAGAAGAGTTCGTTACTATGCGTTAACGGTAACGATTGAAGTAATAAAAAAAGCAGGGTAATTATCCTGCTTTATTTGCTTTTATTGCTTTTTCGCGATTATGGCATTTATGGGTTAACAATCGGCTGAATCACTATGCCATCCATGTTGAGCAAGCGGATGAAAACCTATACCTATTGCTATTAATGCTACAAACGAGATGTAAATACCTGCACCAAGGTAACTATATGCGCCTAACATATGATCAGGGCTTAATAAATAGATTGTTAAAGTCGGTGTAATTGCACTAAACAATGCATAAGCTAAATTATAAGATAACGATAATCCAGAATAACGAATAGCTGGTGGGAACGTTCTAGTACTTATAATTGGTGTCATTGCGATTGCTCCAATAAATAAGCCAAATGTTGCCCAAATAGAATAAAGTTTAGTTAATGATATATCTGCGCTTAGTGAACTGTAAAAATAGATACTAATTACTGCTAAACCTCCCCAAGTTAGGATAACGGTTTTTGCTGTACCTAATTTATCATCCAACCAACCAACAATAATGCATCCAATAGATAATGTTAATGCTGCGATGCATCCACCAATGCGCCAATCAAGGTTAGTAAAATGATACATACCGCCAACAATTCGCCCTGGGGTAATTAAAATACCAACCATAATTGCAGTTGATAATGACCAAGTTAATAAAGCAACAATCAAACAAGCTTTTTTATGTTTTTTTAACACAGTTACAACTGGAATACTTTTTTCTAAAGCTTTGCGGGCTGCTAATTCTTTAAAAATTGGCGTTTCAGATAAAAATTTGCGCAAATAGACGGAAATGACTCCAAAAATACCACCAATAATAAATGGAATACGCCATGCAAAATCCAAAATACTTTGGTTAGTAAAATAGAGATCAATAATAATTGTGACGAAAAATCCAAGTAATATACCACCCGTAATACCAGAGGTTAAAGTGCCAACGCCTAAACCATAACGTTGTTTTGGCGTATGTTCTGCAATAAATACCCAAGCACCTGGCATTTCCCCTCCGATTGCGGCACCTTGTAGCATACGCATTACTAACAATAGTAATGGTGCAAAAATGCCAATTGTTTCGTATGTTGGTAACACACCAATAATAAAGGTTGGTAGCGCCATCATTGCTACACTTAGGGTAAACATCTGTTTTCTACCTACTTTGTCACCAAAGTGTGCCATAATAATACCACCGATTGGACGAACCAAATAACCAGCAGCAAAAATACCCCAGGCAAACAAATCTAATGTTAATGGGGATAAGGTATGAGGTAAAAACAGTGGTTTGACAATGGTATCAATATATAGTGCGTAGATAACAAAGTCATAAAATTCAAGGGTTCCACCTAAAGATGACAAGATTAATGTTTTAAAATCCTTACTATTTAATGGTCGAGCATTGGGTTGCCATTGGGCATTGATTTCAGATTGACTCATGAAAAAACCTTCTATTTATTTGAGATAGATAGAAAAAAACTATCTTTTTTGATCTTTTTAAATGTAGAAATTATTCTGCCACAAAAATTTGGCTTTTTTTCCGTCATAAAAAAATTTAATGTATGCAATAAAACCGAGGGTTTGATTTATAATTTAATCGAATAAATATTTTTAAAATATTAAATAATTTGGATGAAAATAAGAATGAATCATATTAAAAAAGTGCGCTGTGATTGGTTGTTAAACGATCAAATTTATATTAATTATCATGATAATGAATGGGGCGTTGCTCAATATGATAGCTTAAAATTATTTGAAAAAATCTGTCTTGAAGGGCAACAAGCAGGATTATCATGGATTACTATTTTAAAAAAACGTGATGAATATCGTCGTTGTTTTTTTAATTTTGACCCTTGTAAAATCATCCAACTCAGGCCTGAAGATATTGAACATCTGCTTGAGAATAAAGGATTGATTCGCAACCGTTTAAAGCTTAATAGTATTGTTAACAATGCTCATGCTTATTTAAATATGATGGAAAATGGTGAGAATTTTTCACAATTTATTTGGTCTTTTGTTGATAATAAACCAATAATCAACCACTTTAAAGATAAAAGCGAAGTACCAATTAATACCGATATGTCTGATCGAATGTCAAAAGAGCTAAAAAAACGTGGATTTTCTTTTGTAGGTTCAACTATATGCTATGCTTTTATGCAATCAATGGGACTTGTCGATGATCATGTTGAAAATTGTTTTAAAAAAATGAAACTAGGAGAGTAGGGTTATGATAATGAAATTACTAAAGTTTGGTTTTTTATTCATATTAATCTATTTTATCGTCTGTAACATTGTTATCTATATTTATGCTCAGCAAAAACCAAGTCAACATGCTCAAACAATGGTTATATTGGGGGCCCAAGTCACGGGTACACCCGCTATAGCCCCACCTACTTTAGCGGACAGATTAGATGCTGCTGTCCAATACCTCAATAAAAATCCTCAAACTAAAGTGATAGTATGTGGCGGACAAGGTGAAGATGAGTCCACAGCTGAAGCCAGTGTAATGGCAAAATATCTTATCGACAAAGGAATTGATGCAAACCGAGTTTATCAAGAAGATAAGTCAAGGCGCACTGCTGAGCAATTTATTTTTGCAAATCGGATATTACCTTTGGGGAAAACGGTAGTGGTCACCAATGATTTTCATATTTTGCGTTCAATAATGCTTGCCAAACGTTCAGGTGTTAATGATGTATCAGGTTTATCAGCACCATTAGCATTTAATGATGCTGATAAATATGTGGCATTAATTCGTGAGCCGCTTGCATTAGCAAACTCTTGGCTCTTTGATCATCCTGATGACAATACAAAACTTACAAATTAACCACAAAATGATATATAAAATACGCTAAAATTAGCGAATAACAGCTCAGCAAAAGCGATAGTCACAGCTGTTTTTGCCGGGCGTCCATGATATTATTAACTATTCAATTTAATTTAGCTATAAACAAAATTATGAAATCAGATACAATTGTTGCACAAGCAACGCCACCAGGGCGTGGGGGGGTGGGCATATTGCGTATATCAGGCCCGAAAGCGCAAGAGATTGCACACGCAGTATTAGGTAAATTACCTAAACCAAGGTATGCCGAATATCTTCCCTTTTTAGCGAATGATGGCTCAACACTTGACGAAGGTATAGCGTTATTCTTTCCTAATCCGCACTCATTCACTGGTGAAGATGTGCTTGAATTGCAAGGACACGGTGGTCCTGTTATTTTAGATTTACTTTTAAAACGCGTACTTGAAATAGCTAACGTTCGCATTGCCAAACCGGGTGAATTTTCGGAAAGGGCATTTTTAAATGATAAACTTGATTTAGCCCAAGCCGAAGCTATTGCTGACTTAATTGATGCCAGTTCAGAACAAGCAGCAAAATCAGCGATATCATCTTTGCAAGGCGTATTTTCTAAAAAAGTGAATGCGTTGGTTGAAGCATTGATCCATTTACGCATTTTTACCGAAGCGGCTATCGATTTTCCGGAAGAAGAGATTGACTTCTTATCCGATGGTAAAATTGAGGCGCAACTTAACGATGTTATTACTCGCCTTAATGAAGTTCGACAGGAAGCCAAACAAGGCACATTATTACGTGAAGGCATGAAAGTGGTCATTGCTGGTCGACCCAATGCGGGAAAATCCAGTTTGCTTAATGCTCTAGCTGGGCGTGATGCTGCTATTGTTACTAATATTGCAGGGACTACCCGTGATGTACTGCGAGAACATATCCACATTGATGGTATGCCTTTGCATATCATTGATACAGCTGGACTGCGTCA
This sequence comes from Gilliamella sp. B2887, assembly GCF_026537015.1. Lineage (NCBI taxonomy): Bacteria > Pseudomonadati > Pseudomonadota > Gammaproteobacteria > Orbales > Orbaceae > Gilliamella > Gilliamella sp. B2887. The sequence goes on along the minus strand of NZ_JAFNMX010000001.1, from coordinate 218,283 downwards.
GGCCAGTGATGAAGTAGAGCGTATAGGTATTGAGCGTGCATGGCAAGAAATAGAACAAGCCGATCGTGTTTTATTTATGGTTGATAGCACAACTACTAGTGAAACCAATCCAGAAAAATTATGGCCAGAATTTATTGAACGATTACCTAAAAATATTCCTATAACCGTAATTCGCAATAAAGCTGATTTAACCGGCGAAATACTTGATTATAGCGAACAAGAGGGGTATGCGCTCATACAATTATCAGCTCGAACGGGTGAAGGTATAACACTATTGCGTGATCATCTAAAACAAGCTATGGGCTTTTCAAGCAGCACAGAAGGTGGTTTTTTAGCTCGGCGTCGCCACTTGCAAGCACTTGAAAAAGCTTCAGAGCATTTAAATAATGGTAAATACCAACTCGCGACATTTCATGCTGGTGAACTATTAGCTGAAGAGCTCAGACTAGCTCAAGAAGCCTTAAGTGAAATTACAGGTCAATTTACTTCTGATGATTTATTAGGAAGAATATTCAGTTCATTTTGTATTGGCAAATAAGTTGAGCGTTATAAATTAATCTCCTTTTTGGAGATTCTTCAATATTCAACCTATATTGCTTTTTGAGCTTTATAGGTTGAATTCATCTATCTTCTATAAAATAGGTATAGAGTTTAAAATTTCGACCCTATAGTAAATAGTAAAATTATGAAAAATTAAGCTGACTTATTTATTTTTTCCAGCATTATTTGAAATTAAAACTAAAACTAAAATTGAGATAAAACATAAGAGACAAAATACCACATTGAACCATAGTTCTAGTGCAACACCTATAGTTACACATTGATCTCAGGCAATACTTACTGAATAGATTCATGCCGAAATTGCCACCCCAAATGAACCGCCTAATGAGATTGCCATTTTAGGTATTCCTGATGCAATACCAACTTTATCTTTATAGGCGCTAGATATTGCTGTGTCAATCGATGGTGTGGCATAAAATCCTAAGCCAAGAAAAATTAAAAAATTGCATACAAATCAATCACAACAACTCATTCGTTTAATATATATACAATACCTCCAATTTTTGTTGATCCTATGATTTATTTAATTTTATATTGGAAGATGTGTATGACTTGAAAATATAATTGCAAAATAATCTGCCGGTTATTCAACCGTCTAATATGGGTATCATTATTTATACTAATTGTGCGGCAATGTCAGTTTTATTGGTTCTTGTATTTAATTTAATAACGTTAAATTGAAATTAACATGTTCAATTTATTTTTTTGTCGGTTTGGATTTGGTTAGTTTTGGCGTAATATAATCAATATGTTTAACTTAGCTGATGGCTAAAACTAACTAAATCGTTTTGTACAACGCATCAAAAGTATAGAGAAAATCTGACATTTTCTATGATGTGAGTAGGATAGAATGTAGTTAAACTATTTAATAACTATAAGGGGTTCATTATGAAATTAATTGTGGATAATATGAGTTGTCAACATTGTGTAAATACCATTACTAAAGCAATCAACGATATCGATCCTAAAGCGAGAGTGACTGTAAATCTTACTAAGCATGAAGTTGATATAGAAGGAGGAACGATCTCACAAGAAGCAGCCATTTTAGCAGTTAATGAAGCGGGATTTGAATTTGTGGGTATCTCGTATTAGAAATTAATAATATAAACTTATAATATTAATAAATTCAGGCGATTAAACTAAAAAATCGCCTTTTTTATCACACAAAATCGATTTAAACATCCATCTTCTCCAAAAGTTTAGTTTATTTTTTTAAAAATCAATATTTTCCCCAATATATAACATATTAATTCTTCTTGATTTTTCTCATGGTGTTGGCATAATCATCTGAAATAATAGCAAATTTGGTATATGTGATAATGTGCTAATTTTAAAGGATCTATAATATGGATGATAAAATATTACGTATTACTGTTGCTTCAATGGCTTGGTTGGCAGCAGTTTTTTTTGTGAATGCTTATCAGATTGAATGTCCAAAAGAACTGAAAGTCAAAAAATATGTTGAAAATCTGACAAATGGATGGGAGGTTGTTGAGAGTGAAGATGGTGCTATATATGAACCTTTAAGCATAGCAGTTTATTACAATAAACCAGTTAAAAAGATTCAACAAAAGCCAGAAGAAACTTTAATTGGTCGTAAGAATTGGGGTAAACAATTTGAGCTTACCTGGCAGGTCAGTCGACCTATAGATGATATTCCTTTTTATGTCGACTGTATTTATGTTGGAAGTAAAATCGAAATGATAAAAAAAATAGATCGTTCAGTGAATATATGCAAAAGTTTTTATTCTGAGGATAAATACGGAAAAGTAGTAAATAATGTTGTTTCGCTTAGCTGCACTACAAATAAAACGAGCGATACAAAAAATTAGGTAAGAATTTTATTATCAAAACAAGATAATGAATAATCTAATTTTTAAAAATTTAATGATATCTATTTACTATTTTAATCAAATTATCATGACAATTTACAATATTAACCTGTTTTTCTAATTATTAATTGTAAAGACAGTTTAGAGAGGACATAGGATATGACATGGAAAAGATTATGCAATACTATGATAATTATCGCTTGGTTAGCGAGCGTTTTTACTGTGAACGCGTACCAGATAGATTGTCCAAAAGAGATCACCTTTAAAGAAAAAGTTGAAGATAAGCCCGATGGATGGGATGTATCTGAAGATAAAACTGTTACTTCATTTTTTTTAAATTTAGAACTTTATTATGATAATCCTGTGAAAAAAGCTGCGCAAGTGCCCGTATCTGGCACAAGTGATGGCTTTAAACAGCAATTAGTGTGGAGAGTCAATAATGCTGAAGATACTGCCCCTTATTATGCTGTTTGTGTATATGCAGAGAGTGGAATTGCAATAACCAAAAAAATTGACCCTTCAATGAAGAGTTGCTGGGTTATTTATTCAGAAGATGAAAATGTAAAACAAGGTACGCTCCACTGTAGTGTGAGTGAATCAAAGAATCGCCATTAATTCCTTGTAATGTGGAGATTCTTTTAATATAAAATTATGTTGCACTGAAGGGCTTTATCAAAGTTATTTTAATCATTGCTCTTATACTTAAAAATTTCTTTTTTAAAAAGTATTTTGGATTTATGCTACGTGCAATAACGATTTTAATTCCTGTAGTTTTCGTTGTTATTGGTTTATTAGCATTAATAGGTAGTTGATTTCAATTATTAATCAAAATTAAAATACTTTGAGTATCTATGCCGTACTAGTGTGTCGTTATGTTTAAAAATTGTATTAATCATCTTATTAGTCACACCTGTTGTCAATATTCATTAAAAATTTCATTTACCACCATCGATAAAAATGATGCGTTGGTCCAATTCCTTGACCAATTTTTAAATCATCCGCATGACTTATCGCACCTTGCAAGTATTCTTTTGCTTGTCGTACGGTGTGTTCTAAATTATGTGTTGGTAACAAAGCTGCAATTGCTGCTGATAATGTGCAACCTGTGCCATGAGTGTTTTTAGTTTGGATGCGTGATGATACCATTTTGATGGTTTTTGTTGGGGTGATTAAATAATCGGGGCTTTCTTGACTTTGCAAATGCCCACCTTTTATTAATACCGCTTTACAGCCGAATTTTAATAAGTCATGCCCCTGTTGTTGCATTTCATCTTCGCTTTTTGCCTCATCACATTCCAGTAAGGCAGCAGCTTCAGGTAAGTTAGGTGTTATTACCGTGGCTAAAGGTAATAGTAATTCACGAATTGCTTTAACTGCATCAGATTTTAAAAGTGAATGTCCACCTTTAGCAATCATTACGGTATCTAGCACTATATTGGCAATAGGATTATCATTTAATAGATGATAAACCGTAGTCACAATCTCTTTATTCATTAACATACCTATTTTTACGGAATCAATTTTGATATCACGATAAAGGGTGTTAAATTGTGCGGCTACAAATTCGGGATCGATTGCCATCACACCATTTACTCCTTGGGTACTTTGGGCCGTGAGCGCTGTTATTACCGACATTCCATATGCTCCGATCGCAGAAAAGGCTTTTAAATCGGCTTGAATTCCGGCACCACCACTTGGATCAGAACCGGCCATTGTTAAGGCCACTGTTGTCATAATTTTTCTTCCTATCTTAATTTAATTGGTTGTATTTTTTCGAGTAGCAATAACGTAGATTGTTGTACATTTTTTTGACCACAAATAGCTGACACCACCGCGATACCTTCAATGCCGGTTTGTAGTATTTGTGTGGCATTGTTGGTATTAATACCGCCTATAGCGACAGCAGGGCATTGTTTTAGATTAACTAATTGGGATAATTGTGGCATGCCTATTGCTGGTTCTGCATCTTGTTTAGTGGTGGTAGGATAAATAGGACCAATCCCAATATAATCGACAAGTTGCCATGGAACCGCATTCAGTTGTTGACGATTGGCGACCGAAAATCCTAACCACTTATCATTACCGATTAATTTACGGGCAACATCGACAGGTAAATCGCTTTGCCCAATATGGACACCATCGGCATCAACGGCTAGGGCAATATCGACATGATCATTAATCAATAAGGGGACGGTAGTGTCATTTAGCAGCTCTTTTAATGCCAGTGCGGTGTGATACCAATCTTTGCCAGAAAAGTCATGTTCTGATCTTAATTGTACTGCCGTTACCCCATTGGCAACAGCTATTTTGGTGGTTTCTATCATGCCTTTAATGCCACCGCATAACATTGGATCTAATACTAAATAGAGACTTAAATCGAGTTGTTTTTTCATGTGATTTCTTTATACATATAATGAGTTAAATAGTGAAAGCTTATCCAATAATGACACAGAGTAAGTGCCTAATCCTTGATGTTTATTGGCAAGCTCGCCAGCTTTTTTCATCATAAAGCAAGCTGAAGCCGCTGCAAGTAAGGGATTAGTTGATCCGGCAATAAACGCTGCAACCATGGCAGAGAGCGAGCAGCCGGTGCCTGTAATTTTAGTTAGTGTAATATCGCCACCTTTGATGCTATAAGTTTCCGTGCCATTGGTGATATAGTCGATACCGCCCGTAATAGCAATAATGGTTTGATGTTTTAGTGCTTGCTTTTTAGCTGCATTTAAAGCAGATTCGGTGGAGTCTTGACCATCAGGACCTTTAGCAGATGTGGTCTCACCATTTAATGCCAATATTTCTGATGCATTGCCACGCACTACTGTTGGCTTAAAAGCTAATAATTGTTGGACGATTTCACTGCGATAGGCGAGCGCAGGCCCAATAGCAACCGGATCAAGTACCCATGGTGTTTGATTTTGTTGAGCGCTAGCAGCGGCTAATAACATACTTTGCGCACTGCTGCTATGAATGGTACCAACATTGATTAATAAACCACTGGCAATTTGTGCAAAAGTAGCAACTTCTTGTTCCGCAATGACCATCGCTGGCGATGCACCAATCGCTAATAAGACATTGGCGGTAAAGTTCTGTACGACATCATTAGTAATACAATGTATTAATGGAGATCGTTGTTTTATGTGATCAATAAAAGGCCTAACTTGAGCTAGTTGTAGAGTATTGATGGCAGACATATTCTTTCCTTACTACGATGTTTAAAATTAATTAAGGGAAGAGTGGCCAATCTAGAATTTTCAAGGCTGAGACTTCCCTACGCTGGTATAATCCAGATCAGGTTCAACGGGTAAAATCTCAGTTTTTTGTACTTTACAAAAAACACCCCGAGTCAAAGAGTATTTATTATGGACTGACTAAAAATTTAACACAAGCTATTGTAATAATTTTTCTATATCAGTTATATCACGACGGTCGGGTAAGAAGATGATAAGATGATCGTTACTTTCAATGGTTAGATCGGTATTAACGATAATCACATCTTCCCCACGCACTACTGCACCGATAGTGGCACCTGAAGGTAACTTTAAACCATTGATATTTTTACCAACCAGTTTGGAACTGTCTTTATCCCCCTGAGCTACCACCTCTACTATTTCTGATTCACCTTGCCTTAAAGAGACAACTTTGACTACACCTGTTTGCCTTACATGACTTAATAACTCTGAAATAGTGGCGTGTTGTGGTGAAATAGCAATATCAATAACACTATCATTAATCAGTTCAAGGTAGGCTTGCTTTTGAATTAAAACAATAACTTTTTTTGCGCCCATTCTTTTAGCCAGCATTGATGACATAATGTTAGATTCATCGTCACTTGTTACGGCAATAAATAGATCAGTCAGTTCAACTTGTTCTTGTGATAGTAGCTCTTGATCTGACGATTCACCATGTAAAACAGTGGTATTGACCAATTGTTCGGCAATTAATTCGGCACGCTCAGCATTACGTTCGATTAATTTGACTTGATAATCATTTTCTAAACGTTTGGCTAGGGCAACCGCTATGCCGCCACCGCCACTAATAATGATACGCTTATAAGGTTTTTCAAGTCTCTGTAATTCACTTGTTACTGCTTTGATGTTGCTAGGTGGAGTAATGAAATAGACCATATCACCAGCCTCAATAAGTGTGGAAGCTAATGGGCGAATAAAGCGGTTTTTTCGATATATTGCAACAACCCTAGCTTCAACATGGGGTAAATGTTCTTTCAGTTCAGACAGTTCACTTCCGACTAATGCTCCACCATAATAGGCAGTGACTGCAACCAAACATACACGATTATCGTAGAAAGAAGCAAACTGTAAAGATCCTGGATATTGTACTAACTGACTGACATGATTGGTAATAAGATTCTCTGGAGCAATAATATGGTCGATATTAATGCAATCTTTATTAAAGAACGAATATTTTTCGTCATTATATTCTGGTGCGCGAATGCGTGCGACTTTTTGCGGAATATTAAACATGACATGACCTATTTGGCAAGCCATCATATTGACTTCATCCGAATTAGTGACGGCAACCAGCATATCAGCCGATTCAGCACCAGCGCTTTCTAATACTTGTGGGTAAGATGATTTGCCACAAATGACCTGTAAATCAAAACGCTCTTGTAAAGATTGCAATTTATCATGATTTTCATCAATTACAGTGACATCGTTTTGTTTTTCGGTAACAAGGTATTCAGCTAAAGCACTGCCTGTTTGTCCGGCACCAAGAATAATAATCTTCATAACCAACCCATATATTCAGATGACTTTAATCGTTACTCATCATATCCATTAATTAAAGCCAATCTATACTATTTTTTTGTGATAGGTAATAATTTTGAATTTTAACTATCAGTTTTTTGGTTTAGCAGTTAATGGCTTATTGTTTATACAAAACCAATTGCATCATAAACCTTTTTCAAGGTTGGTTTGGCTTTGGAGCGTGCTTTTTCTGCCCCTTCTTGCATGACTGAAAGTAAATAATTCTCATCATTACGAAATTGGTAATATTTAGTTTGTAATGCGGTTAACATATCAATCACTTGAGTTGCCACTTCGGTTTTGAGGTGCCCGTACATTTTGCCTTCAAACTCTTTTTCAAGTTCAGCAATTGGTTTACCGGTAATACCTGTTAAGATATCGAGCAGGTTTGATACGCCAGCTTTATTTTTTAAATCATAACGTACTACTGGTGGTTCGTCAGAATCGGTCATTGCCCGTTTAATTTTCTTTTCAATATCTTTAGGATTTTCGAGTAAACCAATCACATTGTTGCGATTTTCATCTGATTTAGACATTTTTTTGGTTGGGTCTTGTAATGACATGACCCGCGCGCCAACCTTAGAAATAAATGGCTCAGGTACAGAAAAAATATCACCATAAAGTGCATTAAAACGCATCGCAATATCGCGTGATAATTCAAGATGTTGTTTTTGATCGTCACCAACAGGTACTAAATTGGCTTGATATAATAATATATCTGCCGCCATCAAAACAGGATAATCAAACAGTCCAGCGTTAATATTTTCAGAATGACGAGAAGACTTATCTTTAAATTGCGTCATACGGCTCAATTCACCAAAATAGGTGTAACAGTTTAATGCCCAACCCAGTTCAGCATGAGCGGGTACCTGTGATTGTACAAAAATAGTACTTTGCTTCGGATCGATACCACAAGCTAAATATAAGGCTAATGTATCAAGTGTTGCTTTACGCAGTTTTTGCGGATCCTGACGTACAGTAATGGCGTGCTGATTGACGATACAATAAACGCAATCATATTCGCTTTGCAAAGTTACCCAGTTTTTTAAAGCCCCTAAATAGTTGCCAAGTGTTAGTTCGCCTGAGGGCTGAGCGCCACTAAATACAATCGGTTTACTCATAATTTATTCCTAATCTGGTTATTTTTTATCTTTAATCATTATTTTTTAGCTTCAGCTTTGGGCTGAGGTAATAAGGTTAATATATCTTTAAAATCATCAAATAAAAAATCAGGATTGCTGGTCGCAATCGAGATGCCATAATTGTATCCATAGGTTAGTGCAACAGTAGGGCATTTGGCATTTTGGGCAGCAGTAATATCGTTTTTAGAATCTCCCACAAACAATAACTGATCGCTGAATAAACCGAAGGTTGCCATGACTTGGTATAGTGGTGCTGGATGTGGTTTTAATTTAATAACATCACCACCTCCAAGTATCAGGGAAAAGTACTCTTTTATGCCAAGCGATGATAGCAAATCTGGTAAAAATTGAGCGGGTTTGTTCGTCACTAGTGCCAATGAATATTGATTATTATGCAGTGTTTTTAAGGTTTCTTTGACATGAGGGAATAGCTTAGTTTCGGCATCGATGACCTTGTCATAATGTTGATTAAATAGTGCTTTAGCTTTGGCAAATTGTTCAGCTGATGGTATAACATTAATTGCTTTAAATATGCGTTCTAACATCACATCAATGCCATTTCCAACAAAGTTTTTTACTTGTTCATTTGTTATAGTGGCAAGTTTTAAATCTGCAAGCATATTTTGCGCAGCAAGCGTAAGTCCTGGCACACTATCAACAAGTGTGCCATCTAAATCAAAGGCGATTGCTTGAATATCTTGTAATTTATGCATATGTAACTCCTGCTAACTGTTGGCGCATAGCGTCAATTACCGTTTTATAATCTGGTTCACCAAAAACAGCTGAACCTGCTACAAACATATCGGCACCAGCTTTGGCAATTTCGGCTATATTATCAACTTTAACGCCTCCATCGACTTCTAAACGAATATCTCGTCCCGAATCAATAATGCGTTTTCTTGTTTGTTGTAATTTTTTTAAGGTGGAAGGAATAAAAGATTGTCCGCCAAAACCAGGATTAACGCTCATTAATAAAATAATATCAATTTTATCGATTACATAATCTAAATAATCTAATGGGGTGGCTGGATTAAATACAATACCAGCATTGCAACCATGATCTTTGATTAACTGTATCGCTCGATCCAAATGGATGGTCGCTTCCGGATGAATAGAGATATTCGTAGCGCCAGCTTTGGCGAAAGAGGTAATTAATTCTTCGACTGGCGAAACCATTAAATGCACATCAATCGGTGCGGTAATCCCATAGTCACGTAACGCTTTGCAAAACATTGAACCCATGGTTAGATTTGGTACAAAATGATTATCCATTACATCAAAATGGATAACATCTGCACCCGCATCAAGTACTTTTTGAGTATCTTCCCCAAGGCGAGCAAAATCCGCGGACAATATTGATGGTGCAATAATAAATTCTTTCATAACCTACCTCTAAATAATCAACTTTACATATAAGCTTGCTCATGACTTTTTATATAAAGCTAAAATCTCATCAATCTTTTTTCTGCTTCCACCTGCACAACTGATTGAACGACGCATTTCTGCTCGGTAAAGATAACTCGCCTTATTATAGAGCGTCATGGTGTATTCAGTATAATGGTTAGACACCAGTACGGGTATATTTTTTTTATATGCCACTGTTTCCGCTAATTTAGACAAATTTTTGTGCTCTTCAAAGCCAAAAATATTGGAATAATAAGACGTAAATCCTCCTGATTTATTAGGTGGAATATAAGGTGGATCACAATAAATCACCGAATTTTGTTCAGCCTTTTGCATGACCTCATGATAAGGCGCACAAATAAACTCAGCCTTTTGTGCTTTTTCAGCAAAAAAGTAAAGTTCTTTTTCAGGGAAATAGACTGTTTTATATCGACCAAAGGGTACATTAAATTTTCCATTAGTATTATAACGACATAACCCGTTATAACCATGTCGATTGAAATAGACAAAGAGTAACGATCTTAAATACTGATCGTTACTACCATTAAATACATCTCGAAGTTGGTAAAATGCCTCAGATTGATTATTTTGCTCATTAAATAATGGTTTAAGATCATTAATAAATTGATCAGGGTTTGTTTTTAGTAGTTTAAATAGTGCAATTAAATCATGATTGATATCAGCTAAAATATAACTTTTGTAATCGGTATTTAAAAAAACAGAACCTGCGCCAACAAAAGGTTCAATTAATTGTTCCCCTTCTGGTAGATATTGCTTAATTGTGTCTACAAGCGCATATTTTCCTCCGGCCCATTTTAAAAAGGCTCGTTGCTTCTTCAACGGTTGCTCCTATTTTTTCGTTGCTAGTAGGATAAATGGACGATATCCTTTATTAGTTTACTATTTTTTCTTTATTAACCATTGCTCCCGACTTAACCCATGGTTTATCTTTTTGGAGAGCTGTTGGTAGTGACTTGATCGCTTTATGAGCCTCATCAATTGATGAATAATTACCTTTAACTAAAATAAACCATTTACCATTGCTGTATTGAGTTTCATAAATATGGTAATTCGCTATTTTATTTTGTGTAACAAATTTTTTTAAGCCCTCAATCGACCTAGATGCAGTAATTTGAATCACATAATGATCATCTTTTATCCTAGAGTTTTTAGCTAAACTATTTTTGTCGTCGTTTAGATTAACTATCTTTTTAGTTGGTTTTTTTTCGCCATTACGATTGGCATTTGATGCCATATTTGAATTATCAGTTGAAATTATACCATTACTGTTATTTTCAGATGGTTTTGGCACTTCAGGTTTAGATGGATTCAATCTTTCCAAATTCACCAATGAATTATCAGTAGTTTTTCCATTATCTGTAACATTGCTTTGTCCATCATAAACAGCATTAATATTATCCGTTTCAACTGTTGAAGCAACACCGTTAACCACAGGAGGCGTTAAAGGCGTTGGTTCGCTTTTTCGTGAAGGTCGGAAAATAATCAAGCTTATTATTAAAAAAATAACTAGGATTATCAAACCGCAAATAATAAGTTTTTTCTTTGGATAATTTTGAAGAAAATTAGGCAATTTTAATGGGGGCGTTGAATCCTTGCTAGGTTGTTCTGATATATAACGATCGTCTTTATCTACACGCATATTTCCTCCTTAACCTATCAAAAGATTATTGCCTTATAAAGTACCATTATTTCTAAAATAAGCGACTTAAATTTGCTCTATTTTCTCAATAATATAACTTGCAACACCTTTAGCACTTTGTTCATCAGTTTTGATTGTAATATCCGCAATTTCTTCGTAAAGAGGTTCTCGCTCGCCGGCAAGTTCTTCGTAAAGTTCTCTTGGAGTATTGCCGCCTTGTAAAAGTGGACGACGTTTATCTTTTTGCGTTCTAGCCATTTGTTTTTCAATGGTTGTTTCAAGATAAACAACAATGCCACGAGCCGATAATCGATTACGAGTCTCTTTCGATAATACTGAACCCCCTCCGGTTGCAAGTACTACGCCTTGTTTTTCAGTCAATTCATTAATGACTTTTTCTTCTCTGGCTCGGAATCCGTCTTCACCCTCTAAATCAAAAATCCATGCAATATCAGCGCCTGTACGTTTTTCAATCTCTTGGTCTGAATCAAAAAATTCCATGCCTAGCTGTTGTGCAATCTGTCGGCCTATTGTGCTTTTTCCTGCCCCCATTGGGCCAATTAGAAAGATATTTCGCTTTTCTGCCATTGTAGTTTCATCATCTATTAATTTTGGTTAAAATATACAACACAACATTAACGTTCAATGATTTATTTAATCATTCGCATTGTTAACTGTGTAACTTTTCTTGGATCTCCGTCTAACGACAAAAATTTAGGTCGGTAATTATCTCAATAGATAGTACCTTTTTGCAATAAGTATTTATAATAGTTTTTAGCTTATTCCCGCTTGATGTAAATCATGAATATTTAAAGCGCCTACTAATTCACCTGAACTATTAACGACAGGTGCTGCGGTAATATTATGATCATTAAATGATTTTAAAGCTTCTACTGCTTTCCAACTCTCAGGTATTTGATAGCCAGGGCTTGTCATAACAGAGCTAATACTATCTTGCAATGTACCATTTTTTAGTAATAATCGACGTAAGTCTCCGTCGGTAAAAACACCAATTATTTTATTATTATCCTGACAGATTGCAACTAAACCCACTCCAGTTCGGCTTAATTCTAATATGGCATCGAATACCGTTGCAGTCTGAGGTACTTTTGGAATTAAATCACCTTGTCTCATGACATCTTTGACATGATTGAGTAATTTAGCTCCCAAACTACCCGCAGGATGAGAGCGAGCAAAATCTTCTTCTTTGAATCCACGAGCACGCATAACTGCGATAGCGAGTGCATCACCCATTAGTAGAGTATTGGTTGAACTTGAAGTCGGTGCAAGTCCCATTGGACATGCTTCTTGTTCGATTGATACATCGAGTACTGCTTGCGCTGATTTAGCTAATGGAGAATCCAATCCACCTGTAATGGCTATCACAGGTACGTTCATTGCTGACAGCATTGGTAAAATAAAGTTAAATTCTTTTGCTCGTCCAGAGTATGAGATAAGAATGGCTACATCATTTTTAGTGACCATACCTAAATCCCCATGTAAGGCTTCAGATGGGTGCATGAAAAAAGCTGGACTACCGGTGCTTGCTAATGATGCTGCGATTTTTTTTCCAATATGTCCGGATTTTCCAATACCTGATACAACGACTTTCCCTTTATTTGATAAAATAAGTTGACACGCTTCAATAAAATCTTTACCTAGTCGATCAGGTAATTTTTGGGCTTCTTGAAGTTCTAATTCAAGAAGTTCTCGACCATATTGTAATAATTTGTTCATATTTACTAACCTAATATATTTAAATATAAGTAAATCATATAGCTATAATCGATAATCAATAATGGTTAATTATAATCAATCATATTGCTAACAGTGTATCATTAACTATAGAAGATTCAAAAAAAGAAAGTTTTGATGTAAAAAAGTTTCAGGTGAACATAATGTTTTAGTAAAAAAATATTGAGAAATTTATTTTAAAATCCTAATGCAACTTTTATACCTAATGTTATTAAAATAATACCTAATAATTTATCAATAATTATTTGTATTTTAAAATATTTTCGTTGTACAGCTGGTGTTTGGAATATATACACAACAAAAGGCCACCAAATAACAGCTTCTATCCAAATGATAAGTGCTACCAAAAGTTTATCAATCATTGATGAATTTGCACTTAATACTTGAGTGAAAATTGCTAAGAAGTAGAGTGTTGCTTTAGGATTAAGTAGATTGCAAAATAGGCCTTGCATAAAGGCCGTTTTAGCGGAAATACATTTGATGTTCGATTGTTGAATAAGATAAGTTGTACTTGCTTTCTTTGCTAGTAATGCTTTTATTCCGAGCCATAATAAGTAAGCTGAACCTGCATAACGTAATCCATTATAAAGAATCGGTGTTGTTGCAATGAGTATGGCAATACCGGCAATACAATAACTCATATGAATTAATATCGCCATAATCACGCCTAAACAAGACATCAACGCGATTTTTCGGCTATAGCTCAAACTGTTTTTCAGAATCAGAAAAAAATCAGGTCCCGGTGAAATCAATCCTAAAAAACTGATAGTGATGACTAGCATTAATGTATCGACTGTCATTTTATACCTATTTAAATACTTGTGCAGAATTATTTATCGTTGCAATTTTTGATTTATATTGCTCAATAAATTGTTTTTTATTTAAATTGGGCTCGGTTAGGTAATCAGTTAAAAATTTAGCATTACTCTCAACTTGCGCACCATTTAAAATTAAACGAGGTAGATCAATTTGGTAAATGACTTGATCGGGTGTTTTATGTAAATTTTCAGTTTTAGCATTGGTGAGTAGGTAAAGTTTGCGCTCTTTTTGGGATAAGCGATTAATTGTTGCAGTGCCTGCACCCATCATTAAATGATCGGGGAAAATATAAAACACAGTGTTATCCAATAATCCATTATCTTTTAAATATCGGATAAATTGTCCAACATTATAATCGAGCGAAGCAGCGACAAATGACATATTATCATCTTTAGGTGATATGACTGATTGCATGCGTTCATCATTGAAGCCATTAGGCGCATGAGTTGAAACTGTTGAAATAAATAAAGCAAATGGCTTACCTGAGCTGTTCATCTCAATAATCTGTTTTTGAGCTATATCTAAAATATCCTTGTCGTATAATCCAAATGGGGCATTGGGATATTGACCAACATAAGTTTCTTCGGAGACAATTTGCATACCAAATAATCCAGCTGTGTGCCCAATTCCTGCAAAGTTAGGACCCGCCATTACATAACGTGTTTGGTAGCCTGCCTGTCTAAGTACATCCCCCAAGCTTACTAATTGTGTTTGGTTTGCTTTCATTAATGGTGAGGTTGTGTATCCTCCAATTAGAAATGGCATGCCTGTCATATAAGTATACATTGAAGCGGTAGTCCAACTGCTGCCCGTACTCATTGGCATATTAGCAAAGAAGGTATAATCTTGGCGTAATTGTCGTAGATTGGGTGTAATTTCTTCAAAATCCAAAAAGCCTTGTTCAAAAGATTCAAGAGACAATACGATAATATTTTTGCCCTTTTGGCTTACAATTTGATCTTTGGTTGGATAGTCAATCATATTTAATGATTGTAGCGCTTGTTGAAACGGTTTATGAGGAGCACTCGTTACTTGATATATTTCATACAAACGACTTAAAGGACCGTTAGGGTAACTTATTGAGATGATGGCAAAACCGGCAAATAATAAGCGAATAAATAACCGACATTTACGTTTGTATAGATTGGCCAATTTTGACAATATAAATACCAACCCAAAAAAGACAGCAATAACTAGTACCGCTTGCAGTTTAAAAATGAACAAACCTTCAATGATATCATTTACATTTAAATTCACAAAAAACTGATAGTTAATAAAACCACCACTAAAATAGACAGAGGTGAGTTCCATCACGATGAAAACTGTCATTAAGACAATAATCAGTAATTGCCATTTTTTTTGTTGAAAAAGTGAAGCAAAAGTAATGGTTAATATTAAAAAAGGCAAAATAACGAGCGTAGATAAGGGCATAAAACGTGTTACTCAATAATCAATTTTAGCAACAGTATATACATAATATTAATAAATAAAAAAGTGCTATTGCAATTTTGTGACATTCAAAATAATTAAAATTGATTTTTTATATTATTTTGATGATTACTTAATCTTTCATTTTTGTATAGTCTAAACACAAAATTCATTTATGTTAATTAATGAAATAAATGGCAATTAACTTTTTCAGTTCTACTATTAACTTCATTAAATAAAAGAAATAACTATGAAGAAGTTAACTATCTTTATCTTGTTTATATTTATTTCATTACTCTCCTTTGTTAAAGGACTTGACTGTTCACATAAATCTATGAATCAAGCAGCGAGATGGATGCGAATGAAGACATTATCGCTATGGGGGATTTGAATTCTTCAAAACCAAAATAAAATTATTGGCATTAGAAAAAAATGAATACCAATAACACGATTAGAAAAAAGTGTATTTAGACGCAATTATATAATTTTGTTTTTATGATGATGGCAAAAGCTATCAAATGATTACCTAAAGTGATTCTAACTAGGTGACTCAAGAAATGTTGTTGATTTTTGTTTACAGAATTTAAGTAAAATTTGTTTTGTCAAAAGATAATTGATAAAACAATTGAATTTAAAGTAAGTTTTCACAGATGAAACCAGCAATAAAAACTGTCGTATTTAACTACCGTTTTAATATAAAATTTTTTTATAATCCAAAAAAAAGATTGAAATAATATGCTGATTAAGTGAGGATAATTGCTGATGATGTGTTTTTAAACCAATAAGTGCAGTTATGCTTAATGGTGAATGCAATTATTAACAAGGAGCCAATATGTTCAGTAAAGATATGACCATTGCCAATTATGATAAAGAATTATGGAATGCCATCAAAGGTGAAGAACAACGTCAAGAAGATCATCTTGAGCTAATCGCATCCGAAAACTATACCAGTCCTCGCGTAATGCAAGCACAAGGATCGCAATTAACCAATAAATATGCCGAAGGTTATCCAGGTAAACGTTATTATGGCGGTTGTGAATACGTTGATATTGTTGAGCGGTTAGCTATTGAGCGAGCAAAAACGTTGTTTGGTGCTGACTATGCTAATGTGCAACCGCATTCAGGTTCACAGGCTAATTTTGCTGTCTATATGACATTATTAAAACCAGGTGATACGGTGCTAGGTATGAATTTGTCAGAAGGCGGGCATCTCACACATGGTTCACCAGTCAGTTTTTCAGGTAAATTATATAATGTAGTCGCTTATGGTGTTGACGAAACTGGACATATTGATTACGAACAATTGGCAAAAATAGCTTTAGATTCAAAACCTAAAATGATTATTGGTGGTTTTTCTGCTTATTCAGGTGTGGTCGATTGGAAGCGCATGCGCGAGATTGCTGATAGTGTCGGTGCGTTCTTGTTTGTGGATATGGCTCATGTTGCTGGTTTAGTTGCCGCAGGTGTATATCCTAACCCAGTACCTTTTGCTCATGTAGTTACTACGACAACTCATAAAACATTAGGCGGACCTCGTGGGGGGTTAATTTTAGCCAAAGGCGGTAGTGACGATCTTTATAAAAGATTAAATTCATCTGTCTTCCCTGGGGCTCAAGGGGGACCTTTAATGCACGTAATTGCCGCCAAAGCGGTAGCTTTAAAAGAAGCGATGGAACCAGCCTATAAAGAATATCAACATCAAGTAATAAAAAATGCGCAAGCCATGGTTGATGTTATTTTAAAACGTGGTTATAAAGTGGTTTCAGGTGAAACGCAAAATCATCTATTTTTAATTGATTTAGTGGATAAAAAAATTACAGGTAAAGAAGCTGACGCCGCATTAGGTAGCGCGAATATTACGGTAAATAAAAACAGTGTACCAAAAGATCCGCAAAGCCCATTTGTGACATCAGGCGTACGTATCGGTTCACCAGCCATCACTCGCCGAGGTTTCAAAGAAGCAGAATCACGTGAGTTGGCAAATTGGATTTGTGATGTTTTAGATAACATTGATGACGAGCAAACTATTCAAACCGTAAAAGCTAAAGTATTAGCTGTTTGTCGTCGTTTACCCGTTTATCAACACTGATTGACTGTTATTTAGTTAACTTTTGCCGACATAATCAGTCGGCAAAGTTTGTATTGGCTATCGGCTTGAATCTCCGATAGTCATTTCATTTTTTTATGATTTTCACTTACGTTGTTATTATTATGAATGTGTGATTGTTGTTGCACATTTTGTTGAATATGATGTTGTGGTTCAATAAATTTGTTTAAATAACCTTTATGCCAAAGCCAGCCACCGCTAATCCCCACACCTAATAATATGGCTAACCAAAAAATAGCGATGAGCCTATGATTGTTCTGTTTCATGGGATCACGCAAATTTCGTTTAGCATTATTAGGTAGTTCGGCTTTGCTCGTGAGCAATCCGCCTAACATTAAGTTAATTTTCACTTGTCCATTTATTGCCCAGCCTGATGCTTCGAGTAAGGGTCCAAGTGTACGACGGCGTAGTTTTAGCCATGCTAAGATTACTGAAGGTCCAGAGACAATCAAAAATAGCCCAAAAATAACTAATGGGAATTGCCACCAAGCGAGCGAAAAGATTGCTTGAAAAATAGAGGCTAATGCTGTACCAATAGCTCCAATAGCTAAACCAATTGCAGCAAAAATCCCCATGCTTTTACCAATATCGAATTTATTAGCAGGATTTTGTAAGGCTTGTTCGCTAGACTTTTCGATATCGGCATCTTTATCCGTTGCCCATTTGTTAATTTGTTCGGTAATTAAACGACCAAAACGTTGATATGGAGCCCAAATGGCTTGTTGAATACTGATAGGTTTGGTGATCATTTTAATCACATTGGCATCCCAATCATTCCCTTCATTATCAATAAACACACCATTACGACCTTCAATCAATAAATCACCTTGTCCAGCGGTTATTGCCGCTGCAATCAGTTTCTTTTCACCATGACGGGTACATTCACAATAGAGTAAACAAAGCTCAGAATAATTTGCCATATTGGCATGTTTGGCAATGTTATCGACGGCGACACAAAGGGTAGCACAGCGACCATCAATATACAGTTTACCTAGCTGAAAAGCAGCTCTTTTTTCGGGCGAGAAGAAATCAGCAAACGAGGAAAAATTAACCAGTAAGCGATAAAGATGTTTATGAAACAAAACTAACTTTTCAAGCACCAGCACATCGGATGCTGAAATAGGGGTTTGGTTATCTTGCTCAACCATTTGCTTGAATTCTATTAATAAATCTGAGTTTAACAATCTGGAGATAACATCATTGTGAATGTCTTCTATACTCGCTGTTGGCTCGATAGCAACATTTAATTGTACAAGTTCTGGTTTTGAACTGATCAACGTAGTGTATTCTTGTAAGCTGTGTTGAATATTTTGCCATTCTTGTTGGGTTAGTTGGTCAGGATTAGATAATGATGAGGAAACTAAGGTTTTAAAACGAGTAATTTTTTCTTTCCAAAGCGGATTTAGCCCATTGACTAAATCAAGATAACGGGTGGAGTCAATTTTTGATAAAGGTAATTCAGATAAAGCTTCATCTGAGAGTAAACCATTTTCGTTAGGGACAATATATTTTTCGTCTACATTGAGCGCTGTTTGTGCTTGTGGAGCATATTCGGCCAATTCAACACGTAGAAAATAATCATCAATTTTGGGTTTTAAAAGTTGGACTAATTTCCAAATTTCTGCTCGGTTTTCACCAAATGGAGTTTGGGTGTTGCTAATGTCAGTTTGCCACAGCTGCCAAGTTTTAAGATTATCCATAAAGGTTTGCGCAATCTCTAAGTTAATGCCATCTTGCCCACTCATATCTTTCATGGCACCGGTTGTTTTAATTGCCGTTTGAATGAATGTTTGCATTTCAGGTGATAACTCGGCAGAAGATGGAAAAATTAAATCACCATTGTAAAGCTTACCTGCATTAATTTTTATCGAATCTTGCACATCTTCTTGAGTTAAATAATTTATATCATGTTTGTTTAAATTCGCAAGAATGCTGTGTGCAGTAACGGAAAGTTTTTTACCTTGTTCTGTTGAGGTGTTGATTTCAGATAATGGTAATGTGTTAGAGGATTGTAAAATACTGCCAAACGATAATATTTTGTCTTTGGTCCAACTAATTGCATCTAAAATATCCGGTATACGAATGCGTCCGTCTTGGTCTGTATCAAGTAAAGCTAAGGTTCGTTTATCAAAATCTAACCCTGTAGTTGGGCAACTTAATGCTACCCATAATTTAGGATCTAAATCAGGTAGATTGATAATGTCGCTAGCGTTTTTAAATACAACTTGATCTAATCCACCGACCCGTTGGAATGTCCACATATGACTCATAAATAACCTCCGTACCAACATATTATTTGCATATTCAATTGGTAATAAATTTTTTAAACTAAAATTATCAATAAATATCGTTGCATTTGTTTCTGTTATCGAAGAGAAACACAATTCTGATTTTGTAAGGGTTTTATATTCTTTGTAAGTTGAATTTTAGTTGCCTTTCACAACTTTGTGATAGAATAACGCTTTATTATTTAATATCCAAATAAAAATCATAAATATGTCATTAATTAATCTTACCAATGCTTATCTTTCATTTAGTGATGCACCACTATTGGATCATATTGATATGGCGATAGAAGCCAACGAACGTGTTTGTCTTGTTGGTCGTAATGGTGCAGGTAAATCCACTTTACTTAAAGTACTTAATAAAGAAGTACCATTGGATGAAGGGCAAATTGTTTATGAAACTAACGTTATCGTATCACGCTTACAACAAGATCCTCCTCGTGATATCCAAGGTAATGTATTTGATTTTGTGGCAGAAGGATTACAAGAACAATCGCAGTTATTAAAGAACTTTCACGAATTATCGCGTCGAGTTGAGCTAGAACCCAGTGAAAGTAATTTAACAAAATTAGCTAAAATGCAAGAGCAGTTAGATCACCAAAATGGTTGGCAACTTGAAAATCGGATTCGTAATGTGATTTCATCATTATCACTTGATAGTGAAGCTCAATTATCATCACTTTCTGGAGGTTGGTTGCGTAAAGCGGCTTTAGCTAAAGCTTTGGTTTGTCAGCCAACAGTTTTATTACTAGATGAACCAACTAACCATTTAGATATTAAAACTATCAAATGGTTAGAAGAATTTTTAAAAAGTTTTAATGGTAGCATTGTATTTATTTCGCATGACCGTTCGTTCATTCGTCAAATGGCAACACGGATTATTGATTTAGATCGTGGCAAAATCGCTTCTTGGAGTGGTAATTATGATAATTACTTACTTGGTAAAGAAGAAGCATTGCGTGTTGAAGAACTACAAAATACCGAATTCGATAAAAAATTAGCTCAAGAAGAGGTATGGATCCGTCAAGGTATCAAAGCACGTCGCACCCGTAATGAAGGTCGAGTACGAGCATTAAAGGCAATGCGACAAGAGTATTCTGAGCGTCGCCAAGTGATGGGAAAAGCTAAAATGCAAATTGAGGAAGCATTACGTTCAGGAAAAATCGTTTTTGAATTAGAAAATGTGACTTACCAAGTTGAAGATAAATTGTTGATCAATGACTTTTCAGTACAAGTTTTGAGAGGCGATAAAATTGCACTGATTGGCCCTAATGGTATTGGTAAAACTACATTGTTAAAATTGATGCTTGGCAATTTAATACCTACATCAGGTAGTGTGCATTGTGGCACTAAGCTTGAGGTTGCCTATTTTGATCAGTATCGTTTGGAGCTTGATCCAGAAAAAACAGTGATGGATAACTTGGCTGAAGGCAAGCAAGAGGTGATGGTAAATGGTCGTTCACGTCATGTATTGGGTTATTTACAGGACTTTTTATTCCCGCCAAAAAGAGCTAGAACGCCAGTAAGGGCGTTATCTGGTGGTGAACGTAATCGATTGTTATTGGCAAAACTGTTTTTAAAACCCAGCAATTTATTAGTGTTGGACGAACCAACAAATGATTTAGATATTGAAACGCTAGAATTATTAGAAGAATTAGTCAATGATTATCAAGGAACCGTTTTATTGGTAAGCCACGATCGGCAGTTTGTTGATAATGTTGTAACACAATGTTGGTTTTTTGAAGATAAAGGGAATATTGGTATTTATTCAGGAGGCTATGCTGATGCTTTACAACAACAGCAGCAGGCACAACCTGTTAAAGTTTTAAAAATAAATACTAGTAGTCAACAAACTAAACAAGAATCAAAAACGATTAATAACCAAAATAAAGATTTTGCAGTTAAAAAGAAAGTGAAACTTAGCTATAACGAACAACGTGAATTAGCTCAATTACCAAGTAAAATAGAACAGCTTGAAATAGCAATTGCTGATTTACAAAAGCAAATTGGTCAAAATGACTTTTTTAATCAACCTCATGATATAACGAATCAAATTTTACAATCATTAAGTGATAAAGAAGTCGAATTAGAAGCTGTGTTCGACCGCTGGGAGCAGTTAGAAGCACTTAGTCAACAGTGATGAATGTTATCGCATCAATTAACAAAATTAATAAGCGCTGGTATAACCAGTGCTTATTTGCTTTTACCAGGTTTTTTTGGATAACAAGAAAAAAAGTAGTAACGCTAAAATAACAAAAATAGCACCAACCAACCCAATGTAATGGGTAGACAGTTTTACTAATACTTGGCTGCCAACAAAGGCTCCTCCTCCGATTCCAATATTATAAATCCCAGAATAAACAGACGTAGCTATATCGGTGGCATCTGGCGCGATATCGATTACTTTACTTTGCATTACCATACCAATAATGGTGATTGATAATCCCCATATCACGCCTTGCACCATCGCGGTGTAAAGGCTAAATGTGCAGAAGTAGAGTGATAATAAGCATGCCATTAATAATATCATGGGTCCAACTAATATTGCTGTTGGGTATTTACTTGCATATCGAGTAAAAATAACACTGCCAATCATGCCTGAAAATCCAATAATTAATAATAGATGGACAACAATTTCTTGACTGAATCCACCTACCTTCATCATAAATGGAGTAATATAAGTATAGGCAGTAAAATGTCCAGTGATAATAATAGCCGTTAACAAGTAAATATTGAGTAAAGCTGGACGTTTTAACACCTTTGGCAAATCTTTGAGTGAAATGGTATTAATACTTGGTACTTTGGGGAGCAAGTAAAGCAATAAAACTAAAATTCCAAAGGCAATGCCACCGATACATAAAAACGTGATACGCCAACCGACTAATTCTCCTATTTTGGTACCTATCGGAATACCGAGCACGGTTGCCATTGATGTGCCTATTACAATAAAGCTCATCGCTTTGGCTTTTTTGCCATTTGGTGCCAATCGAACAGCTAAAGGTGTGGTAATAGCCCAAAATACTGCATGTGCACAAGCGATACCAATGCGCGCTGTCATTAAACTATAGAAATTCCATGCAAAGCCAGCTAATATATGGCTTCCAATAAATAAACAAAACAAAAAAATAAGGAGTTTGCGACGCTCCATTTTGGATGTTAATACTGTCAATGGTAACGACAGTAATGATACAGCCCAAGCATATATAGTTAATAATAACCCAGCATGAGCTACATCCATTGAAAAACTTTCCGCAATATTAGGCAGTAAACCTACCGGTACAAATTCGGTAGTATTGAAAATAAATCCAGCAAAAGCTAAACAAAGAATCGACGACCAGATCCGAGAGCGCTTTTTAGCATTATTCATGATTTTACTTAAAGATGGGATAAATTGATTATTGGTAATTATAACTGAATCTTAACCATTGTTACATATATAGGAAAGATAAATCTTAATTTCAAACGCCACCTAATGAAATAAGGTGGCATAAACATCATTATGGTTCTAATTTTTATCACAGTGTTTTAACTACGTTCAATATTTTATCGTAATCAGGTTCATTTGAGGTTTCTTTTACATATTCAACATAAGCAATTTTATCATTTTTATCAACAACAAATACCGCACGCGCCAATAAACGCTTTTCTTCAATTACGACTCCATATTTTAATCCAAAATCGAGAGTTTTGTGATCCGATGTGATGTTAACTGAGTCAATTCCGTCTGCTGCACAATAACGATTTAATGCAAAAGGTAAATCGACACTGACTGAAAATATAGTGGTATCTTTTAATTTTGTCGCTTCAACATTAAAACGGTGCACCTGAGCGCTACATACTGAAGTATCAATGGATGGTACGGAGTTAATAATTCTGACTTTACCTTTGAAATCCGATAATTTAACTGGCTGCATTTCTATATTTTCGACAACAAAATCGGGCGCTTGATCACCAACTTTGATTTCTGGTCCGAGCAATGTAATCGGATGACCTTTCATAGTAACTTGATTTACTCTTCTTTGCATAATGGTTTCCTTTGTGTCGAGTTGATGGGAATGATATTTTTCATTAACTATAAAATTAGCAGCAATTAGTATCAATAATTTATTATGCATTGAAATACACAATTGATTTTATTATTAAATTTGTTAATTGTTATGTAATAAAACAAAAATCAACCTTGTCATTTTGCATATTTTTTATTCAAAGGTATATAATATTATACCCTTATTTTAATATACTAGTGATTATTATGAACCCACTTATTATCACGGTCAGTTTACTCATTTTAAGTAATATTTTTATGACTTTTGCTTGGTATGGACACCTACGCTTTTTGCATAATCAAACTTGGATTATAGCGGTGTTTATTAGCTGGGGAATTGCGCTTTTTGAATATTTATTGCAAGTTCCAGCTAATCGTATTGGTTTTCAAATAGCAACTACTGGGCAGTTAAAAATTATTCAAGAAGTTATTAGTTTATCTGTCTTTATTCCATTTTCAATCTATATCCTAAAAGAGCCTTTTAAAACTGATTTTATATGGGCTGGTTTATGTTTGCTCGGTGCTGTGTTTTTTATGTTTCGCGACAAAATCTTTGTGTAATATAAATTAAAAATCAATTGATAGACATATTCGTTTATCAATTGGTTAATCCAAAGCGATACTCCTTATAAAATTTTTAAATTCAGTAGGACTGATCGTTAGATATTGAAATGTGACTGTTGTCACATCATCAAATATCATGATTTATTAATATAAGTTCCAATTTATACAAAAGCCAGTCTTATTAAGCAGCGATTTATCGATCTAATATAAATGCTTTATATCACTTTAAAAAAATGAATAAGTAAATTTATGTTATTAAATAAATGATTAAATTTCAAATATTATTTTTTTATTGAGGAGATAAGTATGCAAAAAGTTTTTGTAAAGAGTATTATCATTTGTTCTTTGTTATGTACAAATGTGTTCGCCATTGAAGCAAAAGATGTAACAACCGATCCGGAAGATTATTACCTTAAAGTTGATCAGGCTCCAGATAGTTTGCTACTTTTGCCTCAACCACCATCTTACAATAGTATTGAATTTCTTAGGGATAAAGCCCAATATGACTGGGGGAAGTCTGTTCGTAATACTGAACGAGGGCATCAGGCATATTTAGATGCTGATGCGACGAAAAATAATGTTACTAAACGATTTTCCCCCTCTTTTGGTTATGAGATTTCAAGTACTTCAACACCAGAAATTTACAAGCTTATCACGACAATGAAAGAAGATGCAGGGGATCTTGCTACTCGGTCAGCAAAAGTTTATTATAATCGAGTTCGTCCATTTGCTTTTTTCAATGAACCAACATGTCGTCCTGAAGATGAGAAAACATTATCTACCAATGGTTCTTATCCTTCAGGGCATACTACTTTGGGGTTTGCTATTTCGTTAGTGCTTGCAGAAATAAACCCACTACGCCAAAACGAGATTTTAAAACGTGGTTATGAAATTGGGGAAAGTCGAGTCATTTGTGGTTATCATTGGCAAAGTGATATTGATGCAGCTAAAGTGATGGCAGCTGCTGTTGTTGCACAGCTACATACCAATGGGGAGTTTAATAAACAGCTAGCTAAAGCTAAAGAGGAATTTAGCCATTTGAAATAGTGAGTATCAACTCTAAAGAGGGTTTTTATTTTACTGCATTCTTTTAATCTATCTTGATATTGGCTTTTAGTCGTTAAAAGCCAATATATTTTTTGTATATTAAAGTGCTTTAAAAGATATATCTGGTAAGATGGCTTGACCTTGCCAATAAAGTTCACTCGCAATACGACCTGCGATTTGACAATAAATTTGGGTAAATTCACTCTCTTGATGATTAATGACAGTGGGTTTACCTGTATCAAGATCTTGACGTAGAGTTTTGTGTAAAGGGATCTGTCCAAGTAATGCTGTATGATATTGTTCAGCTAGACGCTTTGCGCCTCCTTCGCCAAAGATGGCTTCATGTTGACCACAATTTTCACAAATATGGTAACTCATATTTTCAATAATGCCTAAAGTGGGAATGCTAACTTTAGTAAACATGGTAATCCCTTTTTTGGCATCAATCAGTGCGATATCTTGCGGAGTTGTTACAATGACCGCTGCAGTGACTGGAATACTTTGTGCAAGCGTTAACTGAATATCCCCTGTTCCTGGCGGCATATCAATGATCAAATAATCAAGTTCAGGCCATAGTGTGTCTTGTAATATTTGCAATAATGCTTTACTGGCCATAGGTCCACGCCATACCATTGCACCATCAGAATCCACTAGATAACCAATTGAATTACTCGCCAGCCCATATGCCATTATGGGTGACATATGTTTATTATCTGGTGTTAAGGGTTGTTTCTTTTCTGTACCTAACATGGTGGGAATGGAAGGACCATAAATATCTGCATCTAAAATACCCACCGTAGCGCCTTGCTTTTGTAGTGCTAGTGCAATATTAACGGCAGTGGATGATTTACCAACGCCACCTTTACCAGAACTAATAGCAATAATGTTTTTTATATTGTGTATTGCATGTTGGTTATTGGCGCGTTTAAGTGTGGCGATATTGTATTCAATCTGCCATTTAACATCTTTAACATTAGTAAGTTTAAGTAACTGTGGTGTGACTGCTGATTTAAGTTCATCAAAAGCTACTTGCCATGCAAAAGGCATAACTAACTTAATGACTAGAATTTGATCTTCTATTTCACAAGTTTTAACTGCGCCAAGTTCAATCAAATTTTTTTGTAAGGTAGGATGAGTAAAATTTTCCAGAATTTTTCTTGCTTCCATGATTTTTAGCCTTAATTGTTATGCATTCACTTATACTCATATTGTTTTGGCTTTAGAATATTTCAAGTCACATCATTATTTATTAAATGTGAAACATATCTTACACACATAATAAATCTAACATTTATGACTTTTACACTATACAATACCATTGAGTATATAAACAAATTTTATCAAATTATGGCATAAATCTGGCGATAATCACACGTTTGATGTACTATTTCTGCCATTATGTAATAAAAGGTAATTAATTCACATGACAACGCAACGCAAAATATTGGTGACTTGTGCACTTCCTTATGCAAACGGTTCAATTCATTTAGGTCATATGCTTGAACATATTCAAGCGGATGTTTGGGTACGTTTTCAACGTATGCGCGGTAACGAAATTTATTTTATTTGTGCCGACGATGCGCACGGTACACCAATTATGCTTAAAGCTCAGCAATTAGGTATTACTCCAGAGCAGATGATTGAAGAAGTTAAAACTGAACATCAACGCGATTTTGCTGGATTTAACATTAGTTATGATAATTACCATTCAACTCATAGCCCTGAAAATCGCGAAATATCAGAACAAATATATAAACGATTAAAAGCTAACGGTTATATTAAAACTAAAGTCATATCACAATTATTCGATCCAGAAAAACACATGTTTTTACCTGATCGTTTTGTTAAAGGTACATGCCCTCATTGTAAAGCACCAGACCAATATGGTGACAATTGTGAAGTATGTAGTGCTACTTATAATCCTACCGATTTGATTGATCCAAAATCTGTCGTTTCAGGTGCAACGCCGATTTTGAAAGAATCGGAGCATTTCTTTTTTGATTTGCCCGCTTTTTCAGGCATGTTACAAGCTTGGATTCGTTCTGGTACAATGCAAGAACAGGTTGCTAATAAAATGCAAGAGTGGTTTGAAGCAGGTTTACAACCATGGGATATTAGCCGTGATGCCCCTTATTTCGGTTTTGAAATTCCTGATGCACCAGGTAAATATTTCTATGTTTGGTTAGATGCTCCAATTGGTTATATGGGATCTTTCTTGAATTATTGTAATAAAAATAATAAACCCATCTTTGATGAGTTTTGGAATAAAGATTCTAGTACTGAACTTTATCACTTTATTGGTAAAGATATTGTGTATTTCCATAGTTTATTTTGGCCAGCTATGCTTGATGGTAGCGAATATCGTAAACCATCCAATATTTTTGTGCACGGCTATGTTACCGTTGATGGCGCGAAGATGTCAAAATCGCGCGGGACTTTTATTCAAGCAAATACTTACTTAAAACATTTAGATCCAGATTGTTTGCGCTACTATTATGCGGCAAAATTATCACCACATATTGATGATATTGATTTAAATTTAGAAGATTTTGTGCAACGTGTTAATAGTGATTTAGTTAATAAAGTTGTGAATATCGCATCACGTTCGGCTGGATTTATTAGTAAACGTTTTGATGGCAAATTATCTGATAAAGTTGCAGAACCAGAGCTATATGCACAATTTGTTGAAAAAGCTAACGTCATTGCCAATTACTTTGAACATCGTGAATCAAGTAAAGCTATTCGCGAAATTATGGCATTAGCTGATGAAGCCAATCGCTATATTGACGAAAAAGCACCATGGGTTGTGGCTAAACAAGAAGGACAAGATCAAGTTTTACAAGATATTTGTTCAATGGGTATTTTTCTATTTCGCATTCTAATGACTTACTTAAAACCCGTTGTACCATCGTTAGCGCAACGTACTGAAGAGTTTTTAAATAGTCAATTAGAATGGTACAGTATTGATAAACCTTTAATTGGACATACTATTCATCGCTTTAAAGCGTTATTTAACCGTATTGATATGGAAAAAATTACTGCAATGATTGAAGAAACTAAAGAATTAACGACATCTACTGCATCTGCTAAAGAAAAAGTAGCTGAACCAATTGCTGATACCATTAAATTTGATGATTTTGCTAAAGTTGATATGCGCGTTGCCTTAATCAAGAATGCTACTTTTGTGGAAGGTTCAGATAAATTATTACAATTAACACTTGATATTGGTGATGAAACGCGTAATGTATTTTCGGGAATAAAACAATTTTATCCTGATCCTCAAGTTTTAATTGGTCGTTTGACAATTATGATTGCTAACTTAGCCCCTCGTAAAATGCGTTTTGGTGTATCAGAAGGTATGGTGCTTTGTGCAAGTAGTAAAGACGATAGTGACGGTGTTTATCTATTATCACCGGATAGTGGAGCAAAACCAGGTATGCGAATTTCATAATTCATATCTGTATTTTTAAATAACATCTTAACAAGTCAATATTCTTGTTAAGATGTTTGAGGTTATATATACGTTTAAGTATAAAAAATGAATTGATTTATTAAAGTAATATTGATTTAAGTTTCTTTTTTTATTATAAATGTTTACTTAACCAACTATCATGTAACCATTTTTGCGTTTGTCGACCCGCTCGAATAAAATCCCATTTGATATCTCTTTCAAATACCATTACTGTCTCATCTGGTGCGATAATTGTCCAAAAATAAAGTCCTGTATTCAAATCACGGCATTTAACTTTCATGCCAGTTAATGTAATTTTCTTTCCATTAATGATAATATTTTCATCATGCACATCAATCCATTTATTTTCATAGTTTTCTAATAAATCAGGGGAATAAACTTCAAGAAATTTTTGCGTGATTGCCAAAGCTGTATCTTTTGCAACCCGTTGTTCGGTTGATTGATATTGAGGTAATAATCTGACAAAACCTTGTAATTTACCAGTATCATTCAATAAAAAAGAGATGTGCTGGCTATCGAGTTGCATGGTTGTTTGTGGTTCAAAACGATATAAATTAATAGATTGTTCATTATGCATTCCTTTGTGTGTTAAAACTAAATTGAGATCAAGTTCCTCATTAAGTAATAACTTAGATAAATTTGGTGTGAGTAGCGTACTTAATTTTTTTGATTGTGTTGAGGTCATGGTATTTTCCTTTTTGTGGCTCAATTCATGAGCATAGCAGGTCGAGTAAAAACTGCTGAATATAAATATGAATTTGATAAAAAATGTCATGATGAATTAATGCCTTTAACGATTAAGTTGTAAATTAAAGATAAGTTGTAATGAGCAAATTAAAAGTAAAATAGCAAGCGCTATTATTAAAATAAGCGGATTAATCAAAGTTGGTAAGTAGGATCCTAAACTTGCACCAATAAATAAAATGCAGGTATATAATGATGTTGCAATACCGCGATCTTTAAGCTCTGCTTGCAAAGCGACACATATAATCATTGAGGGAACAGCATACGCAAGAGCAATAATCAAAATAAAATGAAAGAGATATAAAATAAACACATTATTTAATTGACCATTTAAAAAGAACATATGTATCAATAGTGATACAGCCATTAGACAAAGTGATATGGCTAGTACAAACACTGGTTCAATTACTTTAAATAAGTAACTAGCTGTTAAACTAAAAAGCAGGGCAAAAACACTAATATTTCTAAGTATTGGAACATAAATCATCAGTGGACTACGATGTAACAAAAAATAAAGTGTGACAAAGCTAAGTAAAACAAATAGTGAGCAAACATATATAGGAAATAGTTTTCTATTGGTTAATAGGTTAGGGAGTTTGTAAAAAATGGTGAGTAATGAAATATCTGTCAACACTTGATTGTCTTGTTTGATATTTGAACGGTAAATGTAAAAAATAGTGGCACCAAAAATATATACGCTTCCTAAAAACCACATTGAACAATAAAGAGAATTAGAAATTAAAAAAGAACCAAGCCATTGACCTACAGTTGCAGCAAGTAAAAATGTACAACTTATCATTGATATCGCTATAGGTTTTGAACTTTCAGATAAATTTATTGAAACCCAAGCTAATGCCACTGGTGGAAAGGAAGCAGCGCAAAATCCTTGAATAGCGCGAGCAAATAATAATAAATAGTAGTTTTTTAATAACGGTACAATAAAACTAATACAGGCAAGCAGCAAAAGACCAATAATTAATGTTAAGTCTTTTCCTATTTTATCGGATAGACTTCCCCAAATGATCAATCCAGAAGCATAAAAAATACCAAATATAGTGGTTAATAATCCAATATTATTTGGCGTTGCATATTTAACAAATATCACTAAATTTGTAGAAACTGGCATAAATAAGTAAAGTTGTGTAACAACTGCAAGTGCGAGCAATGGGATGAATACAGTTCCCATCATTAATTTAAATTTCATCTAGCGCTCCAAATATTCAATGATTGTAGTTAAAGTACAATTATTGTATTCTATATTCATTTAGTGTTTAAGTAAAATATAATTTGTTGCTAATCGATATGTCGAGTTATAAAATGTTTTAATAATTTTTATTTAATAGATGAATTGTAATGAAAGATGGTACTTTGAAGCATTCATATGATGACTTTTTATCAAAGGTTATTGTAGGTATTGGTGAAGTTTCCGAGATGACAAAAGTCCCTGTAAGAAAATTACGTTATTGGGAAGAAAAGGGTATTATTAACACGGTTGATCCTCAATCTAAATCTCGCCAGTTTGATTTAGCTAATATTAAAAAAATTATTCTTATTCAAGAATTAATGGATGATGGTTATTCGTTAGACGGTGCAGCTAAAAAAGTAGAAGATAGGATTGCTAAAATAGAATCATTGATGAATCTAATCCAAATGTGATTTTTACATATCGACATTTGGTTATCATAGATCTTAGTCTAAGTACAAGTCAGTACTTTTCTATAATTTTACTTAAATATATGTTTCAATATGAAATTTATTATAGATTTTAGTTGTTATTGTTGGTTATAGCTAATAATAGTTATATATAACGATAAATCCTATTACCATTATTTTAAATTTAGTTTGGTACTATCAACTAATGGCAAGGGGGATATCGATGCTGTTATTCCCCTAAACCCGTGAATATTTCATTTGAGATGAAAATATTATTCTTTGTGCATAAAATTTAAATTCTATTTTCTTATTAATAAATAAAATAATTTAATTTTTTTGGTTTTCTGAAGGATTTCCTGAATAAGGAAATATGCAATCTTTTAACGAAAATGTGAAATCTTTTGTATTGATCTCTCCAATGATTTTATCGCTATCATACAGTTCTAATAAAAATTGCGCCATTTGATCAGCAGAATGATATTTTGCAAAACTTTTATCATAATCATATTTATCAACATTATTAGCTTTTTGACCAAATTCGGTTTGAGTTGCTGCCGGAGCTAGAACTTTTGCACGTAACTGTGTTTTAGCCTTTATTAATTCTTGTGCTAATCCTTCAGTAAAGGCATTGACATAAAACTTAGTTGCACAATAAGTTACTGCGTTTGGAACGATAGTATATCCACCCCTTGATGAAATATTGATAAGTTGTGTACCAGCTTGATCATGATATTTACGCACATAGAGCGTTGATAAGATTGTTAATGCTTCAATATTTAAATGTAACATTGACTCTATTTTGTTTAAATCTTGTTCGCCAATACTACCATAATGACCAAAACCAGCATTATTGATCCAAGTTTCAATAAAATATTGCTCTAGATCTGTAAAAAGTGAATGAACATTTTTTGATAAAGATAAATCACATTTTTTTATAATGACGTCTAATTCAGGATTAATATCAGCGATTATTTGTTTGAGTAAGGTTAACTGCTCTTGCCGTCTGGCAATAATAATTAGTGGTTTATTTCGTTTTGCAAATGCAATAGCCGTTGCATAACCTATTCCTGAGCTCGCTCCTGTAATGACAGTATATCTTAAATCTGCTTTGACCATTTTTTATATCCACTTTTGAAGTTGTTATTTAAATTTTAATGAATGATTAAATTAACTAATTATTATCATCTTTCATTATTAAAGATGATAATAATTTCTATTTAATATAAGATTTCCATGAGTTATGAGATAGTTCAGTTTTTCTGTCAGCCATAGATAACGCTAGCTTTAATTGCTCAAGGTTTAGTGGAACGCAATAAGCAGGTTTAGCACGCTCAAATCGCCAACTTTCAGATAATTTTCCTACATCAATATAGTCAAATCCGACTTGATCAATTAACTTAAATATAGTTTGTTTTGCCAAATTATCATTCCCTGCAATGGGAAGTGCTCTTCGATTTGTTTTATCATTGGGTTTGGCATCTTTTAAAATATCCTGTTGAAGAATAGCATTGAATACTTTGACTATTTTAGATTTATAAAGATGTTTGGCGACTAATTCACTTGTGGTCGTTTGGAAAGTATCTAATACTTGAATACGTCCATCACGATCAGGGTAATAATTCATAGCATCAAGAACAATTTTATTACTGAGAAGATCTGTTGGTAACTGTTGATAATTGATAAAAGGGATTGCTACTAAAATAATATCACCGAAATCAACGGTTTCTTGTAGGCTACCCACTTTACATCCCAAACTGCTTGCTACGCTAAATAATGTTATTTTATCGCGCGAATTGCATATCATGACTTGATATCCAGCTTGAATAAATAACTTAGTACAAGCCTGACCAATAAATCCCGCTCCAATTATTCCAATTTTTTTCAACACAGTAATTCCTTGATGATTAATGACTTTGTTGTATTATGCTCTTAAAATAAAAGATAATAAATGATTTGAAAATTGGTTTATTAACAACTGAGGGTTGGTAATATGGATCTTTTAAGAAGTATGGAAGCTTTCGCATTGACCGTGAAAACGGGTTCATTTGCAGCTTCAGCCATTTCACTAAATACTTCACCACAAATGATTGCCAAATATGTGGTATTTCTAGAAGATTATTTAGGTTTAAAGTTACTGAATCGGACGACACGATCGCAAAGTTTAACAGCATTTGGTAAACAATATTATGAAAAGTGTTTATTCATTCTTGATGAAGTGAAAAGCTCAAAAATATTAGCACAACAATTTATTGAAGAGCCTAAAGGACAGCTTAGAATTAGTGCACCGGTGAGTTACGGGCATTTTAATTTAATTTCTGTTCTTAGTCGATTTATGAAATGCTATCCTAAAGTAAATGTTGATATTCAATTAAGTGATCGCTATGTTAATTTAGTTAAAGACGATTTTGATGTTGTTTTTCGTATTGGCGAGTTAGCTAATTCAAGTTTTATTGCGCGTAAACTCAATTCTTATCAACTTATTTTTGCAGCTTCGCCAAGTTATCTCGCTAAACATGGTGTGCCCACAATACCTAATGATATAAAAAAACATCAGTGCTTGATTTATCAATATGTTAATCCAACTAAGAAAGATCATCTTTGGCCTTTTAGTATTAATGGAAAAGTAGTCAATATTCCTATATCAGGATCCTTAAAAAGTAATGATACTTTAGCTTTAGCAAATGCTGCTGTCGAAGGGTTGGGTATAACCATGTTACCTAAATCAATGCTCAGTGAGCTTATTTGTCAGAATAAATTATTGCCAATATTACAAGATTTTTTACCACCAGCAAGAGAAGTTCATATGCTTTATAAGGCTGATAAACAACAGCTTCCTAACCTTAAGATGTTTATTGAGTTTATGCTGAATTCAGCATGATAAATGGAAAGGATTTTTTTGTATTAAGTTATTTTGTAAATAAATTCAAATTTGATTTATTTAGATACTTAGTGAAGTTGATCATAACAAAAAAGGCGATGATAACCGCCTTTTTATGTGAATAGTTATAGAATCATTAATAATACTTATTATTTTATGGTCGCTAGAGTGCTCAGCTCTTTACCTAACATATTGTTCAAATAGACTAAGTCATCTGCTGTCAAAGTACCAACGGCATATTTCAACTGTAATAAACTTGTTAGATAATTATATTTTGCATCCGATAAATTCCGTTTAGAACTATATAGCTGAGTTGTTGCATTTAGCACATCGACAATGGTACGTGTACCAACTTGATATCCAGATGAGGTCGCTTCTAATGAACTTTCGGCAGAAACAACAGCCTGTTGATACGCTTTGATTGAACTGATTGAAGATGTAATATTATTGTAAGATGAGCGAACTTGATTAATCACACTGCGATTAGTGCTTTCTAATTTCTCGCTAAAACTGACAAAATTATGCTGTGCTTGTTCAACTTGTGACATAGTTGCACCACCAGAAAAAATCGGCATGCTCACACTCACGCCAACATAATTATTACCAGAATAGCTTTTATTATGATGAGATACAATAGCATTATTTGAAGAATAATTTCCATATTTCTCATTTTTATTCAAGTTTGTCGATGCATCTATACTTGCAGTAGGCATATAACCTGATTGTGCAAGTTTAATTTGTTCACGAGCAATATCCTGATTTAATTTCATTGTTAATAAATTAAGATTAGCTGACTCGGACTGTTTTAACAATATACTAATTTGAGTTGGTTCTTCTGTTTTAAATGTTTTTGTATCAATCGTTGCTAAGCTTGAATAAAAACGACCACTGACTTGACGTAAGTTTTCGATTGAATTATTCAATTCATTTAATGCGTTAACTTGTTGGGCAACAGTTAAATCATAATTAGCTTGCGCATTTTGTACGTCGGTAATGGCCACTAAGCCTACTTGATGTTGTTGACGAGTTTGCTCTAATTGACGACCAATTGCTTTCTTCTGAGCATCAATGAAGCTTAAAGCATCAAGTGCTTTTAGAACATTAAAATAAGCAACCGAAGTATTTAGAATTAATGTTTGACCTTGATATTGATAAGAGATATCAGCAATACTTGCTTGTTTTTTCGTAATATCTAAAGCTTTCCAACTTGAGAAATCAAAAATACTTTGCGATAACGTTACTTGATATAAATTACCACTTTTGTTTTTCTGTCCACTGATGTCGCGGCGGCCATGTGTTACACCATAAGATGCACTTAAACCAACTTGTGGTAATAAACTTGCTCGTGAGCCTGAAATTGCCGAATAAGCTTTCTCTTTATCAGCTAAAGAACTGCGTAGATCTGGATTTGTCTCTTTAGCTTGTTCATAAACTTGAATCAAATTTTCAGCAAAAACTGCTTGGCTTAATGTTAAGCCGATTAGAAAGGTTAGCGTTTTTTTCATCAATCATCTCTTTAAAAACATATAAAATATAATTGTATTTTCATTTATGCGATTTTAACAGATAATTAGCATATAGTAAGCATAGTTTCTTTATCATTCGCACTTTTTAATAAAATTTACTTTAAAATGAGAAACAATATGAAAATTAATAATCCAATAAATTTTAACAAAAACGATGTATTCAATCTATCTAAACGAGTTCTTTATAGAGGTTTTTTTTCTTTACTTGAATATCGTTTCCAATATCGTAAATTTGATGGATCAACTAGCGATATCGTTACCAGAGAAGTTTTAGAACGCGGTCATGCTGTAGTTTTACTAGCATATGATGTTAAACGTGATGAGGTAGTTTTAATTGAACAAATCCGTATTGCTGCAATAGAAACCCAAGAAACCCCTTGGATGTTAGAGTTGATAGCGGGAATGATGGATCATGAAAATGAATCGTATGAAGAAGTGGCAAGACGTGAGGCAATTGAGGAAGCAGGTGTTACTATTGGACGATGCAAGCCTATTATTAGTTATTTAGCTTCTCCTGGTGGTTTAACTGAAAAATTGCATATTTTGATTGGTGAAGTAGATGCTTCAACAGCAACAGGTATTCATGGACTTGTGGAAGAAAATGAAGACATTAAAGTTCATGTTGTCAGTAGAGATCAAGCTTATAAATGGGTTGAAGAGGGATTAATTAATAATGCAGCATCAATTATTGCTTTACAATGGTTGCAACTTAATTATTTGAATCTAAAAAATGAATGGAAGTGATTAATATTACTGATTATATTTAATTATTTCTTTCATTAAAATGTGATATATTTTACACTTTATTATAACGCTAAGATTTATAATAAAATTATATACTCTGCTGCAATGTTCTGTTTTGCTATTAACATTATTAACCATAATATTTGATGAATAACTGAGGTGAATTTTGGAGTCACTTTTACAGCTTCCAACAAAAAATAAAAATTACGGTAAAATATTACAAATTACAGATACTCACCTTTTTTCTGACAATAGCCGTACTTTGCTTGGTGTGAATTCAAACGCGAGTTTTTTGGCTGTAATTGATGAGATCAAAAATTGCAGAAGAACTTATGATTTAATCGTAGCAACGGGCGATTTTG
Source organism: Gilliamella sp. B2887 (assembly GCF_026537015.1). NCBI lineage: Bacteria > Pseudomonadati > Pseudomonadota > Gammaproteobacteria > Orbales > Orbaceae > Gilliamella > Gilliamella sp. B2887. The sequence goes on along the minus strand of NZ_JAFNMX010000001.1, from coordinate 181,489 downwards.
TTCAAGATGGTACAAAAGAAGCTTATAAATTTTTTGCAGAACAAATAACCACTTTAAATACACCTTGTGTTTGGTTAGCTGGAAATCATGATAACTATGGCACTATGCAATCCGTTTTTGATAATTATCGACTTTTAGATAATAAAGTCATTTTGTTAAGTGATAAATGGATAATTATTCTTTTAAATAGTCAAGTCGAAGGCCAAGCTTATGGTTTATTACCTAACTCAGAAGTGCTTTTTTTACAGGAAAAATTAGATAGATATTCTGACAAAAATGCACTGGTCTTTTTACATCATCATCCAATCAATTCAAAGTGTCATTGGCTGGATCAACATATATTGAAAAATAGTGTTGAGTTAGAAAAAATTTTACAGACTTATTCCCAAATAAAAGGATTAGGATGGGGGCATATTCATCAAAGCCAAGAGCATCAATGGTATGCATGTAAAGCATTTTCTACTCCATCAACTTGTGTACAATTTAAACCTAATAGTTATGATTTTGGACTCGCAGATAAAGATGCACCAGGTTGGCGTGAAATTACATTAACCAACGATGGTATGCTTGAAACAGAAGTATTTCGTATTGGTGATAATCGTTTTGTTCCTGATTTATCCCAAAACGGTTATTAATTATAGTAATGGTGCAAAAAAATAAAATAACCGTTCTACAATACGTTGCCAAATAGGTCTTTGTTTCCATATTTCAATATTTATTTCTTCAGACTGAGCTAAATATTTTTGTAAAAGATAAGAAAGTGATTGGGCAAATTCTGCATCATCAATGACAGTCGTAATTTCAAAATTTAACCATAAACTTCGCATATCTAAATTAACTGTACCGACTAAACTCAGTTGATTATCAATTAAAACACTCTTAGTATGTAATAAATTATCGTTGTATTGATAAAGTTTAACTCCACCATCAAGCAATTCAGAAAAAAATGCTCGACTAGCCCATTTGACCATTAAAGAATCATTCTTTCTGGGAACGATAATAATAACTTCCACTCCACGCTGAGCGGCAGTACATACGGCATGTAAAATATCATCACTAGGAACTAAATAGGGGGTAGTAAAAATTATTTGTTTTTGAGCTGAATAGATTGCTGTTAATAATACTTGATGGATCATGTTTTCAGTGTAACCAGGGCCAGAAGCAATTAATTGCATAATATGTTTTTTTTCTTCTGGGGGTTCGGCAAAGTCCGTAATTTTAGGTAAAGCAAGATCAGTACCTGTTTCTAATTCCCAATCACTAGCATAAATTGCACCCATTAATGTGGTAACAGGACCTCGCATTCTAACCATAATATCGACCCACTCACCAACATGCTTATTTTGTTTAAAGAAGCGAGGATCGACAATGTTCATGCTACCTGTATATGAGATATAGTTGTCTATGATTGCAACCTTACGATGTTGTCGCAAATCGAGTCGTCTAAACATAAATCGAAGCAAGTTGACTTTTAAGGCTTCAACAATAATGATTCCTGCTTCACGCATTCTTTTACTTGCATTTGTTCTAAGAAAACGGCGGCTACCTGCAGAATCTACCATTAAATGACAAGTTACACCACGTTTAGTTGCTTCAATCAATGCTTTTTCAACATCATCTGCTCGACCGCCTTCATTCCAAATATAAAATACCATCTCAATGTTAGAGGTTGCTTGATTGATATCTTCAATTAGATGATCAAAAATTGCGTCAGTTTCACTAAGCAGGTCAATATGATTACCATTTATGCCGTCTAGTCCGGTTTGATGCTTGCAAAGTTGAAAAATAGGTTTACTAACTTGACTAACTTGGGTTGTGAAAATATTTGGAAGGACGCTAATTCTATTGATAAAGTTAGCAATGATTGGTCGCATTTTCTGTGCTCGTTTAACACGCTGTTGGCCTAAATGAGCTTCACCTAACGAAAAATAAAGAATAATTCCAACTATTGGTATGATATAAATCACTAGCATCCAAGCAATGACATAGGTGGTTGGCCTGCGTTTAAATACTATTCTTAACGTAGTGGCAACGATCATCAACCAATAAACAAAAAAGATCAATGAACTAACTAAGGCGTGGAATGAAGTATATTGCATATAAGTTAGCTATTATTTAGGTTAAGTTTATTAATCCCATCTTTTGTACAATCATAATTCTGAAATACTTCAGGTAAAGGTTTGGGATTATTATGTTTATCTACTGAAACATAAGTAAATACAGCATCAGTGATACAAAAACGTTTTAATGAATCAGATGGATCAATCACTTTTTTAACCCAAACTTCAATGCCAATAGTAATAGAAGTTTTTCCTGTTTTAATACAATGAGCATAACAACAAACTACATCTCCCACCATTGCCGGTTTATGGAATGTAATGCTACTCGCGTTTACCGTTACAACTCGATTTCTAGCGATCTCTTTTGATAAAATACCTCCAGCAAGATCCATTTGTGACATTATCCAACCGCCAAAAATATGACCATGAGGATTTGTATCAGCAGGCATTGCCAGTGTTCTTAGTACTAGTTGTCCTTTAGGGGTTGTATCGGATTGTTTCATATTAAAATACTCCATCTTGTGCTATTTATTGTCTATATCTTTATCTATATGTTTATATATATAGATTCCTGATATCAAGGATAATAATAACGATGCACCAGGTAAAATAAATACTTTAAAAATCCAGAAAAAATCATCTGTTGTATAATAGGTTGCACCTAAACTAATAACTCCACATGTCATAAAGAAAGCTATCCATAATATACTTAATCTATTCCAAAAGATTATATCTAACTGAATTTCTCTGCCTAGTAGTTTTTGAAGCAGGTTTATTTTGAAAAAATACTGACTAATAAGTAAACCTGAGGCAAATAAAAAATTAATAATTGTCACTTTCCATTTTATAACATTAGGTTCTCGAGTATAAAGAGTAAATCCTCCAAAAATCATCACCATTAAATAAGATATCAATTCTACTTTGTCGATTTTTCGATAAATGATAAGAACAATTAGAAAACAAACCGTTGCTGCTATCATTAAAGCCTGCACACCAACAAAAACATCATACATTGTTAAAAATATAAAAAAGATTACGAGGGGTATAAAATTTAAAAGTTGTTTCATGTAAATATTAACCTGATAGAAAAGATAACTTGTTTTAGCTATAATTGTAAGTGAAAAGCCTATCAGAAATAGGCTTATTTTTTTGTATGAAGTTCAGGATGGGCTTTACAATTACCTGATTGGCAGTGTCCATAAAGATATAAACTATGAAAAGTTAATTTAACTCCATATTGCTCAGCAATTTCTTTTTGTCTTGCATTAATAATTTCATCTCGAAATTCAAACACTTCACCACAATCAAGACAAATTAAATGATCATGGTGTTTTTGTGTTGCAAGCTCAAATACCGCTTTTCCACCTTCAAAATTATGGCGTGTCACGATCCCAGCATCATCAAATTGATTTAAAACACGATAGACAGTAGCTAGTCCGATCTCTTCACCCATATCAAGCAATTTTTTATAAAGATCCTCGACGGTAATATGTTGACATGAAGGATCTCTCAATAATTCTAAAATCTTTAATCGTGGTAACGTAACCTTTAAACCAGCACTTTTGAGTGCTGCATTATTATCATTATCATGATTTGTCATATTACATCCCAATTAAGTTATTAATAATTACACATTATAGAAACTATGCACAGTAAATAAAAGAAATCATTGTAATTGATTAAATGTTCATTTCGATTTTAACTTGGTTGACCCAATTACTAATACGTTCTTCGGTTAACTCTGGTTGGCGATCTTCATCAATGGCTAACCCTATAAAGTGAGTATCGTCCACTAAACTTTTCGATGCTTCAAAACTGTATCCTTCAGTTGACCAATGCCCGACTATTTTAGCACCTCTAGGTTCGATAACATCTCGTAATGTACCCATTGCATCACAAAAATATTCAGCATAATCTTCTTGATCGCCACAACCAAAAATTGCAACCATTTTACCATTAAAATCAATTTGCTCTAGGTTAGGAAAAAAATCATCCCAATCTGCTTGTGATTCACCATAGTACCAAGTTGGAATACCTAAAAAAAGGTAATTATATTGTTCAATTATTTCTTTGGTAGATTTTGCAATATCAAAAATATCTGCTTTATCACAGCCTAAAATTTGTTGGATTTGTTTAGCTACATTTTCTGTATTACCTGTATCACTACCAAAAAAAATACCAACGTTTGCCATATTTATACCTTCACTGTTATTACTTCATCAAAATATTTTTTTGAGTATATCATTGTCACTTAATATCAGCAATCGTTCTCAATTACTATCAACATAAGATATTATTTACTACACAATTTCTTCATCTTAGATTAGAATTATTATCAGTGTTTATATTAATTTAAATCATGGAATTTAGTTATGAACCTGCACGAGTATCAATCAAAATACATTTTTAAAGAATATAATTTACCTGTACCTGAAGGATATGTTTGTAATTCAGTTGATGAGGTAAAAGATGTTTTATCAAAGTTACAACCTCAATCGGATATTGGTTCTTGGGTTGCTAAATGCCAGGTTCATGCCGGAGGAAGAGGCAAAGCTGGAGGCGTAATTTGTACTAAACACTTCAATGAAATAAAAGCTTTTGCTGAAAAATGGTTAGGTAAACATTTAGTTACTTATCAAACAACATCTAGAGGACAGCCGGTAAATCAGATTTTAATTGAAAAAGCTTCAAATATTTATAAAGAACTTTATTTGGGAGCAGTAATTGATCGAAGTTCTAAACGTGTTGTTATAATGGCCTCGACTGAGGGTGGTGTTGATATTGAAAGTGTTGCTGAAAAATCCCCACACTTAATTCATAAAATGCCACTTGATCCATTAACTGGACCATCTGCTTATCAAGGTCGTGAACTTGCCTTTAAATTAGGGTTAAAAGGTAAACTTGTTAACCAATTTTCTAAATTATTTGTTAATTTTGCTAATCTATTTTTAGATAATGATGTTTCATTAGCTGAAGTCAATCCTTTGGTTATTACTGATGAGCAAGAGCTTGTTTGTTTAGATGCTAAAATCGTTCTTGATGATAATGCGCTTTTTCGACATCCTAAATTAAATTATTTAAAAGATACAACACAAGAGGATGAACTTGAATCGATTGCAGCCAAGCAAGGTATTAGTTATGTTTCTTTAAATGGAAATATAGGATGCATGGTCAATGGCGCAGGGTTAGCTATGGCTACTATGGATATCATCAAATTATATGGTGGGGAACCTGCTAACTTTTTAGATGTTGGAGGAAGTACAACACAAGAACGTGTAGCTGAAGCATTTAAATTAATTTTATCAGAAAAAAATGTCAAAGCGATTTTCGTCAATATTTTTGGTGGCATTGTTCGTTGTGACTTAATTGCTGAAGGTATTATAAGTGCCATCGAAGAAATAGGTCTTAAGGTTCCTGTTGTTGTACGACTTCAAGGTAACAATGCCGAAATTGCTAGAGGTATTTTAGCTGATAGTAAGTTAAATATTATTACTGCAAAAAGTTTAACAGATGCTGCACAGAAAATCGTTGCTGTTGCCAAATAGTAGGAATGGAGAAGATTTATTATGTCAATTTTAGTTAATAAAGAAACCAAAGTTATCTGTCAAGGATTTACTGGTAGTCAAGGTACTTTCCATTCTGAACAAGCCATTGCATATGGTACAAAAATGGTTGGGGGCGTCACGCCAGGTAAAGGTGGAACAACACATTTAGGTTTGCCAGTCTTCAATACCGTTAAAGAGGCTGTTGCCGCCACCGGTGCTACAGCCACTGTTATTTATGTGCCTGCTGCATTTGGGAAAGATTCCATTTTGGAAGCCATTGATGCTGGGATAAAACTAATCGTTTGTATAACTGAAGGCATTCCAACTTTAGATATGTTAATTGTAAAAGAAAAATTGATACAAAACGACGTAACAATGATTGGACCAAACTGCCCTGGAATTATTGTACCAAACGAATGTAAAATTGGTATTATGCCAGGACATATTCATTTATCAGGCAAAGTCGGGATTGTTTCTCGTTCTGGAACGTTAACTTATGAAGCAGTTAAACAGACAACTGATATAGGTATTGGACAATCTGTTTGTGTCGGTATTGGCGGTGACCCCATTCCTGGAAGCGATTTTGTTTCAATTTTGAAATTACTTGAGCAAGATCCTGATACTGAAATTATTGTTATGATAGGTGAAATTGGTGGTACTGCTGAGGAAGAAGCCGCTGAATATATTAAAAAACATATGACTAAACCCGTTATAGCATACATTGCTGGAACCTCGGCTCCAGCAGGTAAACGTATGGGACATGCTGGTGCAATTATTTCGGGTAACAAAGGGACAGCAAAAGAAAAAACTAAAGCATTATTATCAGCTGGTATCACGATTGTTAGTAATCTTGCTGATATTGGAGATGCTGTAAAAAAACAGTTTGACATATAGTTTTTTGATATTCGTCAATTTTTATTCTTTAAATAATGTTATACAATTGCTAAAATGATGATATAAAATTTGTGGGCATTTAAGGATAAAGGGAACGCTTTATGTTAGATATAGTAGAACTGTCGCGCCTTCAGTTTGCACTCACAGCAATGTATCATTTCATTTTTGTACCATTAACTTTGGGTATGGCATTTATGCTTGCAATTATGGAAACTGTATATGTTGTTAGTGGCAAGCAAATCTGGAAGGATATGACCAAATTCTGGGGTAAATTATTCGGTATTAATTTTGCCGTTGGTGTCGCTACCGGTTTAACCATGGAATTTCAATTCGGTACCAACTGGTCTTATTACTCGCACTATGTGGGGGATATTTTTGGGGCACCTCTTGCAATTGAAGGACTAATGGCATTTTTCTTGGAATCAACGATGGTTGGTTTATTCTTTTTTGGATGGGATAGACTAAGTCGTGGTAAACATTTAATGGTTACTTGGTGTGTGGCGTTTGGTTCAAACTTTTCCGCGCTTTGGATTTTAGTTGCTAATGGCTGGATGCAATTCCCTATTGGTTCAGACTTTAATCCGATAAATTCCCGTATGGAAATGGCTAGTTTCTTTGAATTAGTTACTAATTCTGTTGCTCAATATAAGTTCGTACATACTGTTGCAGCAGGATATTTAACTGGTGCGATGTTTGTTTTAAGTATTAGTTCATATTATCTTCTCAAGAAACGAGATTTACCTTTTGCAAGTCGTTCTTTTGCAGTAGCGGCCATGTTTGGTTTTATTATGTCAATTGTTGTTGCCTTCATGGGCGATGAAGCCGGACACGAATTGTCGACTGTTCAACCTACTAAACTTGCAGCAATTGAAGGTGAGTGGGAAACTCAACCTGCTCCAGCGTCATTTAATGTTATTGCATTTCCATCGCAAAAAAATAAGGAAAATTTATTTGCAATAGAAATTCCGTATCTAATGGGAATCATGACTACACGTTCGCTTGACAAGCAAGTAATTGGTTTAAAAGATATTATTAATGATAATGAAACCAGAATTCGTAATGGTATCTTAGCCTATAGTAATTTGGAAAAAATTCAAAAGGGCGATCAAGATCCCTCTGTTTTTAAAGCCTTTGAAGATAATAAAGCCGATTTAGGATATGGTTATTTGGTTAAACGCTTTACCGATCGTGATAATTTGACGATTCCTGAGGCTACTGAAGAACATATTAAAGCGGCGACCGAAGATTCAATTCCAGCTGTATGGCCTTTGTTCTGGGCATTTAGAGGAATGGTTGGTTTTGGACTATTGATGATTTTAGGCACTGGGCTAGCTTTATGGACAACTTACAAAAACAAAATTGGTCAAAAGCGTTGGTTACATCGTTTACTTCTTATATTGTTACCATCTCCATGGCTTGCTTGTGAATGTGGTTGGTTTGTTGCGGAATATGGTCGTCAACCTTGGGCAATTCAAGATATTTTACCAACTGGGGTCGCCAATTCATCGTTAACACCAGGTCAAGTATTATTTACTATGGTCTTAATTTGTGGTCTATATACGCTATTTCTAGTTGCTGAAATGTACTTGATGTTTAAATTCGCTCGATTAGGACCGAGTTCGTTGGGTACAGGCAATTATTATTACGAAAAAACACAAGCGGTATCAGAATAGGCATAGGGAGTTATACAATGATTGATTACGAAATTGTACGCATCATCTGGTGGCTGTTGATTAGTGTTGTTTTAATCGCTTTTGTTGTCACTGATGGTTTTGATATGGGCGTTGGTATTTTATTACCTTTTATCGGAAAAACCGATACTGAACGTCGTATAATGATAAACGCAATTGCCCCTCATTGGGATGGTAACCAAGTTTGGTTAATTACCGGTGGGGCAGGTATCTTTGCTGCTTGGCCTATGGCTTATGCTGTATCCTTTTCTGGTTTTTATATCGCAATGATTTTAGTGCTATGTGCATTATTTTTTAGACCAATTGGATTTGATTACCGTAGTAAGCTAGAAAATACTAAATGGCGGAATATGTGGGATATTGCTATTTTCTTAGGAAGCTTTGTTCCCGCACTTGTGTTTGGGGTAGCGTTTGGAAACTTATTAGAGGGTGTGCCATTTAGATTTGATAATTCTTATCGTGCCTTTTATGAAGGCTCTTTTTTTGGTCTACTTAATCCATTTGCATTATTAGCGGGTATTGTCAGCTTAATGCTTATGGTTGCCCATGGTGGTGCTTGGTTACAAATGAAGACTTCTGGAGAACTTTATCTTAGAGCTAGAAAAGCAACCCAAGTGGCAAGTTTAATTATGTTAATTGCATTCGTATTGGCTGGTGTTTGGGTTATTTTTGGCATTCATGGTTATGAAATTACTAGTATAATTGATTATAACGGTGTTTCTAACCCGTTAAATAAAACTGTATCAACAGATGTTTCTTGGCTAAAAAATTACATGAATTATCCTATTTTATGGGTAGTACCTGCGTTAGGAGTATTGTTGCCCTTGTTTACCATTTTTTGTTCTAGTTTGAATAAAAATGGGTTAGTATTTTTATCATCTTCATTAACTATTACTTGTGTATTATTTACATATGGTATTGCAACATTTCCATTTGTTATTCCATCAAGCATTATGCCAAATGCTAGTTTAACAATTTGGGACGCAAGTTCTAGTCAATTAACCCTGAATATAATGTTGGGTGTAGTGGCAATATTCTTACCAATCATTCTTTTCTATACATCATGGTGTTATATAAAAATGTTTGGGCGGTTAGATAAAAATCATATTGAAAATAATAAACATTCACTTTATTAAGGATTAATTATGTATTATATCTTATGGTTAGTTGGAGTCATTGCAACTTGCATGCTTGCTGTTGTTACTGGACTTTGGGTTGAGAATTCTAGTAATGAAAAAGAAACGAACAAATAGCGAAGTATACAGAAAAATAAATATAAAGGTGGCAAATTGTCACCTTTTTGATTATTAGTCTGAAATGTGATAAATAATTTACAAATGATAATTGTTTTCATTTAACTATTTTTATATCATAGTGTGCGAATTTTATTTTCAAATATAATATTGCTAATTTTTTTGAAATCAGATTTTAGAATATGAAACAATTCAATTGGAATGCAAGGGTTTATTATGAAGACACAGATGCTGGCGGAGTTGTCTACCATGCTCGGTATCTTGCTTTTTATGAACGCGCTAGGACAGAGATGCTAAGACAGCTTGATATTAATCAACATAAGTTGCTACAAGAAGGTATTGCATTTGTTGTTAAAAAGATGGATATTAGCTACGACTTTCCAGCCCGTTTAGATGACACGCTAACTATCAGCACTCAGGTTGAGCAAATTCGTAAGGCGTCTATTATTTTTAAACAGACTATATTAAATCAGAATAAGCAAATTATCAGCAATGCTGATGTAGTTATTGCTTGTGTTAATATGACTAAAATGAAGCCATGTGCGCTTCCAAAGTTATTAGTTTTGGAGTTTATTTAAGTGGAAAATTTGAATATTATTGATCTATTTTTACAGGCAGGACTTTTGGTACAAGGTGTTATGTTATTATTACTAACATTTTCTGTAATGTCTTGGGCTATTATATTCCAACGCAGTAAAATTCTAGGAAAAGCTAAAAAGCAAATTGATCAATTCGAAAATTGTTTCTGGGCATCTGAAGAGTTGAATATTTTGTTTGATAAAGCAAAATACCATAAAGAAGACATTAGTGGTACAGAACATATTTTTTATTCAGGTTTCAAAGAATTCTCTCGTCTTTACCAAATTAATCCTAATATGCCTGAAGCTGCATTAGATGGCGCATCTCGCTCTATGCGTTTGGCAATGAATCGTGAACTCGATAATTTAGAATTACATATTCCTTTTTTAGGTACTGTAGGTTCAATTAGTCCTTATATTGGCTTATTTGGTACTGTATGGGGAATTATGCATGCATTTATCTCTTTAGGGGCAGTAAAACAGGCAACATTGCAAATGGTTGCACCAGGGATTGCTGAAGCTTTAATTGCAACGGCGATTGGTTTATTTGCTGCTATTCCAGCTGTTCTTGCTTATAATCGTTTAACATTACGTGTAAGCCGAATTGAACAGAGTTACCTTAATTTTATTGATGAATTTTCAGCTATTTTACAACGTCAAGCTGTAGCTGTTAGGAAATAATTATGAGTAGACGTTCACGATATTCAACTAAATCTGAAATCAATATAGTTCCTTTGCTTGATGTATTATTAGTGTTGGTGCTTATTTTTATGGCCACAGCGCCAATTATAAGCCAAAGTGTTGAGGTAGATTTACCTGAAGCATCAGAATCAAAAACAGTATCTCCTGCTGATAATAAACCAATAATCATTGAAGTATCTGGTATTGGTGTATATGCTCTCATTATTGATCAAACTCGTCAATCAGATTTACCTCAGGAGCAAATTATTGCTGAGGTAAAACATCAAATTTCAATAAATGAAAAAGCTGTTTTTTTAGTTGGTGGTGCTAAGAATGTTCCTTACGAAGAAATTATAAAAGCGTTAAATTTATTGCAATCCGCAGGCGTTAAATCAGTTGGCTTGATGACTCAACCAATTTAACTAAGCATAATAATACATAAAAAATATCAGCAATGTCTTATATGAGAAATTCAAAATTAAGTATCCCAATTATAATATCGATTATATTACATTTAATATTAATTATTATTCTTGGTTATCAAGCTATGCAAGAAAAAGATAGTGTAGATTATGGTAAAGAGACTGGTAATAGTATAGATGCTATTATGATCGATCCTTCTGTTATGAGTGATCAACATCAGCGACATTTAAAAACAAAAGAGAGCCAGCAACAAGCTGATAAAAAAAGAGAACAGCAGGTAGCAGATCAAGCTAAAGAATTACAAGAAAAACAACTTGCTGAACAACAATATTTAAAAGACTTAACGAAAGAACGGATTAAAATTGCTGAGCAATTAAAACAACAAGAAGCAGAAAGGATAGCCGCGGAAAAAGCGGCAGCAGAGAAAGCGGCAGCAGAAAGAGCAGCCGCGGAAAAAGCGGCAGCAGAGAAAGCGGCAGCAGAAAGAGCAGCAGCAGAAAGAGCAGCCGCGGAAAGAGCAGCCGCGGAAAAAGCAGCCGCGGAAGGAGCAGCAGCAGAAAGAGCAGCAGCAGAAAGAGCAGCCGCGGAAAAAGCGGCGGCAGAGAAAGCGGCAGTAGAAAGGGCAGCCGCGGAAAAAGCGGCAGCAGAGAAAGCGGCAGCAGAGAAAGCGGCGGCAGAGAAAGCGGCAGCTGAGAAAGCGGCAGCAGAAAGGGCAGCCGCGGAAAAAGCAAGACAGAAGGCAGAACAGGCTAAAAAAGATAAAGCGCTTAATGATCTATTAGGCGGGCTGACTTCTGGCTCTCCAAATTCTCCAAGTAATCTAAGTGGAGCAGCGGCAAGCCGTAGAGGTTCATCCGATGATGAACTAGCTAAATACAAAGCATTAGTGACAAATGCTATAAGTAATAAATTTATAAACCCAGCTAACGTTTATAGTGGCAAAAGTTGTGTTTTACAAATTCAAATAGCGCCGGATGGGCTGTTACTTAATGTTGCCGCTAGTGGAGGTGATGATGCTTTATGTCGTGAAGCGGTTGCTGCTACTAAACTTGCAACAATACCAAAACCAGCAATTGGGCTATATGATAAAGTAAAAAAAATGATTGTTGAATTCCAACCAAAATGATATTGAAATTATTTGTATCAAAAATGTTTTGATTTAAGGCATTCTTAATGGAAATAAATTTTCAACATCTTTTAATAGAGATGTTGAAAATCAATTATTCGTCCTCATATATGTTCTATTCATTCCAAATTTAGTTATTTAAAGTAAGAGAAGGAGCAGAATATGACAACAATAGTCAGTGTTCGCCGTGAAGGGCAAGTGGTTATTGGTGGTGATGGTCAAGTTACACTTGGTGAACGCATTATAATGAAAGGTAATGCACGTAAAGTTCGTCGTTTATATAATAATAAAGTAATTGCGGGTTTTGCTGGTGGTACTGCCGATGCTTTTACACTTTTTGAGTTATTTGAACGTAAACTTGAAATGCACCAAGGCCATTTAACTAAGGCCGCTGTCGAATTAGCCAAAGATTGGCGTACAGACAGAATGTTACGCAAATTAGAAGCATTACTTGCTGTTGCTGATGAAAGTGCCTCACTGATTATTACAGGTACTGGTGATGTTATACAACCAGAAGATGATCTTATTGCCATTGGTTCGGGTGGACCTTACGCTCAATCAGCTGCAAGGGCTTTATTAGATAATACATCATTATCTGCACATGATATCGTACAAAAATCTCTATCAATAGCTGGTGACATTTGTGTTTACACCAATAACTTCCAAACTATTGAAGAGCTCAATTACTAATTAAACTGATTTAAGAGAAATACTATTATGTCTGAAATGACTCCTCGCGAAATTGTAAGCGAATTAAACCAACATATTATAGGACAAGATAAAGCAAAACGTTCTGTTGCAATTGCTTTACGTAATCGCTGGCGTCGTATGCAACTTGATGAAGCATTACGTCATGAAGTCACACCGAAAAATATTCTTATGATAGGACCAACGGGTGTTGGTAAAACAGAGATTGCAAGAAGATTAGCTAAACTTGCTAGAGCTCCGTTCATTAAAGTAGAAGCGACAAAATTTACTGAAGTTGGTTATGTAGGAAAAGAAGTAGACTCAATTATTCGAGATCTAACAGACTCTGCTGTTAAGATGATTCGACAAGAAACTATTGAAAGAAATCGTAACAGAGCTCAAGAACTAGCTGAAGAGCGTATTTTAGATGTACTTGTACCACCGGCTAAAGATGGTTGGGGACAAGTTGAAAATAATAATGATTCAACAGCTCGGCAAGCATTTAGAAAAAAATTACGAGAAGGCGCACTTGACGATAAAGAAATTGAAATTGAAGTAGCTGGTGTTAATATTGGTGTTGAAATTATGGCGCCACCGGGTATGGAAGAGATGACCAGCCAACTCCAATCAATGTTTCAAAATTTAGGCGGTCAAAAAACAAAAGCTCGTAAAATGAAGATAAAAGATGCTTTCAAACAGCTTATTGAAGAAGAAGCAGCAAAATTGGTTAATCCTGATGATCTTAAGCATGAAGCAATTGAAGCTGTTGAACAAAATGGTATTGTGTTTATCGATGAAATCGATAAAGTGTGTAAAAGAGGTAATTCTTCTGGGCCAGATGTTTCGCGTGAAGGTGTTCAGCGTGATTTATTACCACTTGTTGAAGGTTGTACTGTTTCAACTAAGCATGGTTCGGTAAAAACCGATCATATTTTATTTATCGCTTCTGGTGCATTCCAAACAGCAAATCCATCAGACTTAATTCCCGAGCTTCAAGGACGTTTACCAATTCGAGTTGAATTACAAGCATTAACAAGCGAAGATTTCGAAAGAATTTTAACTGAACCTAATGCATCATTAACTGTTCAATATAAAGCGTTAATGGCAACTGAAGGTGTTAATATTGACTTCACTCCTGATGGTATTCGTAAAATTGCTGAGTCAGCCTGGCAAGTAAATGAGCAAAATGAAAATATTGGTGCTCGTAGATTGCATACTGTTCTTGAACGTCTAATGGAAGAAGTCTCATTTGATGCAAGTGAACTTAGTGGTAAAACAGTTACTATTGATGCTAAATATGTAAGTGACCATTTAGATAAACTTGTGGCGGATGAGGATCTTAGTAAGTTTATTCTATAGTAAATAGAGTAAAACGGTACTAACAATAAAAAAGGTGAGTTTAACTCACCTTTTTTATTATATTGATTAATTAATTTATCTTATTATTTACTCAATAGATTTTCTAACATATCGACGGCTTTTTGCTTTGAATTCGATTTCGAGTCATCTTTTGAATTTCGATTCTCTAGTTTATTGCGAAATTTATCTAAACTTTCTTGTAACTTATCATTAAAAATATCTTTAATCACTTGACCTAAATCAAGCTGATAATGAAGTTTTGAAAATTCCCCATAAATATGCATTGGTATTACTAGCTTTTGTAGCTTTGCAATAGTTTCGCTTTTTCCGTTCCATCCACCAAGAATTTTAACATTCATGTTAATATCGAGATCTTTTTGAATCATACCAACTCTGCCTGAGCCTTCAACCACTTCAAGGGTTGGTGAAAGCGCATTCAATGTTGTTAATTCTAGATCCCCTTTATTGAAATAGGCAGTCGTACTGATTTTAGAAAATTCTGTATAATTTTTCAGATTTTCAGTTGATGAAACATCTTTGATATATTTAGTTGCAGCATTTTCAATAATATTATTGATATTAATTTTGTTTAATTTTGCGTTGGATATATTGATTGATAAGTTACCTTTTAAGCTTTCTAATAATTTATTTGCGGATAATGTACTTAGCTCTATATCTCCGTTCGCATTAAATAATCCTTCTAAATCATTTGGTGTTTCCATCTGGTTGAAGAATGTATTGAGATCAATATTACTAATTTTTGGAATTAACTTGATTTGAGTATATTTTTGTTTACCATTTGCCATACCGGTAGCAGCTATGTGCCCTTTGGCGAAGTCAGCACTGATATTTTGAATTGTTGCTACTCCATCATTATTGACTAAAGCAACATTGATATTATTGAATATCATATTATTAACATTTAATTTTTTAATGTCTAATTTTGCTTTAGCATTAAAATTATTAAGGAAGTTTAGTTCATTATCGACATTTATAACATTAGATACAACGGGCGGAGTTTGTTGTATTGTAATGTTTTGATTTGTTTTTTTATCTTTGTCTTTCTGTATAAAAGGTGTGAAATTTAATTCATTACTCGCTATCGTTAAATCTATATAAGGTTTTTTATCAAAATTTGCATTAAAAGAGCCTGAAAAATAATTTTCATTAGCAGAAAAAGATAAATCTTTACTCATTAATTGTTTTGAATTGTGATAATAATCAATTACTCCTTTCAAATTGCCTTTCAATTCTTTGGCTGAAAGGTCAATCCCTTTATAAATGTAATTAAATTTCTTTAAATCAATTATGGCTTTTTCTGGAAATAAAGCTAAATCGACATCAGCATTAGCCACATAGGAAAAATCTTGCTGGTTACGGTCGATATTGCCTTTAACATCAATGGCAATTTTTTTATCTGTTTTTTGAGTGATAGCAAGATTAATATTTCTAAAATTAATGAAATCGTCTTTATTTTGTAAAACAACAGTGCTATCAGACACTTCAAGTTTATTTAAAGTGAATGCCCATTTTGATGAGTCTTTTTGCTGCTTAGTTTGGGAAGTTTGATTTTCATCTGTAGTTGTTTGTTGTTGAGCTTTATGTTTGTAAACTTGTCCTTTACTTTCATCGGTAATATTGATAATAGCGGATTTTATAAAAACATTTTTGACCGTTAATTTTTTTGAAAATAAAGGAAACAGTTCTACATCAAGGCGCATATTATCTGCTGTTAAAATTGGTTTTTTGGCATCAATATCTGATAATTTAACTGAATCAGTTAATATGCTAACTTGTGGCCAAATGTGCCATCGTAAATTACCATCAATAGTTAATTCATAACCTGTTTTATCTTTAACGGTATTAGAAATAAATCCTCTATAATTATTAGGATCAACAAAAACAATAAGAGATACAATACCAATGGCAGAAAGTAGGATTAAAATTAAAAGAGTAACTAATATTTTTTTGATCATGTTAATATTCCTTCAGAATAAAAACTACTGGGTGATTTAGTCTTTATCAATACGGCTAGCAACTGCGCCATGTTGATCTTTATATTTTGCATCTTGTCTACTATTATACGGTCTAGCTGCTGGACCCGTTAGTGTTTCAAAGCTAAGTGCTCCTATTGTCATTCCTGGTCTAAGAGCTAATGGTATTTTTCCGGAATTAAAAAACTCTAGCACAATTTGTCCTTGCCAGCCAGGATCGATACGATGGGCTGTAACGTGTACCATAAGCCCAAGTCTGGCAAGGGATGAGCGCCCATCTAACCAGCCAACTAAATCATTAGGAATTGTAACTGATTCCAAAGTCACGGCTAATGCTAACTCACCAGGATGAAGGTAAAATGCATCACCTTCAGATAATACAATTTCATCACTCATCACTTTTTCTAAAACCGCAGATACTTGTTCTTTAGGACCGCTTAAATCAATATAAGGTGTAGTATGTTCCCTAAATGTACGAAATTTATTGCCTAATCTTACATCAATAGTTGCACCATTGATGCAGTTTTGTGCGGGCTGAGGGGTTATTTTTAATTTACCATTTTGTAAATACGTTTCGATATCTCGATCGCATAATCTCATGAGTTATCCTTAATGCAACTTATATTAGTTTATTCTAACAGGTTCTTTTAATGTCGTCGATGTTCGTAAATTAAGGTTTTATCAACCATACTCGTCCATAGTGATTGTAAAAACCAGCTAGTGCGCCTGGTTTTTCACCAATCCCGAGATAAAGATCAAAGTGTTGACCTTTTATAGCTCCCCCTACATCTAGTGCTACCATTAATCGCGTCTCTCTTTTACCTCGATGCTGACCATCTTGATCAAGAAGAGGAACATCGGCTAATATCACTGAGCCAATGGGAATTAATGTCTTATCAGAAGCAACCGATGCATTTGCAATTAAGGGGATGGATGCTGCACCTTTTACTTCTGCATTATATTTTGGTTCAAAAAATACAAAAGAACGATTTTGAATCAGTAATTTTTTAAGATTTTCTTCGCTTTTATTTTCAGACCAATCTTTTATTGCTTGCATTGACAATTCTTCTTTTTTTATTTCACCTTGTTTTACTAACAATTGCCCAATACTTGAGTAGCTATAACCATTTTTACCCGCATAACTGAAAAATACTAAAGGATTGCCATCTTCAAAATCAATATAAGCACTTCCCTGAACTTCCATAATAAAGTTGTCCATTAGAGAGTTACTGTAAGCTATCTCCAACCCTTTATCGGCTAATGCGCCATTATAAATTTGTTCGCGGCTAGGCAATTGCCCTTTAGTTATTGCTGGCATTTTATAAATAGGATATTTGAATTCTAATGTTGGGGTATGTCTTGCTTTGATGACAGGTGTATAATAACCAGTGAAATGTACATTACCATAGCCATCTTGTCCAGCCAACCCATAACTATTTAATCCGACTTTAAGAAGTTCATCGAAATCTAATAAGTTAGTAATCCAGTTATTAATAGCGGTATAAATATGTTCATTTTGACGATACAACTCCGGGGATGAAGATTCAATCTTTGCAATCTGAATAACATAATCGGATATGTTAACAGGATAACTCAAATGGGTAGGTGATACATTAAAAGGTAAGAGCAACTTACCATCGCTGTATTGTTGATCTTGTTTAGTATTTTTATTTAAATTGCTTTGACAGCCAGTTGATACTGATAAGATAATCAAAATAAATAAGACTGATAAATAAAAGCAATGGTTATTTTGTTTCATATTAATCATTTATTATAATAAGTTATAAAGGATAGTTGGTTATGCTACACAATTCTATTATAAGAAACTATAGATAATTATTATGAATCCATAAAAAGTTTTCATAACAATTCAGCTTGCGATTTGATTCTATAGACTTTATAGTCTCATACTCTTTGAATCGGAAAATTGTGAAAATAAAAGGTAATAATAGCAATGAGCATTAAATCCTCTAACCATGATCTAAAGCGAAACCTTTCTAACCGACATATCCAATTAATTGCCATTAGTGGTGCAATCGGTACAGGCTTATTTATGGGGTCAGGTAAAACGATAAGTCTCGCTGGACCTTCGATCGTTTTGGTATATATGGTTATTGGTTTTATCCTGTTTTTTGTTATGCGTGCAATGGGTGAAATACTTCTTTCTAATTTGAAGTATAAATCCTTTAGCGATTTTGCCAATGACCTTTTAGGTCCTTGGGCTGGTTTTTTTACCGGCTGGACTTATTGGTTTTGCTGGGTTATTACCGGAATTGCAGACGTTGTTGCCATTGCGGGGTATTCACAACACTGGTTTCCTGAGTTACAGTCGTGGATACCGATGTTTTTGACGGTTATTTTATTATTAACCTTAAATTTATTGACCGTAAAAATGTTTGGTGAGACAGAATTTTGGTTTTCAATGATTAAAATTGTTGCGATTGTAGGATTAATTGCCATTGGAGTTATGCTAATTTTAATCTCATTTCATTCCACTCAAACTGATACAACAGCAGCATTTTCAAATCTATGGGAATATGGTGGCTTCTTTCCTAATGGTACTATAGGCTTTTTTGCCGGTTTTCAAATTGCAATTTTTGCTTTTGTAGGGATTGAGCTGGTTGGTACTACCGCCGCAGAAACCGTCGATCCAGATAAAAATTTGCCACGAGCAATTAATTCTGTGCCTGCTCGAATTATCTTTTTCTATGTGTTTTCTCTAATCATAATTATGAGTGTTACACCTTGGATATTTATTTCACCAAATAAAAGTCCGTTTGTTGAATTATTTAGCTTAATAGGATTACCGGCTGCGGCAAGCGTTATTAATTTTGTCGTACTGACTTCAGCAGCTTCTTCGGCTAATAGTGGTATTTACTCAACGAGTCGTATGTTATTTGGACTTGCAAAAAAACAAGATGCGCCAGAGCCTTTCGGAAAGTTGTCAAGTCGCTCGGTTCCAGCTAATGGTTTGTGGTTTTCTTGTCTTTGCTTATTTGGTGGAGTGGTATTGATTTATCTTGTGCCTAATGTGATGGAGGCATTTACCATAGTTACGACTATCTCAGCTATTTTATTTATGTTTATTTGGTCAATGATTTTAATTTCCTATATTGCTTATCGTCGTAAGAAAGCAGATTTGCATGAACAATCTAGCTTTAAAATGCCTGGCGGTATTTTGATGTGCTTTGTCTGTTTGGTCTTTTTTGCATTTATGATTGTGTTGCTTACATTAGAGAAAGATACTTGTCAAGCTTTAATTGCAACACCTATTTGGTTTATGATATTGGGTGTAAGTTATTATATTCGTTCATTAAAAAGACAATAATGTAAATTAAATATATTGGCAGGGTCTCCTGCCAATTCCAGTTCAGTTACTCATTATTTTTTTCTGGCCAGATAAAGCTGGCAATAATACCTAGGACTAAAATTCCTAAAACGATATAAAGGCTAAAGGTTGGGCTTATATCAGGTCCGTAACCAAACAGGTGATTACTGGCGTTTAAAGCTAATTTACCAGCAATAAAAAATAGTAAACAGATGACTGCTTTACCAAGATGAACTAAATATTGTCGCATAGCTTCTAAGACAAAATACATCGTTCTCAGTCCTAAAATAGCAAAAATCATGGCACTATAAACAATTAATGGTTCTTGACTAACCGCAATCACCGCTGGGACTGAGTCAAAAGCAAACATAACATCACTGAGTTCAATAACAACAATACATAGAAATAGCGGTGTTGCATAGACGGCACTTTTAGAAATTTTGCCAACTAAATCGTTGTTTTCTGGTTTTGCTAGTTCGGTATCGAGTTGTTTTTGAGTTAATAAAAAAGTGTGCCCTACAATTTTAGGATAAGAAGGAAAAATATGTTTTGCTATGCGAAAGGCGATATGATGGGAGTAATCTTTAATTTCTTCATCTCTATTATGATTTTTTAGCATCATTATTCCCGTAAAAGCAACCATAACTGAGAAAACTAATTCCATCCATGGACCTAAAGATAATAAGCTTGTTCCAATTATTACAAATATTGCTCGGAAAATAATGGCACCAATAACTCCCCAGTAAAGCAAGCGATGACGGTAATTATTGGGGACGGTAAACCATGAAAAAATGGCCATAATAACAAACAGATTATCGACAGATAATGCTTTTTCAAGTATATAACCAGTTATAAATAAACTTGCTGTTGTACTACCATGATGAATATATAGAAATAAAGCAAAACATAATGCAACAGCTATCCAAAAAATTGACCATCCAATTGCATTTTTTAAACTGATAGGTTTATCATTATGGTGAGCATATAAGTCGATAATAATTGCAGTTAGGGATAACCCAACGAATACTAATACTGTTTCTACTGGAAATCCTAATGAGTGTTGAATCATATTTATGACACCTAGTTATAATATTGATACACAGATAATTTGGGAAATTGGAACTGTTTTATATAAACGGTACTATGTAAGTATAAAAGTGATATAGTATATATTGCTAGCTAAATCAAAAAAAGTTATATTTGAAAAAAACCATTGACTATTATAGTTAAATAACATTTTGAGCCAATTTTCATGAATAATATCAGGATAATTATTTTATGTATTCTTCTTTTTCTATCAGGATTATTACATGCACAGTCAATAGAACCTTATTTATCAACGTTACCTAAAGGAAGTGATTTATCTATTTTAGTTCAATCTGTTGGTAGTAATCCGAAAACATTAGCAAAATATAAGAGTGATCAATTTAAACAACCAGCTAGTACTCAAAAAGTTATTACCGCTTTAGCTGCACAGCTTGAATTAGGGGGTGATTTTCGCTTTAAAACTCTTATGAAAACTAATGGTTCAATAAGTAATAAGCAGTTAAATGGGGACCTTATCATACAATTAAGTGGGGATCCTACTTTCTCTAGTGATAGATTAAAAATAATGCTTACTGAACTGCACCAAAAAGGTATTGAAAAAATTGCTGGAAATATCATTTTAGACACTTCAGTCTTTGCCAGTCATGATAAAGCTGCGGGTTGGTCATGGAATAATTTAACCGCTTGTTATAATGCACCTCCCTCAGCTGCAATCATAAACGATAATTGTTTTTATGCAACAGTTATACCAGGAAAGGTGGGCTCTAAAGCATCTGTTTCAGTATCATCTAATATTCCAGTAGTGGTATCTGCTGATATCAAAACGATTTCCACTAATAGTAAAGATTTGAATGATAAATATTGTGAGTTAGATGTGAGTTATTCGGATAAAAATCGTTATTACCTATCAGGATGCATTGCTTCAGGTAATAATAAAATACCATTAAAATTTGCGGTACTTGATGGAGCAGCTTATTTTTCTGCAATTTTAAAAAAAGAGCTTAAATTACAAAAAATCGTTCTTAATGGTAAAATTTTAGAGAAGAATAAAAAAAATAATTCACAACTGATTTTACTCACTTCCAGTCAATCAGTCCCACTTTCTGAAATACTGACTGTTATGCTCAAAAAATCAAATAATTTATATGCAGATGCTATTTTTAGAACTCTTGGGGTACATTATTACAATATAGCAGGGACTTGGCGTAATAGTAGTGATGCAGTCAAACAAATTTTACTAACGAAAGCCGGTATTAATCTTGAAAATTTAGTCATTGTTGATGGATCGGGATTATCCCGATTAAACTTAGTTAGTGCAGACAAATTAATGGAAATATTACAATATATTTCAGCGAATAATGAGCAGTTAGGAATTATTGAAATGCTACCGATTGCTGGAGTTGATGGTACTTTGCAAAATCGTAAAAGTTTTAATCAAATCCCATTTAAGGAAACCATTCGAGCCAAAACGGGTTATATTCAAGGTAGTTATAATCTGGCTGGATTTATTCAAAAGAACAATGGTAAATATTTGGCGTTTGTGCAGTTATTATCAGGATATCATGCTGATACACGAGGAGAACCAAAAAATAGTGCAATAATGCGATTTGAATCAGAGTTTTATAAAAATTTTATTAACTGATTGACTAACTCATCAAGGACACATATTAGTACTTAATCTTATATGTGTCCTATCACTCTTTGTTGTAATAGATTGATGTTTACACATTTTCCCCTAAGAATCCACCACTTTGATGTTTCCATAGTTGAGCGTATAGTCCATTTTTATCGAGCAACTCTTTGTGAGTTCCTTGCTCAATAATTTTACCTTGATCAAGTACAACTAATCTATCCATTGCTGCGATAGTTGATAACCGGTGAGCAATGGCAATAACGGTTTTGCCTTCCATTAAAGTATATAAACTTTCTTGAATTGCTTGTTCAATTTCAGAATCCAGTGCGCTGGTAGCTTCATCCAATAATAGAATGGGAGCATTTTTTAATATTACTCTGGCAATTGCAATGCGCTGCCGTTGTCCACCTGATAATTTTATGCCTCTCTCTCCTACAAATGCGTCATAGCCTGTTCGACCATTTGCATCAACAAGTGTTTGAATAAAGCTATCAGCATGAGCTTTTTTCGCTGCTGTAATCATCTCTTCTTCAGTGGCTTGACTGTTGCTATAGATCAAGTTTTCTCGTACAGAGCGATGTAATAGGGATGTATCTTGAGTTACCATACCAATTTGAGCACGTAAGCTTTCTTGAGTAACAGTTTTGATATCTTGTCCATCAATAATAATTTTACCACTTTGTAAATCATAAAAGCGTAATAATAAATTAATAAGTGTAGATTTCCCTGCTCCAGAACGACCGACTAAACCTATTTTTTCACCTGAATTAATTGTTAAATCCAAATCTTGAATGGTTGACTTTTGTCTGTTGATATCATAATTGAAATTAATGTGTTTAAACTCTATTTTACCTTGCTTAACAATAAGTTCTGTTGCATTTGGTTGATCGTGAGCAGTTTTAGTTGAAGAAAATGTATTGATGCCATCTTTTACTACACCAATATTTTCAAATAGAGCAGCAAGTTCCCACATGATCCAGTGAGAAAAACCATTCAATCGTAATGCGACGGCGGTAGTTGTGGCAATTGCTCCAATGCCAATTAATTGATCGGTCCATAACCATAAAGCAATACCAGTCGTGCAAAGTATCAACGTAATAGATAATATATGGTTTACAATTTCAAAACTGCTGACTAAACGCATTTGCTGATTAACGGTAACTAAAAACTCATCCATTGATTCTTGAGCGTATTTGGCTTCATTACCTGCATGTGAGAACAGTTTAACGGTCATGATATTGGTATAAGCATCGGTGACTCTTCCGGTCATGGTAGAACGCGCGTCTGCCTGCATGCTAGCAACTTTACTTAAGCGTGGAATAAAGTAGTACATCGCAATCCCATAAAGCACACCCCAACCAAGAAAAGGCATTAATAACCAAGGATCTAATTGCCCAATAACAGCCGCCATAGCAATAAATGAAATAAGAACATAGATAAAAATATCCGCGACTAAAAAACAAGTATCTCTAACAGCAAGGGATGTTTGCATCACTTTTGCTGATATTCTCCCAGCAAATTCATCTTGGAAAAAGCGCATACTTTGGTTAAGAACCAATCTATGCAAATTCCAACGCATTCTCATTGGAAAATTTCCGGCGAGACATTGATGTTTAATAATCGTTTGTAAACTAATGATCAGTGTGCTTGCTAAAATTATTATAGCCAGAATAATTAATGTTGTTTTTTCTTGCTGCCAAAATTTAGATGGTTCAGCGTCTGCGAGCCAGTCGACCACTTTACCTAATGCTGCAAATAAAAAAGCTTCGAAAGCACCACTTAATCCACTCAATAAGATTAATAATAGCATAAATATGCGAGTGCCTTTGGTTGACTGCCATATAAAACTAAAAAAGTTTTTAGCCGCCGGTTGAGGAGCATCTTTAGGATAAGGCGACACCAATTTTTCAAAAAATCGATACATAAAAGACCTAATTATTAAAATGATATTTGTTTGGTAAATATATTAGTGATATTGGAATACAAGTTTAGGGTTAATAGATATCAATTATTCTAACATCCAATTTTATGTGAAATTTTAAATAAACATTGCTTAACTATCTACCTATCATGAAATAAGTTATGAATATAAAAAATAGTGAGGAAAGATCTGATTAATATTTCCCCACATCAGCAATTATATATTGAAAAACAGAAGATTTCTATTTATTAAATTTAGAAGACGTCTTTAATTATTTGTACAACACGACCAACGATATTGTACTTATCAAAATGTGCTTTAGGTACTTCAATTGTTGGATATTGATTATTGTTACATATTAAAATCCAACTGCTCAGCGTTAGACGAATTTTTCTTAATAGGGTGAAATTTTCATATTCGATTAAATATATCGCTCCATCAATAATTTCAGTGATATCCGTGTTTATAATAAGTCCATTATTATTTTCAATTTCAGGAGACATTAAATCACCTTTTGCCCAATAGAGAATTAATTTTTTTATGTCTAAACCACGATGGGATGCCCAGCCTTCTACAACTGGGTAATTCATTACTGGCGGTGTTTCACGAATAAAACGTTGATATTGTGCTTCTTCTTTTGTCGGTAATTGTTTTTTATAAACAGGAATACGATATATATTTTCATTATATACATCATCATCATCATCTTTGGGATCAAATACTTCAAGTCTGTAACCTGTTGCAAGCCAGTTAAATGAAACATTACATTTTTCAGCTATTACCTCTAAACGAGTAAGTGAGGGATAAGTTTTTCCTGATAAATAATCCCTGATAACAGTTTCTGACATATCACATTTCTTCGCAAAAGCAGAAACAGATAAACCTTGCATCGAGTTGTATAGTCTGTCTTTGAAGGTTTTGACATTTTTATTTTTGATCATATTCATTTCTGTCTCGTTTTTCTTTTTTCATCCGTTCGCTAATTATAGAGCATATTTTTTAAGTTTTATATACATGGTATTGGGAATAATATGTGTTTAATGTGTTTTTCTTCGGTTTAACGTTTTTTGTGCGAGTTATAATATTGTGAAAAATGTTTTTTTGCGTTTTAAGATAGTTGTACCGATATTTAGAAAAAAATTGATGAATGATATTTTTCGGTTTAAATCTGTTGTTTTGTGTCTTGTTTATGCTATTTTTATGGTTAATAACATTTTTTTATTTTATTTTTGATTTTAATCTAATTAGCGGAATGGCTAAATTTTAGTATCAATTTGATTTAATATTATGATTTTTAATGTTTTATTCTTGTTTTTAATGATTCGTTTTTATAAAACAAAAAAACAAATAAAAACGTTGACTGAAGCGAAAAAAAATGGATAATAAGCAGTGTAAGGATTTTTCATTGTTTTCTTTCCTTATATTCCTTATATTTCATGTTGGCCTGTATAGTTTATACAGGTCTTTTTTTTATTCGTAATCTAGTTATGAAATCCTTTCACAAAAAGAGTATAATGATACCTCATTAAAACTTGCGTCTAAGAAAATGTTTAAATAGATAAGAGTAGTTAAGTAAGAGGGTTTTATTATGTCATTTAGTATCCCACACCTTTTAGTGTTTCTTGCCGTGGTCGTTTTAGTATTTGGTACTAAAAAATTGCGTAATTTAGGTTCAGATCTTGGTTTTGCATTAAAAAGCTTTAAAAAAGCGATGAATGATGATAGTGAATTAAAAAAAGATAATAAGTAGCCACTGATCTTATGAATACTTATTTTGATGTTGCCATTGTTGGTGGTGGCTTAGTTGGGCTAGCTACGGCTTGTGCACTTAGTCAATATGATTTAAAGATTGCGATTATCGATGCTAGGGTTCATTGCTATGAATCTTTTCCTCACCACGAAATAGGCGTTAGAGCTTCAGCAATTAATGGTGCTAGCCAAAGGTATTTGTCTAAAATAGGCATTTGGAGCGATTTATTCAATAGTCATCGTGTACAAGAATTTACCGAAATAGGTGTATGGGAAAAAAACGGTTTAGCACATCTTTCAGCTCATGCAAAAGATTATGGGTATCCTAATCTTGGTTATATTATCGAAAATAATCTAATTTCTCACTGTTTGTATCAATTTGCTGAAGAAAATCACAATATAACAATTTTTAATCTCACAGCCATTGATAATACTTATAATGCCGATTATGCTTTTTTAACTTTATCTGATAATACTATTTTACAAGCTAAACTGATTGTTGGTGCTGATGGTGCACACTCTTGGTTGCGAAACCACGAAAAAATTTCAGTTTTTGAACGTAATTATCTTCATCATGCATTAATTACAACAGTTGAGACTCAATATCCCCATCAGTCTTGTGCCAAACAAATTTTTTATCCAAATGGTATTGTTGCGTTTTTACCACTTTGGCAAGAAAATAAAAGTTGTTTAGTATGGTCAACTAAACCTGATCAAACAACAATGTTAACCTCGCTTTCTGAATATAAGTTTTGCCAAGAATTGTTTAAATTAACCGATGATAAAATAGGCAAATGCCAAGTAATTAATAAACGTACGGTGTTTCCTTTGAAAGCGCGTTTGGCTAGACAATTTATTAAACATCGATTAGTGTTAATTGGTGATGCAGCACATACTATTCATCCTCTAGCAGGGCAAGGAGTGAATTTAGGTTTTCAGGATTCTGCTTTATTAGTTTCGACCATTAAACAGTTACATGATAAACAAAAAGATTTTGGACTTGCTGAAAATTTAAAATCTTTTCAATTCACTCGTCGTAAAGATACGTTAGTAATGTTAACTGCGATGAGAACTATTCAAGATATGTTTCATGGTGATAATATATTGAAAAAAACGCTAAGAACTATCGGTATGAATGCTATAGATAATTGTTCACCATTGAAAAAACAACTTATTAAATATGCAATGCATATTTAATTTTATCTGAGTATTGAAATCCTGTAATGTGTTTACAGGATTTTATTCAAAGTCGAATTATTTGAAAGCAACTTGATAAGGTGCTGGTACAAATGGTGAAGATGGTACATGTATTGCCCAATACGGATCATTTAATAATCCTCGTCCAATAGCGATTAGATCAGCATCACCAGTACTTAATACATAATCTGCTAGGTAAGGATCTTCTAGCATGCCAACAGTGATTACTGGTAAATTGATTGCTTGTTTGATCGCCCGAGCAAGATATACTTGATATCCAGCATGAAACAGTGGTGTATGAGCTGGATCTAATTGACCATCGCCGCCGCCACTTACATCTAAAATATCAGCTCCTGCATCAGCAAAGCGTTTTGCTATTTGGCGCCCATATTCTATATCATATCCATCTTTACTATATTCTTGCGCTGAAAAACGGATAATAAGTGGCATATCGCTAGGCATGACAGATTTAGCTGCTTTTATAACTTGTTCACCAAATAATAATTTATCCTGACCATATTCATCGGTTCTATGATTCGTTTTTGAGGAACTGAATTGATGAATTAAATATCCGTGCGCACCATGAATTTCAATGGCATCAAAACCTGCTTCAACGGCTCGTTTTGTTGACTCTTCAAATTTTTTAATAATATCTTTGATTTCATCTTTTGATAATTCTCTTGGCATTTGATATTGCCATTTAGAATTGGCTTCGTTTGAACCATCGTAAAGAATAGGTGAACAAGATACAACATCTGAAGCACCTAAAGCTTTTCGACCGGCATGAGCAATTTGAATGGCAATTTTACCATTTTGAGCATGTACAGCATCTACAATGCGTTTAAATTGATCACGCTGATCATCGTTCCATAACCCAAGACAATTAGGTGAAATACGTCCATTAGGAGCGACATTTGTCATCTCAACAATAATTAAACCTACACCACCAATTGCTCGAGATACATAGTGAATAAAATGCCAATCATTAGGCATACCATCGGTTGCTTGATATTGGCACATAGGGGGCATTACAATACGATTTTTTAATGATAAATTTTTGATGATGAAGGGAGTATTAAGAAAAGAGATTGTCGCCATAAATGACTCCTTAGGTAACTTAATAAAAGTATTAAATTAATTTATATATCAGTAAAAGTAAATATCAACATCATGATTTAATTGAGTTCAAAATAGTTTTCCATTGTCAATGATTGAATAGCTTTAACAAACATGCAAAAAAATGTGATAGCTTGTTCCATTTACTTAATAATAACTTTTTTATTATCAGTTTTCATTTACCCTCAAAGTTCAACGCTTTTATGTTGAGGGATAATAATTTTGTTTTTACTTAAAGTCAAAATTAAACGATATTTTAAATATCAATTAGTTTGTAAAAAAGTTTTAGGTTCACTATACGTTTTTGTATAAAATATCCAACAAATGATGCCCATGAGTCCCAAAATTGTTCCTGATATTACAATTGCTATCCATCCATAATGGCTAAATAAATAAGTAGAACCGATTGAACCAAGCATTCCACCAACAAAGTAAAATATCATATAACCAGTATTCATTCTGCTACGGGCATCAGGCCTTATTTGATAAATTGCACTCATATTTGAAACATGTGTAACTTGAACTGAAAAATCTAATAGAATTACTCCCAATACTAAAGCAATGATTGAGTATTGAGCCAATGAAAGTGGTAACCATGATATGAGCAATAAACATAATCCTATTGTGGTAGCAAGTCTACCTTTACCTTTGTCTGATAATTTACCCACTATAGGCGAACCTAGTGCACCAGCCGCTCCTGCAATTCCGAATAGACCTATAATAAAGTCGGAATAGTGATAAGGTTCATTACTTAATAAAAAGGCAAGAGGTGTCCATAATAAAGAAAAAAGTGCAAATGATATAATGGCTAATAACGAACGAATTCTGAGGATGGGTTCTTGTTTGTACAATGAACCAATTGAGCATAATAATTGAAAGTAGTTTATATTAACCGTATTACGGTAACTAGGCAGTGAAATCCAGAGAGATAGCGTAACTATAGACATAATACCTGTTGCAATCCAATAGACATAATGCCAATCGGAAAGAGTTGAAATAGCGCCGGCAAAGGATCTACCCAATAAAATTCCCATTAACATTCCACTCATTAATGTACCAACAATTTTACCGCGTTGTTGAGGTTTTGATAAAGTTGCCGCAAAAGGAATTAAAACTTGTGCAACGGTTGAAAATAGTCCTGTTATGGATGTACCTATTATTAGCATCCATAGGTTATTTGACAAAGCACTAATCATAAGCCCAAAAGTGCATAATATCATTAAAATAATAATTAATCGTTTTCGTTCAAATTTATCGCCAAGCGGTGTGATAAAAAGTAAACCAACAGCATAGCTTAACTGTGCTACCATTATAATTAAGCCGGCATGATCAACTGCAATATTCAAATCATGAGTAATTGAATGTAGTAGTGGCTGAGCATAATAATTGCTGGCAATAGTGATACCAATCGCAAATGCCATTAAAAAAACTAACCAGTTTGTTAAATCTTGAGATTGTTTGCAATGCATAAAAAATAAATGTAACAAAATATAATGGCTGATTATACATTAAATATATTTGCTTCTGCTTGACAGTAATGTTAAGCAGATTGTTTCAATAAATTATAAACGGGTGTAGCGAGTCCTATTTTTGCATTATTTGATTCAAGTTTATACCAATAGCCAGAAGATTCGTCCCAACATTTTATAATATTGGTAATAACACAATAAATTGGCGTAATATTCAAATGAAAATGGCTAAATGTATGTCTGAATGAGTTTAACTGTTTAGGTTCAGTCGTAATAATTCCCCTTTTTTCTAACCACTCTTTTGGATCTTGATCATTTGAAAATTCTGGTAGGCAATATAAGCCTCCCCATATACCTAACGGAGGTCTTTTTTCTAACCAAATAGAACGATTATATTCTAACATCAAAAAATAGGCGGTTTTTTCTGGCTTGGTTGTCTTCGTTTTTTTTGTTGGATATTGTTGCCAACTTTCTGTCTTATAAGCAATACAATCTTTATGCAATGGGCATAGTGTGCATTTAGGTTTAGTACGAGTACAAACCATCGCACCAATATCCATCATTGCTTGATTGAATTTGGCAATATTTTGTTTCGGTGTAACCTGTTCACTTAATTGCCAAAGTTTATTTTCGACTGTTTTATTACCAGGCCATCCTTCAACAGCAAAATATCGAGTTAAAACACGTTTTACATTACCATCTAAAATTGGGTAATGCTGATTTTGTGAAAGCGATAAAATTGCTCCAGCTGTTGAACGGCCAATTCCTGGTAATGCCACTACATCGTCAAATTGACTCGGAAATAATCCATTAAACTTATTATTAATAATTTGTGCCGCTTTATGTAAGTTACGAGCACGGGCATAATAACCTAGCCCTGTCCAAAGATGTAATACATCATCAATAGGTGCTTTTGCTAAATCCGTTATTTTAGGAAATAACTTAATAAAACGGTTAAAGTAGGGGATAACAGTTGCAACTTGTGTTTGTTGCAACATTACTTCAGATAGCCACACATGATAAGACGTTTTTTCGATCTGCCATGGTAGCGTTTTTCTGCCATACTTTTCATACCATTTTAATACAGCTTTTGCAAAGGGAGAGATGGTTACAGTCATTACATTACAGCAGTAATTGAGTTATTTGGATAACAACCGAGCACTTTTGTATATAGAGTGATTTTAGCTAGCTGTTTTAATGCATTTTGCATTTCCTCGGAATAAAGATTACCTTGTAGGTCGATATAAAACATCTCTTCCCATGGCGTACCGTGAATTGGACGAGATTCAAGTTTCGTCATGACAATATTGTGATTCCGTAACACAGATAGAGCATCAACGAGTGCGCCTGCTTGCTGGCCTGTTTTCATTAGTATGGTCGTTTTAGCTGGGATTTGATCGGATACTTGAACTGGTTTACGAGATAAAACTATAAATCGCGTTATATTCTCTTTTTGATTTGCAAAACTATGTTCAAGAACTTGTAATCCATAAAGTTCGCCGCCATCTTTATTACCCATAGCAGCGAAATTAGGTTTGTTTGACTTAGCGACCATTTCCATAGCTGATGATGTACTATCACAAAAGACAATCTTCCAATGCGGATATCCTTCCAAAAAATATGAACATTGTTGGAATGGTTGTGGATGACTATATACAGTATCAATTTGATCTAATTGGGTATTTGGGATAGCTAAAATACAGTGATCAATTGGTAGTGATAGCTCTCCAATAATGTGTAAATTCGTTTTTTGTAGTAAATCATAAATTTCGTTAATGGATCCAGAACTTGAGTTTTCAATTGGTACAATACCATAATCAACAATGCCTTTTTCTATTTGTTCGAAAACATCTTTAAAAGTAGCACAACTGGATTCAACGATTTGCTCTAAATGAGCACTAGCATAGCGGCGAGCAGCCGTATGAGAATAAGATCCTATGGGACCTAAAAAGGCAATTTTTGCGGTCGAGATAGCGCCATAATTCAGTTTTTCTTGTAGAATTTTTTGTTGTAAAAGCACAGAATCTTCAATAATTATTTGATATAAATGTTTGATAAAAATCTCATCGAGATGATGTTTTTTGCCATGTTCAATTAATGATTTAATCAATGAACGTTCACGCTCCAAGTCGCGTACAGGTATGTTTGCCTGAATTTTAGTATCAATGACTTGTGTTGAAAGCTCTCGACGTTTAGCAATAAGTTCTAAGAGAGTCTGATCCAGTTCGTTAATTTTATCTCGTAAAGGTAATAAAGGGTTTACTTTCATTTTTATTAGATTTTTTTAAAGGTTAATAATATTATAACAAGCTATATAAATAAAGGTACTACTTAAAGTAGTACCAATTAAAAAAACAGGACGATTTATTTATTCGATTTCTTCTTCAAAAATTGCTCCTTTAATACTTTCCGTTGCTCGACGTGCTTCGCCTTTATGTTGAATTTTATTTAGCTGTTTTTCAAGTTTACCTATAAGATCGTTAATAGCTGTATACATATCTATATTTTTTGCAGATGCGACAAGTGGTGTTCCTTTTGTGGCAATTGTGGCATCTATAATAAATCCATCAGGGTCTTTAGATAATATAAAATGAGGATTGATTAACAGCGCTCTCCATTTATCTAATTTCGAAAATTTATCTTCTAAATAACTACGAATTGATGGAGTAATATCCATTTGTTTACTGGTAATACTTAAAGCCATAATCGACCTCCTTTATAATTTCAAACAACTAAGTTGATATTTTTTAATTTTTCTATTAATACATTGGCAAATTATTTTTATTTCGTCAATAAGAAGTTTATTAATAAAATAAGTTTTTTATGATTTTTAATTTAAAAAAAAGGTTTTATTAATCATGTATTTTATGGTTATAAGAGTATCACACTGCATTTTACTTAGCTTTGCTATATACTGTAAGTAAATACCAATTTCATTTATTTTATAAGATCTTTTAATGAGGAAGATGTGAGCTATTTAGATAATGTTAAAATTATTTTGGTTGAAACGTCCCACACTGGTAATATGGGTTCTGCTGCCAGAGCAATGAAAACCATGGGTTTATCCAACCTTTGTTTAGTCAATCCAGTGATAAAGCCTGATTCACAATCAATATCATTAGCAGCAGGTGCTAGTGATATTATTAAAAATGCAGTAATCTTTTCATCTTTAAAAGAGGCAATAGCTGATTGTTCACTCGTGATAGGTACCAGCGCTCGTCCTCGTACTTTACAATGGCCCAATTTAACACCAAAAGAGTGCGGTGATAAAATCGTTGATGAAGCCGTTAATGCTCAAGTTGCGTTAGTATTTGGTCGAGAACGAGTGGGTTTAACCAACGATGAATTGCAAAAATGCCATTTCCATGTTGGTATTCCAGCTAACCCTCACTACAGTTCTTTAAATTTAGCGATGTCAGTACAAGTACTGTGTTATGAAATTCGTATGTCATTGTTAAACTTTCAAGATAGTTCATCAGAGCAAGGAACTTCAAATACGCATACAACTGAGTACCCTAAAGATATTGATATTGAGCGTTTTTATCAACATTTAGAGAGAACTTTATTGCAAACAGAATTTATCAATGCTAATCACCCAGGGCAAATTATGGGGCGTTTGCGAAGATTGTTTACACGAGCGCGAATTGAACAACAAGAGCTCAATATTTTACGAGGAATTTTAACGTCGATTGATAAAAAGTTGTAATTTTTTAGGAATAAAAATACCCACAAAAGGGTGGGTATTTTTGAACAATAACCGATTATGGTAAGGATAATTTAATGGATTAACTCTTTTTCCGCCAAGTTGTACCATTTGCCCCATCCTCCAACACAATATTCATTGCATTAAGTTTATCACGTGCTTCGTCAGCTTGAGCCCAATTTTTGCTAGCACGGGCTTCGTTACGTTGTTTGATTAATGCTTCGATTAATTCAGCATCGGCATCATCTTGTCGATTTCCTTGTAAAAATTTCACTGGATCTTGTTCAAGTAGGCCTAATACAGCAGCTAAATAACGCAATTCTGCCGCTAATTCGTTGGCGAACGGCATATCGTTATCAGCTTTAGCTTTATTGATTTCTCGAGCTAAGTCAAATAAGGTCGAATAAGCTTCAGGAGTATTGAAGTCATCGTTCATCGCATTACAAAATTGATGGCAATAATTACTCTCTTTTGTTGTATATGGATAATTAGCATCAGTATCACGAAGTGCCGTATAAAGCCGTTCTAAAGCCATTCTAGCTTGTTTTAAATTTTCCTCACTGTAATTAAGCTGACTACGATAGTGACCAGATAATAAAAAGTAACGGACTGTTTCAGCATCATAGTGTTTTAATACATCGCGAATAGTGAAAAAATTATTAAGTGATTTGGACATCTTTTCTTGGTCTATCATTACCATACCTGAATGCATCCAATAATTAACATATTGCCCATCATGAGCACAGGTAGATTGAGCAATTTCATTTTCATGATGAGGGAACATTAAATCTGAACCACCACCATGAATGTCAAAATGATTACCTAATTGAAAACTGTTCATCGCAGAACATTCAATATGCCAACCTGGGCGTCCTTTACCCCATGGTGAATCCCAGTTAGGTTCATTAGGTTTTGACATTTTCCAAAGCACAAAATCCATTGGATTACGTTTAACATCAACCACATCAACACGTGCACCAGCTTGAAGTTGTTCCAAATTTTGACGTGATAAAATACCATAATTAGGATCGCTATCTACTGAAAACATTACATCACCATTATCAGCAATATAAGCGTGATCTTTTGCAATTAATTCTTCTATTAATTGAATAATCTGTGGCATTTGTTGAGTAGCGCGAGGCTCAACATCAGGTCGCTTAATGTTTAGTGCATCAAAATCTGCATACATCTCTTGTAACATGCGTTCAGTGAGTTGTTCACAAGTTTCACCGTTTTCAAGAGCACGTTTTATAATTTTGTCATCCACATCTGTAATGTTACGAACATAAGTCAATTGATAACCTAAAAAGCGCAAATAACGTGTCACAACATCAAATGCGACAAAGGTGCGACCATGTCCAATATGACAAAGGTCATAAATAGTTACACCACAAACATATAATCCAATTTTATTGGGATGAATTGATTTAAAGGTTTCTTTTTCTCGAGTTAATGTATTGAATATTTTTAACATTATAATCTTTAGGTTTAATTTAATGAAGTTTGTTAAATAATATAACAAAAATACGGTTATCGTGAAATTATTTATTAAAATGCTTTTATATACTGTAATTATAAATCCATCATGCAAAATTGGAATAATTATTCATGTTTCGAATGTCTCACTTAAGACATTTATGAAGAGACTACTGAAATAGTAGCTATCTGAAATTTAGCCAAGAAAACGGTTTTGTGCTATATTTATAGATTTACCTATTGTATTTTCATAATATTTTATTGAAATTGATAATGCAATCACCATTTGGATAGTGTCGATATTATCTATTTCATTGCATTTTGAAAAATTTAGTTTTGTTTGCGTGCGTGGATTTTAGAAAGTGATATTTTGGAAATGAGTTAAGTTTACAGAATTATATTGACTGTGATGTCGTCGATAATAATCTCGATTCATTTTTTATAAATCATTGGCGGGAAGTTCCCGCCAATTCTGTATAAAACTGAATATTATTTCATCAGACGGTAGATGTAAATAAGCAATATTGCACCTAACACTGAGATAAATAAACTAGGGAAATTAAATCCTGTCACACTTCCCCATCCAAAAAATGTACTTATGTACCCGCCAACGATGGCACCTGCAATTCCTAATAAAATCGTTTTAATTACTCCCACGCTTCCAAGCGGCATAAAGAACTTTGCAATCCAACCGGCAATTAATCCTAGAATAGCCCAACTTAAAATACCCATAATAATTTCCTTTGTTTGATTAAGTTTAAATTTAGCTTATAAACACAGTTTGAAAATGTATCAAATATTAAAATTAATATATAAGTTTTAATTTTATTGATTACAATTGGTAAATCAAATTTTAACTATATTAATGATTAACGGTCATAAAAATGGAGATAGATGATTTAATATAAAGATTAAAGAACGACTATTTGAATACGTTACATATAATGTTATTCACATAATGCTTTACGATTATTCTATAATTATTTGTAATAAAAGTTAAGGTTTTTTGTTAATTTTTCGATCTTTTAACATGTATCTAATCAATAGTAATATAAATTTATGCATAAGGGAGATCAACACTCCCTTTTTAAGCTTTTATTCGAAAATGGTTTTATGTAAAATTTTTATAATTGCTTCTGCATCATTACTTTTTGATAATAGGCAGAGATTGTGTGTGCTTGCTCCATAACAACAAAGTCTTATAACAAAATCATCTAACACGCCAAATACTTCTTTTGCTATACCTTTTGTCGTAGTTAAATTATTACCAATAATGGCAATGAGAGCTAAATCTTCTTCAACATCTACATGACAAAGAGTTAAAAGCTCATCAAATAATTCTTTGGTTAATAGACTGTTACCATTAGTACAAGTACCTGTTGTATCAATAGTTAAAGCGATACTGACTTCTGATGTGGTAACCAAATCGACGGATATATTATGTTTAGCTAATATAGTAAATACTCTAGCAAGAAATCCTTGAGCATGTAACATATTTAAACTGGTTAAGGTTAACAACGTTTGTTTGCGTCGTAATGCTAGTGCTCTAAACACAGGTAATTTAGATGTGATACTATTCGTATTATAAACAATCGTACCACCATCTTGTGGAGCTTTACTTGAACCAACAAATACAGGGATGTTACTTCGTACTGCTGGCACTAATGTTGCTGGATGTAAAACTTTCGCTCCAAAAGTTGCCATTTCTGCAGCTTCAGCGAAAGATATTTCATCAATTCTTTTTGCCGATGGTGTAATGCGAGGATCATTAGTGTAAATACCTGCAACATCCGTCCAAATATCTATTTGCGTTGCATTTAACGCTTCGCCAAGTAACGCTGCTGTATAATCACTTCCGCCACGACCTAATGTTGTAGTCTTACCTGTACTTTCTGTGCCAATAAAACCTTGAGTAACAATTAGCGCGTTAGTATTTAAGGATTTTAAATGTGCACAGCAAAGCTGTTTGATTTCTTCAATTTTGGGTTGAGCTTTACCGAATTTATCATCGGTTCGCATAACTTTACGTACATCGAACCATATGGCACTTTTTTGTTTTTCTCTTAATACCTCAACAAATAGTTTCGAAGACATAATTTCACCATGACTGACTAACTCATCGGTTAATGCGGGTGAAGTAGCTAAGCTTGCGGCTTCAGATAAAGATGCGATATTGGCAATGATGCGATCAATTTCAGCTCTTAATATTGGATTTTCAGGGAGTTGTTCTAAAATATTGTATTGGATTGATTGAATTTTGGCTATATGCTGGGCTCGGACATCAGAATCACGACCCTCAGCTAATGCTACTAATAAGTTCGTAATACCTGCAGATGCAGATAATACTACAACTTTTACACATGAGTTAGCGATAACAATATTGGCACTATTTACCATTGCTGAATAATCAGCAACACTAGTACCACCAAACTTAGCAATTACAAATGATGTTTCCATGTATTCCTCATATTAAAAATTTTATTTTTAACAGAGTTAGAGCGAGGGTATGTGCAATTTACCGTTCTTATTTAAAAAGTACAAACCGCGAAGCGCTCCACCTGTTAGGGTGACAACCCAAGGGATTCAGCCCTTGCAGTCGGATTAATTGCTTTCTGGATAATCAATCAAACCTCGGCACTGCATCCCCTCAATCATTTATCATCGATTCCAGTATCTAAAATAATCTACCTGAGCAATGCGCCTCTTCGTTCTCGTAACTTAAGTTACAATTTAATTATCATATAGAATTAACGATTTTACTAAATGTGTCAATAGGTTAAATAGGAAAAATTATTTATTAAAACTTTAATTTCTAGAATAATAGTTATAACTCTTGTTCAAATAATTGAATAATAGTTTGATATAAACTTTTGACCGTACAAGATTTAGTTGGCGTACTGAAAATTGTATCATCTCCAGCAATAGAACCTAAAATACCTTCTGATTTACCAATTGAATCAAGTAATCGGGCAATAAGCTGTGCAGCCCCAGGACTAGTACGAATTACCACCATTGAGCTATTATAATCAATATCAACAACCAAATTTTTTAATGGGCTACTGGCTGTAGGAACACTCATTTCAGCAGGTAAGCAATAGACCATTTCTGATTTTGCGTTACGTGTTCTAACCGCCCCAAATTTGGTTAACATTCGTGAAACCTTGGATTGATTAATGTTATCAAACCCTTGTTCTTGTAAAGCTTGTACAATGCTTATTTGAGAACTAAATTTTTCTTGTAAAAGCATTTCTTTAAAAGCTTTAGTCAGATCATCTTGTTTCATATTTTTCCTTTGGAATTAATTTATTGCTGTTTAAGCTTAAAATAGCAATAAATTAATATTGCTGAATATATCGGTATAAAAGAATAAGTTTTATAAACATTTTTGAAATCATTTAAATATCAAACATTAAGTTATAGAATTTACATTCTATAAACATAATTATGCATAAGATTTGCATAAAATCAAATATTCGATTTGTTGCTGCTTTTAGGGCGAAAAGATTTTACTATTTGCTCATACGTTTCTATGTAAGGTCCTTCTAATAATTCTAAACAATAAGGAACGCTGGCAAAAATACCATTAACAATTATTTTTCCTTCACTATTTTTTACACCCTCAAGCGTTTCTTTTATCGATTTTGGTCTGCCAGGTAAGTTTAAAATTAAACATTTTTTTCGAATAACACCAACTTGTCTGGAAAGAATAGCGGTAGGTACAAAATGTAAGCTGATTTGACGCATCTGTTCACCAAATCCTGGCATTACCCGATCGGCTATTGCTAAAGTAGCATCAGGGGTGACATCTCTAATGGCAGGTCCTGTACCGCCAGTGGTTAGAATCAAATCACAATGTAATTGGTCAACAAATTCGCATAATGTTTGTTCAATAATAGATATTTCATCTGGAATTATTCGATTTTCGGTAATAAATGGAGTTTTCAATGCTGTTTGTAACCAAGATATTAATGATGGAATACCTTCATCGTCATAGATACCCTTTGTAGCTCTATCAGACACAGAAACTAAACCAATTTTAAACATAATACTTATTCCTTAGGTGATTTTTTATCGCTATGAATCAAAATTAAGACCACATCAAAATACTGCTAATGGCTTCTTAAAGTTAATGTACGCTAAAGCTGAAAATTATAACTCATTTATATCAAAATAAAGAAAACTAAAAATACCTTTACAACAGTTCATTAAGTTGTCAATATTGCAGCTCATTAATAATTGAGTTTATATAATTTCAATCATAACTTATTCAATTAGGATTTTATCATGTCGTCTATTCCTGCGCTTGAATTAGTCGCACTTAAAAAAATTTATAAAAATGGTGTAGAAGCCTTAAAAGGTATTGATTTAACGGTTAAGGCAGGTGATTTTTATGCATTGCTTGGTCCAAACGGTGCCGGGAAATCAACAACTATTGGCATACTAAGCTCATTGGTAACCAAAACCTCGGGTAAAGTGCGAATTTTTGGTTACGATTTAGATACCGATATTGTCAATGCTAAAAGGCAATTAGGCTTGGTACCACAAGAATTTAATTTTAACCAATTTGAAGAAGTGATTCAGATCATCACTAATCAAGGAGGCTATTATGGTCTACCGCGTAAATTGGCCTTAGAACGAGCAGAAAAATACCTGCGAATTTTAGATTTATGGGATAAACGCCACAGTCGAGCGTGCATGTTATCAGGTGGTATGAAAAGACGTTTAATGATTGCAAGAGCACTAGTTCATGAACCCAAATTATTAATTCTTGATGAACCAACAGCAGGGGTTGATATTGAGTTACGACGTTCCATGTGGGATTTTTTACGTGAAATCAATCATGAAGGTATTACGATTATTTTAACTACCCATTATTTAGAAGAAGCGGAAATGCTATGTCGTAATATTGGCATAATTCAAAATGGTCAATTGATTGCGAATTCTTCTATGCGTCAATTATTAGCTAATAGCCAATCTGAAACTATTATTATCGATTATGTACCAACAAGTGAATCAATAGTTTTAACAGATTATAATTATACAAATGTTGATACAGGAATGCTAGAAGTTAAGGTTGATAAACAACGTGGTTTAAATCAGTTGTTTGAGCAACTCAATCATCAAAATGTTAAAGTGATTAGCATGCGAAATAAAACTAATCGATTAGAAGAACTATTTGTTGATTTGTTACGCAACAATAATTCAGAAGGAAGTGATAATGTGTAATTTATATTGGATAGCTTTAAAAAGTATTTGGCGTAAAGAGGTGACACGATTTTTAAGAATTTGGTTGCAAACGTTGATCCCACCTATTATCACTATGTCACTTTATTTTATTATCTTTGGTAATCTAATTGGTTCACGTGTGGGGGATATGGGTGGTTTTAGCTATATGTCATTTATCGTTCCTGGTTTAATTATGATGTCTGTAATTACAAACTCTTATACCAATGTCTGTTCTTCTTTTTTTAGCGCCAAATTTCAACGTAATATTGAGGAATTATTAGTTGCACCAGTACCAACGCATATTTTGATTTGGGGATATGTTGGTGGAGGTGTGATGCGTGGTATTTTAACAGGTATTTTAGTAACGATGGTATCGTTATTTTTTGTTCATTTTGAAGTTCATTCTTGGCCCTTTGTTATTTGTACTTTGCTATTAACTTCGATTTTGTTTTCATTAGCAGGATTATTAAATGCTGTATTTGCAAAAACTTTTGACGATATCAGTATTATTCCAACATTTGTATTAACACCATTAACTTATCTTGGAGGAGTATTTTACTCAATAACCATGCTACCAACTTTCTGGCAATGGGTATCAAAACTAAATCCAATCGTTTATATGATTAATGGTTTTCGTTATGGTTTTTTAGGTGTAACTGACGTATCACTATGGATCACATTTTCAATGTTAATTTTGTTTGTTTCTGTACTATATGTAATTGCATGGCGACTTATTGAAAGTGGGCGAGGGTTAAGAAGTTAAAAATAACTAAATAACAGAATAACCGCCGAATGATATCGGCGGAAAATAATTATTTGGCGCCAGTAACGGCTTCTTTTGCCATTTGAGTAATTTTATCAAAATCACCATTAGAAATAGCATCGGTTGGAATAAACCAAGTCCCACCAACACAAAGTACATTACTAAGTGCAAGATAATCCCGATAATTTTTAGGATTTACACCGCCAGTAGGGCAAAACTTCATATATCCACAAGGACCAGAAAAAGCTTTTAATGCAGCGACGCCACCATTAATTTCTGCTGGAAAAAATTTTAATGCTGTTAAGCCATATTCTTGGGCTGTTAATAACTCAGAAATGGTCGCAATACCAGGAATTACTGGAACAGGTCCTTCAACTGCAGCTTTTAAAATGGCATCAGTTATGCCTGGAGTAATCACAAATTCAACTCCAGCTTCTGTAACTTGTTTAAGTTGTTCAACACTTGTTACTGTACCTGCACCAACCACTGCTTCTGGAACTTCTTTAATGATTTTTTTGATTGCTTCAAGCGCACATTCTGTTCGTAATGTAACTTCAAGAACTTTAACACCGCCATTAATTAACGCTTTTGCCAGTGGCACGGCATCTTCAATTCGTTCAATAACAATAACAGGAACAACAGGGCCTATGGTTAAAATTTCTTCAGCACTTCTTTTCCAGTTTTTCATTTGTTTCTATCCATATTTAATAAATAGCAATAATCCCTAAATGATAGGGATTATTTTGTTATTCGTAAATGCCTAATTTCTTCTCTAAATAATGAATGTTTGTTCCTCCTTTTTGGAAGTCTTTATCATTCATAATTTCAATGTGAAGATCTATATTTGTTTTAATACCATCAATCACTAGTTCTGCTAATGCATTTTTCATTCGTGCAATAGCAACTTCACGAGTTTCACCATACGCAATTAGCTTACCAATCATTGAATCATAGTAAGGCGGTACTGTGTAACCCGCATAAATGTGTGATTCCCAACGAATACCAAAACCACCTGGCGCATGGAAGCGAGTAATTTTACCTGGTGAAGGCATAAATGTTTTAGGGTCTTCGGCATTTATACGGCATTCAATGGCATGACCTTTGATTTCAATATCACTTTGTTGGATAGAAAGAGGTTTGCCTGCGGCAATTAAGATCTGTTCTCTAATCAGATCTACACCTGTTATCATTTCGGTAACTGGATGTTCAACCTGAATACGCGTATTCATTTCAATGAAATAAAATTCACCATTTTCAAATAAGAATTCAAATGTTCCTGCGCCACGATAACCGATTTCAATGCACGCATTAACACAGCGCTCACCAATGAATTTGCGCATTTTCGGGGTAATGCCAACTGCCGGTGCTTCTTCAACTACTTTTTGGTGACGTCTTTGCATTGAACAATCACGTTCACCTAAATAAATAGCATGGCCTTGACCATCAGAAAGCACTTGAATCTCAATATGACGAGGGTTTTCGAGGAACTTTTCCATATAGACCATGTCGTTATTGAAAGCGGTTTTTGCTTCTAATTTGGTCATTTTTATTGCTTGTTCAAGATCTTTTTCTTCTCGAACAATACGCATACCACGACCACCGCCACCACCGGACGCTTTGATAATAACCGGATAGCCGATTTGTTTGGCGATCTGCTTATTATTTTCAATATCATTGCTCAAAGGTCCATCAGAGCCAGGCACACAAGGTACGCCAGCTTTTTTCATGGCATGAATTGCTGACACTTTATCACCCATTAAACGAATGGTATCAGGCTTTGGTCCAACAAAAACAAATCCAGAACGTTCTACTTGCTCAGCGAAGTCTGCGTTTTCTGATAAAAAACCATATCCAGGATGAATTGCTGCTGCACCTGTAACTTCAGCGGCAGAAATTAATGCAGGAATATTGAGGTAACTTTTAGCGGAAGCTGCTGGACCTATACAGACAGTTTCGTCTGCAAGTAATACATGTTTTAAATCTTTATCTGCCGAGGAATGAACAGCGACAGTTTTAATTCCAAGTTCTTTACATGCTCGTAGGATACGTAGAGCAATTTCTCCACGGTTAGCAATAAGAATTTTATCAAGCATATTCGATCTCTTAATCTTATAAATAAGTTAATATTATTCAATGATGAATAGTGGCTGATCAAATTCAACTGGTTGACCATTTTCAACTAAAATAGCTTTAATTGTGCCTGCTTTTTCAGATTCAATTTGGTTCATCATTTTCATCGCTTCAACGATACAAAGTACATCACCGACATTGACAGTTTGACCAACTTCTACAAAAGCTTTCGATTCTGGGCTTGGCGTGCGATAAAACGTTCCAACCATTGGCGATTTTATAGTAGTACCTGCCGGAGCGGGAGTAATAGGATCCGTTTCAGCTACACTTTCACTTGCTGAGCTAGGAGCTACAACAACTGGGGCAGCTTGAGGGATTTGAATGTTTTGTATTGGCGCTGAATAGTTTGCTGTAGGTATTGATCGACTAATTCGAACTGATTCTTCACCTTCAGAAATTTCAATTTCTGAAATACCTGACTCTTCAACTAATTCAATTAATTTTTTAATTTTGCGTATATCCATGAATTACACCGTGTTTATTTGATATAAGTAACAATTATTTAATGCATCCTTAATATCTCAAAAGTAATCTTTTAAAGTGATAATAAGGCAGTAACTCAACATTAACGCGGAAGCATACACTGTAAATTAGATTTTGTCATTATATATCTTTCCTTTACAAACTGTTATTATACTATTTTCTAGGTATTATTTTAGAATTGCGATACAATAGAAAAACCTAATTGTTATTGAAGCAAACAGGTTTTAAAAAATAATCTAGAATACTATTTTATACGATATAAAATTAAAATTAAGTATTTTATTCTATGGTTTGCTTCAAGTACTCACTAACACTTAAACAAGATTATTTCTAGGAAGAGTTTTTATTATGTTCAAAAAAGTTCGTGGCTTGTTTTCAAATGATCTATCGATTGATTTAGGTACAGCTAACACCCTTATTTATGTAAAAGGTCAAGGTATTGTACTAAACGAACCTTCAGTTGTCGCCATCCGTCAAGATCGCACAGGCACACCTAAAAGTGTCGCTGCTGTTGGGCAGGCTGCGAAACAGATGTTAGGACGTACTCCAGGTAATATTGCTGCTATTAGACCGATGAAAGATGGCGTAATCGCTGACTTTTCTGTAACTGAAAAGATGTTACAGTATTTTATCCGTCAAGTGCATAGCCACAGTTTTTTAAGACCAAGTCCTCGTGTATTAGTTTGTGTACCAGTTGGTGCAACACAAGTCGAGCGTCGTGCTATTCGTGAGTCAGCATTGGGCGCAGGTGCCCGTGAGGTTTATTTAATTGAAGAGCCGATGGCTGCAGCTATTGGTGCGGATTTACCTGTTTCATCGCCAACAGGTTCAATGGTCGTTGATATTGGTGGTGGTACCACTGAAGTTGCCGTTATTTCGTTAAATGGTGTTGTCTATTCGGCATCGGCAAGAATCGGTGGTGACCGTTTTGATGAAGCAATTATCAATTATGTTCGTCGAAATTATGGTGCATTAATTGGTGAGGCGACCGCTGAACGAATTAAACATGTTATTGGCAGTGCCTATCCTGGAGATGAAGTTCTTGAAATTGAAGTTCGTGGTCGAAATCTTGCTGAAGGTGTGCCTCGTAGTTTTACTTTAAATTCTAATGAGATTTTAGAAGCGCTTCAAGAACCACTTAGTGGTATCGTTAGTGCTGTTAAAGTTGCGTTAGAACAATGTCCACCTGAACTGGCTTCGGATATTTCCGAACATGGAATGGTATTAACTGGTGGCGGTGCTCTATTACGTAATATTGATAAATTATTATCGGCTGAAACGGGTATTCATGTAGTTGTCGCCGAAGACCCTCTTACATGTGTAGCAAGAGGTGGTGGTAAAGCTCTCGATATGGTTGATATGGAGGGAGGAGATCTCTTTAGTGAAGAGTAATT
The DNA here is from genome assembly GCF_026537015.1 of Gilliamella sp. B2887. Lineage (NCBI taxonomy): Bacteria > Pseudomonadati > Pseudomonadota > Gammaproteobacteria > Orbales > Orbaceae > Gilliamella > Gilliamella sp. B2887. The sequence goes on along the minus strand of NZ_JAFNMX010000001.1, from coordinate 136,563 downwards.
ATTATTTACTTATTGATTAATTTCATATTTATGAAGTCGATGGTCAATAAACATCTCATTTTTTCCGCCGACATAGTCGGCGGAGTCATATCTTGAATTAATTAGATTTTAAGCATATAACAGGTAAGCACTGGATAATGAAATTACTTTTTTCTAAACGTTCTCCTCTTAGTGTGCAATTATTTATATCTTTACTATTATCTTTTATATTAATAGTATTAGATTTAAATTATCGTCCGTTTAAAGAAGTTCGTTACTATTTAGATACAATGATTTCGCCATTGTATTATATTTCAAATGCGCCAAAAGCGACGTATGACACACTGTATGAGATGTCAAAGACACGCGAAGTGTTAGAAAAAGAAAATGCAAATCTAAATAATATATTGCTTGAAAAAAAGACAGATTTATTATTGCTTGAGCATCTTAGACATGAAAATGATCGATTAAGAGAATTACTCGGATCGCCTTTAAGACATGATGAACATAAAATGGCAGCTCAAGTCATATTAGCTGATACTGACCCTTATGTTTATCAAGTTGTTATCAATAAAGGTAAAAAAGAGGGTGTTTACATTGGTCAACCTGTAGTTGATGATAAAGGTATTGTTGGGCAAATTTATGAAACAGCTCAAAATACTAGCCGAGCAATTTTAGTTTGTGATTATCAACATGCAATACCTGTACAAATATTAAGAAACGATATTTCTATGGTGGCAGTTGGTAACGGATGCAGTAATGATTTAACACTCGATTTTTTACCAAATAATGTTGATATTAAAGTTGGTGACATATTAGTAACTTCTGGATTAGACGGTCGTTTTCCTGAAGGTTATCCTGTCGCAATAGTCAGTTCAGTTAAACTTGATATTAGCGATTCAACTCCAGTTATTTCAGCAACGCCGACAGCCGATTTAAAACGTTTACGTTATTTATTATTACTATGGGGAGATCAAGGAGTAAAGCATGAGGGCTCGTAATAGCATATTAATTATTTGGTTCACTTTGTTAATAGGCTTATTTTTTCAAATTATACCTTGGTCACCATCATATGATATGTTTAAACCACATTTATTTTTATTAATAATCGCTTATTGGTTAATTACTATGCCATATCAGATTGGTATAGGTACAGCATTTGTGTTTGGTTTAATAATAGATTTATGTTCAGGGACAATATTAGGTGTTCATGCCTTCATTTATTCTTTAATTGCTTATTTACTCGTATTTAAATACCAATTGCTGAGTAATTTAGCTTTATGGCAACAGGCTTTTATCTTATTTGGTATTTCGGTTTGTTATAATGCATTAATATTTATATTTCAGGTAAGTATTTATCATACAATTACTATGTCACCATATATATTATTATCAAGTTGCGTTGATGGTTTTTTATGGATATGGATATATTTGCTAATGCAAAGAATAAAACAAAACTTTGCAATTAATTAGGGGAATATTTCTGTATGTCAGTTGAATTATTAATGAATGTCACTCCATCCGAAACGCGAGTTGCTTATATTGAAGATGGTGTATTACAAGAAATTCATGTTGATCGTGAATCTCGTCGAGGCATTGTCGGTAATATCTATAAAGGAAAAATTATTCGTATTTTGCCTGGTATGCAGGCAGCATTTGTCGATATCGGTCTTGAAAAAGCTGCATTTTTGCATGCATCAGATATCATGCCTCATACTGAATGTGTTTCGGATTCAGAGCAAGAGCAATTTCAAGTAAAAGACATTTCTGAACTTGTCCGTCAAGGACAAGATTTAATGGTACAAGTAGTTAAAGATCCTTTAGGAACTAAAGGTGCTCGTCTTACAACCGATATTACTTTACCGTCACGTTATTTAGTATTGATGCCAGGTCAAAATTCCGCTCATGTTGCTACTTCTCAACGTATTGAAAGTGAAGAAGAACGCCAAAGATTAAGAGATATTGTTGAACAATTCGTAACTCCAGATGGTGGTTTTATTGTTAGAACTGCCGCAGAAGGTGCAAACGCTCATGAGCTTGAGCAAGATGCAAATTTTTTAAAACGGTTATGGAGTAAAATTCAAGAACGAATGGCTCGTCCTACCAGCAAAAATTTAGTTTATGGTGAGTTAGCTTTATCGCAACGCGTGTTAAGGGACTTTGTCGGTGATCCAATTGAGCGTATTTTAGTCGACTCTAAATTAACTTACGATCTTTTAGTCGATTTCACTCAAGAGTTTATGCCAGAAGTGACCAATAAACTCTTTCATTATCGTGGTAACATTCCGATATTCGATCTATATGATACTGAAAATGAAATTCAGAGAGCATTAGATCGCAAAGTTAAACTAAAATCTGGTGGTTATTTAATTATTGACCAAACCGAAGCCATGACAACAATTGATATTAATACTGGTGCATTTGTTGGTCATCGAAATTTAGAAGAGACAATTTTTAATACCAATATAGAAGCAACCATCGCTATTGCTCGTCAATTACGATTACGCAATTTAGGAGGTATTATTATTATTGATTTTATCGATATGCAAGAAAATGTACATCAAGAACGTGTATTACAATCATTGCAGGATTTTTTATCAAAAGATCGAGCTAGAACGACGATTAATTCATTTTCAACATTGGGATTAGTTGAAATGACACGTAAACGAACTCGAGAAAGTATTGGACATATTTTGTGTGAAGAATGTCCTGCTTGTAAGGGTAGAGGGATGGTTAAATCAGTTGAAACTGTTTGCAATGAAATTTTACGTGAAATTGTTAGAGTGTATAAAGCTCATCGTTCTGAATATTTTTTAGTTTATGCGTCATCTGCTGTTGCTAATGCTTTAACTATTGATGAGTCACATGCACTTGCAGAAGTTGAAGTCTTTGTTGGTAAAAGAGTTGAAGTAAAAATTGAACCACTTTATATTCAAGAACAATATGATGTGGTACTAATGTAAAACAGTAATGTGTTAAAAAGTTTCAGGTTAACTATACGTTTCTGTATGGAAATAAAAGAATAATGGATATATATCAGAAAGATAGCATCAAAAATTAAAATTTAAGGAATTTATGATATTAACTCAAGTGAGTGATCGACTACTCAACCCTAATAATTTAAGTCAACATGATATTTTGCATTTGCTTGATATGTTAAGTTCAAGGCAAATTGATTTTGGAGATTTATACTTTTTATCTGGCTATTACGAAAGCTGGGTATTGGAAGATAGCATTATCAAAAATGCTTCTTTCCATCGTGATCAAGGTGTTGGTGTTCGTGCAGTTGTTGGCGAAAAAACGGGTTTTGCCTATACTGATCAGCTTTCTCTAACTCGTTTAGAGCAAAGCGTATTGGCAGCCAATTCCATTACTAAACAGCAACCTCCTATTGTTGTTACGCCGCTTAGAACAGCTAAAACCGTACCATTGTATGCATCAATTAATCCAATTAATTCTTTTTCTCAAGAGCAAAAAATTGCATTGCTGCGACATATTGATCAGTTAGCAAGGTCAATTGATAAAAATGTAATTGAAGTATCAGCCAGTTTAACGGGTAGTTACGAAGAAATTTTGATTGCAGGTACTGACGGTACACTATGTGCCGATATCCGTCCATTAGTTCGTTTATCTGTTTCGGTTATTGTAGAAAAAGATGGAAAACGTGAGCGTGGTGGTAGTGGCGGTGGAGGTCGTTTTGGTTATGAGTATTTTTTGAACATTAATCCTAAGGCGTCTGAAAGCTTTGCTGATAGTTATACTCGTGAAGCTGTGCGGATTGCATTGGTTTCATTATCTGCTAAAGCTGCTCCAGCAGGTACAATGCCAGTAATTTTAGGTGCGGGTTGGCCTGGTGTATTACTTCATGAAGCGGTAGGGCATGGTTTAGAAGGGGATTTTAATCGCAAAAACAGCTCGGTGTTTTCAGGAAAAATTGGTGAAAAAGTTACTTCGGAACTCTGTACAATTGTCGATGATGGAACAATTGAAAATCGCAGGGGATCATTATCAATTGATGACGAAGGTACAGTAAGTCAAAAAACTGTTCTTATCGAAAAAGGTATTTTAAAAGGTTATATGTTTGATAAGATTAATGCTAAATTAATGAATACATATTCAACCGGTAATGGGCGTCGTGAAGGCTATGCATGTTTACCTATGCCAAGAATGACCAACACTTATATGTTAGCAGGAGAATCGTCTTTCAACGACATTATCAACAGTGTAGATTATGGTCTTTATGCACCTAATTTTTCTGGCGGTCAAGTTGATATTACTTCGGGTAAATTTGTTTTTTCAACATCAGAAGCTTATTTGATTGAAAAAGGAAAAATAACTACGCCAGTTAAAGGTGCAACTTTGATTGGCTCCGGCATTGAAACCATGCAACAAATATCGATGGTAGGGAACGATCTTACATTAGATTCAGGTGTAGGCATTTGTGGTAAAGCTGGACAAAGTGTTCCTGTAGGAGTTGGACAACCCACTTTAAAAGTGGATAACTTAACCGTTGGTGGAACGATTAATAACTAATAATTATAAATGAAATGGGAAATTAAATAGATGGAAACAATCATTACTCTTTATCATGCTTTTGTTAATCTGGATGTGGCAACGCTATCAAATCCTAATGTGCTTTGGACGCTTTACGGTATGTTATTTGTCGTTATTTTATTAGAAAATGGAGTTTTACCAGCAGCATTCTTACCAGGTGATAGTTTATTATTCTTAACTGGAGTATTGATTAGTCTCGACGTTTTTCATTTTGGTTTAATAAATGTTATTTTAATTGCTGGAGCCGCTTTAGGTACTTGGTTAGGTTATGCACAAGGTCTTTGGTTAGGTAACACTAAGCTTGTACAAAGCTGGATGGAACATGTTCCAGAAAAATATCATAAAAAATCAGAAGTTTTATTCCATAAATATGGATTACAAGCTCTTTTTATTGGGCGATTTATTGCTTTTGTACGTACGTTATTACCTATCATGGCGGGATTATCAGGATTACATAGTCGAAAATTTCATATTTATAACTGGATAAGTGCAACATTATGGATCTTCTTAATTGTAACATTAGGTTATTTATTTGGTTTATCGCCAGTTTTTAATAAATATGAAAAACAAATCATGTCTCTTCTTATGTTGATTCCAGTTTTATTATTATTATTAGGATTAATTTTCTCGTTGTGGCTTGCTTTTAAACGTTGGTTAGCAAAGAAGAAGCAATCTTGAGATTTAATTTTACAGATGAATTTATAAATAAGAGGGCGAAATTAACCGATAAGCCGGGTTCTGTCGTGGACAATCATTCCTCTAGGCTAATACTCACGCATTAGCTCAAGCAGTCTACCCGGATTCAACGCGGGCCGCGCCAATGAATCCCTATTTGACCTTGCTCCGAGTGGAGTTTACCGTGCCACAACTGTTACCAGTTGCGCGGTGCGCTCTTACCGCACCCTTTCACCCTTACCTGTTCTTATAAATAAGCCATCGGCGGTATACTTTCTGTTGCACTAGTCGTGAATGTTCGCTCACGCCAACATCCCCCAGGCGTTACCTGGCACTCTGCCCTATGGAGCCCGGACTTTCCTCCCCTTTGTTTGTTTCCTTTTTACAAAGGACAATAACAAAGCAGCGATTGTCTGGTTAATCTCGTTAATGAGTATAACTTAATGTATGATTTTGTCCAGTAATGTCTGTTCTTAATTAGATAGATGGGTAAAGTGTATACTTTTTTATACGGTTATTATCGGAAAAAGATAGAGTTGCTCTTAAATGAAGTAAAATAATTCACGCTAATAGCACATTATAGCAATGTGCTATCGGTATAAATAAAGTAAGTGTAACTACCATCTTTTATGTTCATGATTTTCATCATAATTATACCAAGTTACTACGCCTTTCGAAATGATAACATCCAATGTTCCGCTGATAGCATTAGATTGGGTCTCACCAATAATTAAATGGCTGGTTGAGCTTTTTCTAATGTATTTATATGTCCATTGTACTTCATCAGAATTAATCACTTTCTTACTTGCCGGTTCACCAAATAACGATATTATTTGTGCTTCAGTTGTTGAACCTTCAACTATACTACTAACTTTGTCTTTACTTAGTGGTGTACCTTGTTCAATAAAATTATTTTGTGTACAACCCGATAATAATATGATTGAGAATAAAGCGATAAAGAACTTATTAACATTTTTCATTATATTGTAACCTGATAATTAATATTTTTTCTCCATGAATGTGAATGATAGCATATGTTTGGTAACGTTCAAGATCTACAAAAAACTTAATCTACATCAAGATAGAAATGTTGTTTTTATTTCTATATGTTTCCATAATTTCATCACTCTTTATTAATTTTTTTTTTGTTTAGTCATGGATTTTCGCTTTTTTTTCTTCTTAAGTCGTAGTACGCGCTTTATCGGTTGATTGGTTATGGAATCTATATAACGACTGGGCCAAATTTCATGTGGCTCCATATTTAATGCTTGTGCAATAATAAATTCTCCTTTTGTCCAAGGTCTAGCTAAAGCATTACTCAATGTCGATGAACTTAAACCTGATTGTCGAGAAAGATTAGCAAGCGTTGTGCCTTTCTTTTTTAGTGCGGCAATAATATCTGCAGGATGCCAATCACTAGAATCAATTTTCATTTTTTATTTCCTCTTAGTTTATAACCTTGTATATCTATGATATGCTTTGATGTTACTTAAACAAGTAAGTTTATAATCTAACTATAGTTATTTATGACTTCTTGTTTCTTATTTATTGTATCAAAGTTTCTTTAATTTCTATAATTTTTTCTTATTGTGTTAAAATGGGATAGTAAAATGAAAGAATGGTTCTCATCAAAAGAGCTATCAAGTATTGCCGGGATGCCATCAACGATACAAGGTGTTAATCGTAAAGCAAGAGCTGAAAATTGGACTGCACGCAAAAGAACGGGTGTTAGAGGAAAGGCTTTAGAGTATCATATAAGCAGCTTACCTCTAAGTGTCAAAAAAGCATTATATCTTGAAGAAGAAAGTGCTACATATGTTGTTTCACCAATTGATCCATTGCAATTATGGATGACAGCATTTGAACAGTTATCTGTTGATGAAAAATCCATTGTTATATCGTGGTTAATGCGAAACGGCATTAAAGATTTTATAAGTTTTATTAATAAACATAAAAAAGATAGTTAGTGTTATTGCGCAAGCTGCGATATACTTTAACGCTAGTAAAAAATCAATTTAGTTGCTATGGAATAAACAATGGAAAGTCAGTTTCAATTAACAAATAGTAAAGATATTATTGTATATTTAGCTCAACAATTTCCAAATTGTTTTACTCTTGAAGGTGAAGCAAAACCTTTAAAAATTGGAATTTTTCAAGATATCCTTTCTCGCTTGGATGATGAGGCGCTAAGTAAAACAAAACTTCGTGTTGCCTTACGCGCTTATACCATGAGTTGGCGCTATTTATATAGTATTAAAGAAGGCGCTCATCGTGTTGATTTAGATGGAAATCTAAATGAACTTATAAGCAAAGAACAAATGGAATATGCTCAACAACAATTAAAAGAAAGTAAACAGAAAGCTAAAGAGCGTTTAAAAGAGCGAACACAAAAAGAAAAACGTAAAAATTCACGTCCGTCTGTCAAAAAAGCCAAAACATTAAAAATAGGTGATTATGTTAAAGTAATATTAGGTAATAAACCGTTAAAAGTACAAATCATTAATATTGAAAAAGAGCATATCAAAGTAAATGTCGGATCTGGTATGGAATTAACTGTTAAACCTGAGCATATTATTACCAAATAGAGAATTTGAATGAATAAATTACTCAAAGGCACTATTAAATTAAGCCTTGCACTATGCATTGTAAGTCTAAGTGTACAGGCCAAACAGCCTGTCGCTGAACAATTACCAATACTTAAACAAGATGATGTTCATCAAGTTGTAGCTAAGCGAGTAACAAATTTTTTTACTCAAGCACATTATCGTAACTTTGCATTAGACGGTGCATTTTCAGCTAAAATTTTTGATCGCTATTTTAAAATGCTAGATGGTAGTAAAGCGATATTCATTCAAGACGATATCGATACTTTCCGCAACAGGCAAGAGTTATTAGGTCAAGAATTATTTGATGGTAATTTAAAAACGGCATACGATATCTATAATCTTGCAATGCGTAAACGTTATGAACGTTATAAATATGCGCTTAAAGTTTTACAATCTCCAATGGATTTTTCGACTAACGATGAAATTGATTTTAATCGTGAAGATATATCTTGGGCAATTACTGAAAAAGAGCTCGATTCTTATTGGAATAAGCGTGTTAAATATGATGAGCTTAGCTTATCTTTATCTGGAAAAACTGAAACTCAAATTCGAGAAATATTGACCAAACGTTATAATCGAGTTTTAAAAACTATTGAACAATCAAATAATGAAGATGCTTTCCAAGTCTTTATGAATGCATTTGCGCGAGAAATAGATCCTCATACCAGTTATTTAGCACCACGTAAAAAACGTGATTTTGATTCGGAAATGAGTTTATCTTTTGAAGGTATAGGTGCAACACTTAGTCAACAAGACGATTATACAGTAATCATGTCTTTTGTTACTGGCGGACCGGCTGAAAAAAGTAAATCAATTGCCGTAGGTGATAAAATTATCGGTGTTGGGCAAAGTAATTCTCCTATAGAAGATGTAATTGGTTGGCGTTTAGATGATATCGTTGACAAAATTCGAGGTCCGAAAGGAACAGTGGTTAAACTTGAAATATTGCCCGCGGGTAACAATAGTAAACCAAAAATTATTGAACTTACTCGAGATAAAATTCACTTTGAAGATCGTGAAGCAAAATTAAATATTGTCGATAACCCGCGAGGAAAAGTTGGTATTATTGATATACCAAGTTTTTATATGGGATTAACCGATAAAGTCGAATCTCTTTTATTGGATGCTAATAAAGCTAAGTTACAAGGTCTGGTTATTGATTTACGTAATAATGGTGGGGGTTCTTTAGCGGAGGTTATCTCTTTGACAGGACTTTTCATTGATTATGGACCAGTAGTTCAAGTTCGCGATAATCTTCAAAAAGTAATTGTTTATGATGATAAAAATAAAGGTATTGAATATACAGGTCCCATTGTTGTAATGGTCAATCGTTATAGCGCTTCTGCTTCAGAGATATTTGCTGCAGCGTTACAAGATTATGGTCGAGCTGTAATAGTCGGTGAAACAACTTATGGTAAAGGGACTGTTCAAACCTCACGAAATATTGCTTATCAAACAGATGCCAGACTCCATCCTAATTGGCCCGAGTTAGGTGGTGTACAATATACTGTACAGAAGTTTTATCGTATCAATGGAGGGAGTACACAACTTAAAGGTGTTGAACCCGATATTGAAATGGGCAAAACAAAATATGACGATGAAACAGGTGAACGTTTTTTAGATAATGCCATGCCATGGGATAAAATACCATCATCTGAATATTTAACGCTGACTAATATAAAACCAATATTGCCTTATTTGAAATCAGAACATTTAACTCGAATTTCAAATAATCCAGAATTTGTTTATATCGATCAAGATATTCAAGAGCTTAATGATAAAAAAGAACGTCGGTATATTGTGTCTCTCAATAAAAAGAATCGTGAAGCTGAACAAAAAAGTTATGAAGATCGTGATTTAAAAAGAACCAATGAACGTTTAGCTCGTGAAGGTAAACCACCCATTTCTAAATTAGAAGATTTACCTAAAGATTATAAGCAACCAGATGCTTATTTAAATGAATCAGTCGAAATTCTTTTGGATTTAGCGCCTAAATATCCAAATATTGAGGTAAAAAAATCAACTCAAGAGGTTATTTCACTTAGTTCACCAATTAATAAATAGGTTTTGGTCAATAACAGAATTATTGGAGAAAATTTAAGATGTGTACAGATTTAAAATTTGCTTTAATGACAACAGTTGCAATTCTATCCGTTTTAGTTGTGTTTGGTATCATTGTTTTTACGCATTAAAAAAACTTGATTAATTAGCTTGAGATTATTATAGTATGCAACCTGCTTTTTCTAAAGCAGGTTGTAAATATAAGGTGAGGTGTCCGAGTGGTTGAAGGAGCACGCCTGGAAAGTGTGTATACGGCAACGTATCAAGGGTTCGAATCCCTTCCTCACCGCCATATTTATTTTAGTTTTTGGAAATGAAGAATCTTTTGTTCAATGTGATTTACATATATCATTTTCAATATTATATTAGTGCATTTCCTCATTATAATGTGATCGGAAGTGACGAGTTATACCTTCCCTCTCCTTAATCATTGGAGCCATTATGGAAAACTTACGCACGGTTCAGGATTTTATACGCTGGACATCATCGCAACTTAGTTTATCAGATGCTTTTTTAGGTCACGGAACTGATAATCCTATCGATGAAGCTAAACAACTTATCTTAACCACTTTGGGTTTATCACTGTTTATTCCTACCGAATTTTATTCAGCAAATCTTACAAATGATGAAAAACAAGAGCTTTTCAATGTAATCCAAAGACGGATTCATGATCGAGTGCCAACACCATATTTAACGAATCAAGCATGGTTTTGTGGACATAGTTTTTATATTGATGAACGAGTCTTAATTCCTCGTTCTCCGATTGGTGAATTAATTGATAATCACTTCCAATCTTTATTATCCCAATCACCCCAACAGATTTTAGATCTCTGTACAGGTAGTGGATGTATTGGTATTGCGTGTGCTTACGCTTTTCCTGATGCACAAGTTGATATTACTGATATTTCATTAGAAGCATTAGATGTAGCACAACAAAATATCGACTTGCATCAAATGAATTTCCAAGTAACACCAATGCTATCTGATTTATTCAATGATATTCCAACAAAACAATATGATCTTATTGTTACCAATCCTCCTTACGTTGATAATGAAGATATGGACGATTTGCCTGATGAGTTTTCCTATGAGCCTAAATTAGCACTTGAAGCAGGATTTGATGGTTTAGATATCGTTAAACGAATTTTAAGTGATGCAATTAATTATTTATCACCACAAGGTGTATTAGTTTGTGAGGTAGGAAATAGCTGGGTTCACTTACAAGAGCAATATCATCAAGTACCTTTTCAGTGGTTGCAATTTGAACGAGGTGGGTTAGGTGTTTTTTCTATCACTCGAGAAAAGCTGATTCAATATCATCACTGTTTTATTTAGGCTATTTTCAATATTCGGAAAAATTATTATGGCTGGAAACTCAATAGGAAAATTATTTAAAGTCACAACATTTGGAGAGTCACATGGTATTGCTTTAGGTTGTGTTGTTGATGGTGTGCCTCCTGGGCTCGCTTTGACTGAGTCAGATATGCAACATGATCTTGATCGTCGTCGTCCAGGTTCCTCGCGTTATACAACTCAACGGCGTGAAGCTGACCAAATAAAAATCTTATCAGGCGTTTTTGAGGGGGTAACAACTGGTACTAGCATTGGTCTATTAATTGAGAATACCGATCAACGTTCCCAAGACTACAGCAAAATTAAAGATATTTTTAGACCAAGCCATGCTGATTTCACTTATCAACATAAATACGGGATCCGCGATTATCGTGGTGGTGGGCGTTCTTCGGCACGTGAAACTGCGATGCGAGTTGCTGCTGGTGCAATAGCAAAAAAATATTTGTATGAAAAATTAGGGATCACCATTCGCGGCTATCTAGCCCAAATGGGTGAGATAAAATGTCAATTAAAAGATTGGCAACAAGTTGAAAAAAATCCATTTTTTTGTGCTGATGAAAGTAAACTTGAAAAATTAGATGAATTATTAAGATCATTAAAAAAAGAAGGTGATTCAATAGGGGCGAAGGTTTGCATTGTAGCTGAAAATGTACCAGTTGGTTTAGGTGAACCTGTATTTGATAGATTAGATGCCGAACTTGCCCATGCACTAATGAGCATAAATGCTGTAAAAGGTGTAGAAATCGGTGATGGTTTTGATGTTATTAGTAAACGTGGTAGTGAAAACCGTGATGAAATAACTCCACAAGGTTTCTTATCTAACCATGCTGGTGGTATTTTGGGTGGAATTAGCTCAGGGCAAACTATTTTAACGAGTATTGCATTAAAACCGACGCCAAGTATTGAAATCGCAAGTCAATCTATCAACATTCATGGTGAGAGTGTTGAAGTATCAACACATGGACGGCACGATCCGTGTGTCGGTATAAGGGCTGTGCCAATTGCTGAAGCAATGGTTGCTATTGTTTTAATGGATCACTATCTTCGTTATCGGGCCCAGTGTAATGATATGAATAAATTATGAGTGATGAACTCTTATTATTATTATTTGCTCTTGCTACTTTAGCTGGATTTATCGATTCAATTGCTGGTGGTGGAGGATTATTAACCGTACCTGCATTATTGGCAGTTGGCTTACCTCCAGCGAGCGCCTTAGCCACTAATAAATTACAAAGCTGTGGTGGATCATTTTCAGCCAGTCTTTACTTTATTCGTGAACGCATGGTTGATTTAAAACAGCAAAAATGGGCGATTATATGTGCTTTTATCGGCTCGGCGCTTGGCACATTATCAGTCATGCATATACAAGCGAACTTTTTAAAATTATTATTACCCATTTTAACCATCAGTGTAGGGCTCTATTTCTTATTATCCCCAACCATTGGGGTAAATGATCGTAAAAGTCGCTTAACCATAATCCAATTTGCCATATTACCAGCGTTAATAATCGGATTTTATGATGGATTCTTTGGTCCCGGAGCAGGCTCATTCTACGCACTTGCCTATATCTCTCTAGCTGGTTTTAATTTAACCAAAGCCACTGCACACACGAAAGTACTTAATTTTACTTCTAACTTAGCGGGTTTAATCTTTTTTATTGTTGGTGGAGAAGTGGTTTGGTCAATTGGTTTAGTCATGCTTGTAGGCCAATTTATTGGTGCAAGGTTAGGAGCAAAAATGGTTATCACCAAAGGGCGAAAACTAATAAGGCCCATGCTTATTACCGTCTCGACCATTATGAGTATCAAACTCTTCTATGAAAACTTCTTTTAGTGATTCAGTTTTACACTTAAACGTATGTTTTTTCTTTTATGCTCTGGCTGGCACTTTATAGGTGAATGTAAAAACAAAAAACAAAAAACAAAACGGTATACACTCCTGAATATTTTTTACAACTTAAATGATCATTTACTTATAAAACACGATATTCAAAAAATTCATTCGTCACACTAAAATTTCATTTAACAGCTTATCTTATTGGTCGGTTGTAACCCATTTTTATCACTTTGCCATCCGTTATTTTGTCAAAAATTTTGAACAAAAGGGGGGACGATTCCGTAAAAAGGATTATTCAGCTATTAAAACTTAACCAACGTTCCGTGCAAAATGTTCAAAAACCATTGGTAAAAGTTCAATTCGGTTTCTCTTTTTTTGATAATGCTAAGGCAATAAGCTTGATGGATATTTCATTAATTTATTAATGATATCAGTAAGTTATATTCATAATTCAAATTTAAAGAATTTTAAAAAAAGATTGCAAAATATACGAAAAGAGTGTTTTATAATCTTTTTTAGATTATTTGTTAACGTGAATTCAACTTAGGTTATAGTAACACGGTTATTATTGGTTTTGTTCCGGCTGGCAATGTGATCGGTTGGATCATGCCGTTGCTCACCCTGATGCACCGTCAATAGAGTTTGGTAAAAGGATACCGAACGGATATCACAAGGATCTGATGCGTGTCCGAATCCTTACCCTAATTGAAAATAACTGAAATCACTTCCAAAGCTAAAGCCGGGTTAAAAAAACACGGCATGCCTAAAGGGTAGCAAGGAAAGTACAATAACGTCAGCATGGGACAATATCTTAAACTGAAAAATCCACCCAATTTTTAGATCATGGGCAACAAGTCCGGGCAAATAATTTTGCCATTATTATAATTGTCAGGTGATAAACCATTCAAAATGGCATTAATCCGATTATCGAATAAGGGATTTTAACCTATGCACAGGGAAGCAGAATCTTATTAGTCCAGTAGGTATAGAGGGCTCAGACAGCACCTTTGCCAATCAGGGTGATATAAACCTGCAAGCCCAAAATGCCCAAGTTAATCTGGTCACTAAGCAGGACATCAAAATCAGCAGTAAAAGCATTGAGTTATGGACAGCGGATCATATATATATAAAAAGCAATACCATGTAAAAATGGTTTGATCGCTGCTATTTTATTAAAAGAATTAGAGCGAAAAAATTTGATGATTTAGGCAAAGCACTCACTGAATAGCGTCAAGCACGATAGAAGATGTTTTAATATGTATAGCGAATTTTTATAAGGAGCTTATCAAAGCCATTTAACTATTTTCCTTGATGTGTAGAAAACTGCTGTTTTGCTCTCGCTAGTTGGTCTTAACGCTTCAGTTCGTACGTTGAAGCTGAATGTAGAAATATATTGGTAAAGAATAAGTTTCAAAAATTAAATTTTATGTTATTTTAGTTAATTCAAATTACATAGTATTCTCAAATAAGCTAAGTACAAAATGATAATTGAAGTATTAGATATAAATTTTGATTATAATGGCGTTTTACAGGTCATTCATCCTGTTATTATACAAGATGATAATAATATGATATTAATTGATGCTGGGTATCCTTGTCAGTTCAACTTATTTGAACAAGAAGCAAAAAAAAAGGATCTAAATTTAAATAAGTTATCTCATATTATTATTACACATCATGATTTTGATCATATTGGCTCATTAGCTGATTTTAAAAAAAAATATCCTTATATTAAAATATTGTCATCTAATGTAGAAAAAGCATATATCGAAAAAAGAAGAAAACCTTTGCGTTTAGAACAAGCAGAAAAAAGATATTCTTCCTTATCTGATGATGAAAAAAAGCAGGCTATTACTTTCCATAATATATTAGAAAGTATAGAAAGGGTTGAAGTTACTGATATTTTAAGTAATCACCAAATTTTAGCTATAAGTCAAGGTGTTGAGGTTATTTTTACACCAGGACATACTGAAGGTCACATATCCTTATATATTAAGGAAACCAAAACGCTTATAGCTGGTGATGCATTGGTTTTGGTTGATGATCGACTAATTATTCCTTATCCAGAATTTGCTTATGACTTATCTCAAGCACAAAGTTCAGTGAAAAGTTTATTTCATTACCAAATTGAAGAAGTGATTTGTTATCATGGCGGTATTTATAAAGGAAACTGGCAAGATATATTAATATTAGATAATTGGTGAGTAGAATAATTATCGAGGAAATTAAAAATTAATTACAGTTATGATCCATATCATGAATAAAAAGTTATATTAAATTAGTTTATCTATTTTGTGTAATTAGAGTTTTGGACTGTAGTTTTTTATTGCGCTTGTAATTATATTTTGTATATAGTTGAATTTATTTTGCAAAATGATTTGTTTATAACAATCAATTAAGTGATGCTATGAAACTTCAACAGTTACGTTATATTTTAGAAATTGCCCGCTCAGGTTCAATAAATGAAGCGGCTAAAAATTTATATATTACCCAACCCAGTTTATCAACTGCCGTTAAAGAATTAGAAACAGAATTTGGTATTGAGATTTTTGTGCGTACGTCAAAAGGGGTTTCACTTTCAACCGATGGTGTGGAATTTTTAGGGTATGCTAAGCAAGTATTGGATCAAGCTGAACTGTTAGAGCAACACTATGCTAAAAAAGCACCATCGAAACAGTTATGTAGCATTTCAACTCAGCATTATGCATTTGCAGTCAACGCTTTTGTTAATCTTATTAAAAAAAATCACACCGATGAATACGAGTTTACATTACGAGAAACTAGAACTTACGATATCATTACTGATGTGGCTAATTTACGTAGCGAAGTCGGCATTTTATATATTAATGATTTTAATCAAAAGGTCATTTTACGTTTATTAAAAGAGCATCGGCTGACTTTTAATCCTCTGTTTGAAGCGGATCCTCATGTATTTATCAGTACTAATCATCCTTTAGCTGATATGAAATTACTAACTTTACATGATTTAGAAGAGTATCCTTACTTATCGTTTGAACAAGGTGAGTATAATTCGTTTTATTTTTCGGAAGAGATTTTGAGTACGGTATATCATAAAAAAAGTATTCATGTTAGTGATAGAGCAACTTTGTTCAATTTACTACATGGTTTAAATGGTTATACTATAAGTACGGGAATATTAAGCACAGATTTGAATGGTTCTGATATTATATCTATACCGCTCAAAGTGAAAGAAAAAATATTAGTAGGGTGGATTACCTCTCAAAAAGTACAATTGAGTATTTCGGCACAAAATTATATTGAAGCACTTAAAAAACTCATTCAAGAAGAGTATGGCTATACCATTAAATGATGCCAGTGCAATAAAAACAAATCAAATTGCTATTTCAGTAAATTCTAGTATAATTGCGCACGATTCATATATCTAGTATATGAATATCGAGGAGTGTCTGAATTAGAGATCGGTCATTCCATATTTTATGTTAATTTAAGAGGTTTATTATGTCTCTAACTGTAGAAGCTAAAGCGAAAATCGTTGCCGACTTTGGTCGTGGTACTAACGACACTGGTTCAACTGAAGTTCAAGTTGCACTTTTAACTGCACGCATTAATGACTTACAAGGTCATTTTTCTGAACATAAGAAAGATCACCATAGTCGTCGTGGTTTGTTACGCATGGTATCTAGTCGTCGTAAATTATTAGATTATTTACGTCGTAAAGATTTCGAACGTTATAGCCAACTGATTCAAAAATTAGGTTTACGTCGCTAATTTATAATCTACTAGGAAAGAGGCTTAGGCCTCTTTTTCGTTGTGAAAAATTAGGGCTCTGATATAATGCTGAGTTCGAAAAGTAAAAGATTATATCTCATGTTTCGCGCGACTAATGAGAGTTCTATAATTTATAGATTTGTCATTAGTCGTGACAGTGAAATAATCTTTTGTTGATCATTCCCACATTGTTGAAGTAAGTATCATAACTAAAGTTGTGCTGATCTCTATCAAAATATCAAACTTCAACAAAATTACTACAAGAGGACATTATTTTGTTTAATCCGACATATCAAAAATTTCAATATGGTCGTCATACCGTCACTTTAGAAACAGGCATTATGGCTCGTCAAGCAACTGCTGCTGTAATGGTTAATATGGATGATACTGCTGTATTTGTAACGGTTGTTGCTGACAAGAAAGTTAAAGAAGGCCAAGACTTCTTCCCTTTAACAGTTAATTACCAAGAACGTACTTATGCAGCTGGGCGTATTCCTGGCGGATTTTTTAAACGTGAAGGCCGGCCAAGTGAAGGGGAAACTCTCATTGCTCGTTTGATCGACCGACCACTTCGTCCTTTATTTCCTGAAGGCTTTGTTAATGAGATTCAGATTATTGCCACGGTTGTATCAGTTAATCCAGATGTTAGTCCTGATTTGGTTGCTATGATTGGTGCTTCTGCTGCGCTATGCCTATCTGGTGTGCCTTTCCATGGTCCAATTGGTGCAGCTCGTGTGGGCTTGATAAATGATGAATTTGTTTTAAATCCTTCAGTAAAAGAGCTAGCGACAAGTCGTTTAGACTTAGTGGTTGCTGGTACTAAAAGTGCGGTTTTAATGGTTGAATCTGAAGCAGATTTATTAACTGAAGATCAAATGTTGGCGGCGGTCGTTTTCGGTCATGAGCAACAACAAGTTGTCATTGATAATATTAATGAGTTTGTGACTAAAACTAATTGCGAAAAATGGGATTGGGTTGCACCAGTTAAAAATGAAGCACTTTATAATGCTGTTTCTGAATTAGCAAAAGATCGCTTAGGTGAAGCGTATCGAATTACTGAAAAACAAGCGCGCTATGCTCAAATCGATTTAATTAAAGAAGAGGTATTAGCGGCACTTAAAGAGAAAGATGAAGAACTTGATGAAAACGAAGTTATCAATATTATTGTTGATTTAGAAAGTCAAATCGTTCGTCAACGCGTTATTGCTGGTGAACCACGTATTGATGGTCGCGAAAAAGATATGATTCGTGCGCTTGATATTCGTACGAATGTCTTACCTAGAACTCACGGTAGTGCATTATTTACTCGTGGTGAAACTCAAGCATTAGTAACAGCCACTTTAGGTACTGAACGTGACGCTCAAATTATTGATGAGTTGACCGGTGAATACACTGAACGCTTTTTATTGCATTATAACTTCCCTCCGTATTCTGTTGGTGAAACAGGTATGGTTGGTTCACCAAAACGCCGTGAGATTGGTCATGGTCGTTTAGCTAAACGTGGTGTTGCAGCTGTAATGCCGAGTATAGAAGAGTTTCCTTACACGGTTCGCGTTGTTTCTGAAATTACGGAATCTAATGGTTCTTCTTCAATGGCTTCTGTATGTGGTGCGTCATTAGCACTTATGGATGCTGGTGTACCAATTAAGTCCTCCGTTGCTGGTATTGCAATGGGGCTAGTGAAGGAAGGCGATAAATTTGTCGTTTTATCTGATATTTTAGGTGATGAAGATCATCTTGGTGATATGGACTTTAAAGTAGCGGGTACCCGTGAAGGTGTAAGTGCATTACAAATGGATATCAAGATTGAAGGTATCACGAAAGAAATTATGCAAATTGCGCTTAATCAAGCAAAAGGTGCTCGTTTACATATTTTAGGCGTGATGGAACAAGCTATTAATAAACCTCGTCAAGAGATTTCAGAGTTTGCACCACGTATTTATACCATGAATGTCAATCCGGACAAAATTCGCGATATTATTGGAAAAGGTGGCGCAACGATTAGAGCCTTGACCGAAGAGACGGGTACCACTATTGAAATCACTGATGATGGTACTGTTAAAATTGCTGCTTCAGACAGCAATAAAGCGAAAGACGCAATGGCGCGCATTAATAATTTAGTTGCAGATGTTGAAATTGACAAAATTTATGCAGGTAAAGTTACACGGATTGTTGATTTTGGTGCTTTTGTATCAATTATTGGTGGTAAAGAAGGTCTTGTCCATGTATCACAGATTGCAGATCATCGTGTTGAAAAAGTCTCTGATTATTTAAAAGTTGGACAAGAAGTGAATGTTAAAGTGTTAGAAATTGATCGACAAGGTCGGATTCGTTTGAGCATGAAAGATGCTGTAGAACCAACAACAGAAGCAGCTCAAACTACCGAATAAAAAATTATTCACTAGGAGTTAAGATGAGACAATACAACCTGATGAGAATTATTAGCTTTTCATTAGCAATTATTCTTATGTCAGGTTGTTGTAATTCTCAGCCTTTGCTTGCTGTTCCTGATCAAGTCTCCTATGATGACGAACTGAAAATTGCACAAATAAGTCAACAGTTATCTCAAAAAGACATTGATACAGTTACGCGGATACAGCTTATATTTCAACGTGGCATTGTTTACGATTCACTAGGCTTCAAAGCATTTGCGCAAAGTGATTTTAGTTACTTGATGGAATTCAATCCTGAAATTCCAGACATTTACAATTTCATGGGAACTTATGCTTTACGTGAAGGGGATTTTGACAATGCTTTAATGTCCTTTAATACGACATTAGAACTTGATCCAAATTATGCTTATGCTTATTTAAATCGTGCCATTACTTTATATCGTACTGGTCATTATCAATCAGCAGAACGCGATGCACATCAATTCTATCAATTTGATGTGAATGAACCGATAAGAATTTTATGGCTTTATTTAATTGACAAAGAGATAGATAATAAAGCTGCACAAAATAAGCTACAAAAACGTTATGATCTTATGAATGATAAAACGATTTATAGTAGCGATATCATTGCATTTTATTTAGGTAAGATTAATGAATCTAAGTTAATGCAAAATCTTCAACAAGGCGTTGAAAGTAACCGGCAACTAGCCGAACGTCTTTGCGAAGCCTACTTTTATTTAGGTAAATATTATCAAAGTAAAGGTAACAACGAGCGTGCTAAAATGTTATTTAAATATGCTTTAGCTAATAATATTTATAACTTTGTTGAACATCAACAGGCGCTCTATGAAATGAAGTTACTTGCAGAAAATGAAAAGTAACATGGGTCATGCCAGTTTTAAAAGTGAAAATATTGTTATAGCGTAGTTCTGATTTGCCAAAAAATATATTCTCAACATTTGATAATACAAATAGTTTTATCATCTTTTAAATAAATATCATTTAACTTTAAATTTATTTATTTTGTATACATTGGATCGTAGTTGAGTCAATATCGGTAGTTAGTTATTGGGGTGAGTTGTAAATTTTCAATTTAGTGAGCTGGCATAAATTTATATAAACTTTTTTTGTTTGAAATAGTAATAATTTAGCGATTACTGTTATTTGTTAATCAATGTATCTAATATGGTTAACCAAAATTAAGTTTGTATATTCAAAATTTTTAAGCGAGTTTACATGACAAAAGAAATTTCTTTTATTGACCTTGGTTTATCTGAGGATATCCTTAACGCATTAAATGATCTTGGTTTTAGCAAACCATCACCAATTCAATCTGAATGTATTCCTTTATTATTAGAAGGAAACGATGTATTGGGGATGGCACAAACAGGTAGTGGTAAAACTGCTGCGTTTTCAATTCCTTTCTTAATGAATATTGATGCAAATCTAAAAGCACCACAACTTTTAGTTTTAGCACCGACTCGAGAACTTGCAATTCAAGTTGCTGACGCTTGTGCAGAATATTCAAAATATATGAAAGGGATCAAAGTATTAGCATTATATGGTGGTCAACGTTATGACGTTCAATTAAAAGCGTTAAAGCAAGGCCCTCAAATTGTGGTTGGTACACCAGGACGTTTACTTGATCATTTAAATCGTAAAACATTAGATCTTTCTAATCTTAAAGGATTAGTGCTTGATGAAGCTGATGAAATGCTACGAATGGGTTTTATTGATGATGTTGAGAGCATCATGGCGACGATTCCTGAAGATCATCAAACAGCACTATTTTCAGCAACAATGCCAGCGCCAATCCGCCGTATTACTAAACGATTTATGCATAACCCTAAAGAGGTACAAATCAAAGGGACTAACCAAACTGCACCAGATATCGATCAGAGCTATTGGCTTGTTCGTGGTATGAGAAAAAATGAAGCAATTGTTCGCTTTTTGGAAGCTGAAGATTTTGATGCTGCGATTATTTTTGTTCGCACAAAATCAGCGACATTGGATGTGGCCGAAGTACTTGAAAAACATGGTTACAGTTGTGCGGCTTTAAATGGTGATATGACACAACAGTTACGTGAACAAACTTTAGATCGATTACGTAATGGTCGTTTAGATATTTTGATTGCAACCGATGTTGCCGCTCGTGGTTTAGATGTTGAGCGTATTAGCTTAGTTATCAACTATGATATTACTTTAGATTCAGAGTCTTATGTTCATCGTATTGGGCGAACAGGGCGAGCAGGACGTGCTGGTCGTGCAATTTTATTTGTTGATAGTCGTGAACGTCGTTTGCTTAAAAATATTGAGCAAACAATTAAAAAACCAATTCCTGAAGTGGGATTACCTTCAAAAGAGCTACTTGAAGCACGTCGTTTAGCGAAGTTTACTGAGCAAGTTCAAAAACAACTTGATAGTAGCGATTTACAACAGTATCAAATTTTGTTATCACAAATACAAGCTGACAGTGGGGCAGATCTTGAAACCATTGCGACTGCTTTATTAAGGTTAGCTCAAGGTGAGCGTCCATTAATTTTACCTCCAGATCCAGTATTCAAACCATCACGTGAATTGCGCGATCGAGATAGTCGTGGTGGTGAACGTCGTTTGCGTGGGGATAATCGTGAAACACCAAAACGTCGTGAACGCCGTGATGTGGGTGAAATGGATATGTACCGTATAGAAGTGGGTAAAGAAAACGGTGTTGAAGTACGTCATATTGTTGGTGCAATTGCGAATGAAGCAGATATTAGTAGTCGATATATTGGTAATATTAAACTTTATGAAACTTATTCAACTGTTGAACTACCAAAAGGTATGCCTAAAGATATCTTAAATCATTTTGAAAAAGTAAGAGTGCTTAATCAACCAATGAAGATGAGCCTTATTAGTGGCAAAGCTACGGAAACTAAGCGTGGTCGCAAAAGCACAAAATCTGATATAGGCGACAGCAAAAATTTCACTAAAAAACGTGGTCGTCCAGCAGCACCTAAATTTTAATACATTGTGTTTTGATGCTTGTAAACCTCTGCCATATGGTAGAGGTTTTTTATTGTTTTTCTTTTAGATTATTGCCTGCACCTTTTGGTAAGGTGATAAAGTCAATCATCGCCATTAAAGTCATTCCTACTACCATAAACAAGGCTAGTCGAAAATCTTCAACCATTAAACCTGTTTGACTATGTTCATTATAGCTGGAAGCAATAAAAAGGAATAATGCACTTAAAACAATACCAAGTACGTTATTCAATTGTTGAATAATGGTTGATAATATATTGGCGCTTTGTATTTCGTTTTTATCAATTTCAGAAAAACTAAGTGTTGTGATCGTGGTAAATTGGATAGAACGTGCACCACCAGAAAAAAATAGCACCAATATAATCCAGATGATTGGTGTTTCTGAAGTGAAAAAGGCACACAATACAAAACTGAATGAAAGTAATAGACCATTAACGATAAGAATTTTACGAAATCCAAACTTGTGAATTAAAGGGGTATTAACGGTTTTGAGGATGATATTACCCGCAAATAGTGAAAGCAGTAATGAACCGGTAGTTAATGGCGACCATCCAAAACCGACTTGGAACATCAGTGGTAAAATAAATGGTGCGGTGTTTAAGCTAATTCGTGTTAATGATCCGCCCAAAAAAGTCATTTTAAATGTGCGTTTTGAAAAAGCGTACAGACTGATTAATGGGTATTGAGTATGCGTGAGATGATAATAGGCAAAGATTAAGACTAAACTACCGGCAGAGGAACTGCCGAGAGCAAGCCAAAGACGACTATTTGAGTGAGAAATCATTTCAAGCCCATAAACAAACAGTAATAGACCTAATCCACAGGCGATAAATCCAACACTATCAAATGAACGCTTTTCAGGTCGATCTTTCGGTAAAAGTCGATGGGCGAAAAATAGAGCAATAAAGCCTAATGGAATATTAAGAAAAAATATCCAGTGCCAAGTAAGATATTGAGCAAAGAATCCACCAATAATTGGCCCAATCAGTGGTGCAATTAATCCTGGCCAAACTAGAATCGAAATGGTACTAACTAAATGCTGTTTTTCAGTTCGGCTTAATACAACGGTTCTGCCTACAGGTACCATTAAAGATCCACCTAAACCTTGTATTAATCTTGCGATAGTAAACATAGTTAAATTAGTCGATAAAGCACACAATATTGACGCCAACATGAATAATACAATCGAAATAGAAAAGATTCGATAGGCTGTAAAACGATTTGCTATCCAGCCACTTGCGGGTAAACCAATCGTAAGCGCGAGCATATAGGCACTAATACCAATAGATAAGTCTTGAGGATTCGTTAAAAATGATTTTGCCATTGCAGGTATTGCAGTAGTGATCACCGTAGCGTCTAGATTTTCCATAAAGAACGTTGCGGCAACTAAGATTGCCATTTTTCGGACGTAATTATTTTGTTGCATCATATTATTTAATTAATTGAGAAAAATAAAAATAAAGTTTTAATATATGCCAAAAATTTCAGTTGTGATAAAAATTTTTACATTTTGCCCTAAGTTATGATTAAGAGTATACTATTAACGAAATCAATCGGTAAACAGAGGTATAGCATGACAGATTCTTTAAACAAATGTAAAGCGAACGAAACTCCAGCGTGTTGTTGTGTAGATGTTGGTACAATTATTGATAATGACAATTGCAGCGCTGAGTACGAACATGTCTTTGCAACAGAATCAGAAGCACAAGCTAAATTGGCATCATTGACCCAAGCTGCAAAAACTGTTGAAACAGAACCTTGTGAAATTAACAGTAATATTGAGAAAGTTGATGATGGTTTTAAATTATCAGCAACATTTACTTTTTGCTGTGGTGCAGAATGCATGATCTTCCAATTAAAATTACGTTAATAATAGATTAATGAAAGTTTGTATTATGAGACACGGTGAAGCAGGATTTTCTGCTTCATCTGATTCAAGTCGCACTCTGACTGATTATGGTATTGAACAGTCTAAAAAAGTTGGTATATGGCTTAAAGAACAAAATTTTAACTTCGATTTAGCCTTAGTGAGTCCTTATTTACGTGCTCAGCAAACATTGTCCGGATTATCAACTTATGTCCACGTGACAAAGGTCGAAACTGAAAAATGCTTAGTACCCAGTGGTAGCTCATCACATATCGTTGATTTAATTAGAGTATTGTTATCTAATGGTTTAACAAATGTTATTATTGTATCGCATCTGCCATTAGTGGGATATGTTGTTAATGAACTTTGTCCGCAGGTCCCACCTCCTATGTTTCCAACTGCTGCTATTGCTTGTATTGAGCTAACATTAGATGCTGTAGGAAAGCTTGAATGGTTTCAGCAAGTTCAGTAAAAAAACTTAATCTTTTTGATCTACCTTTAACCGGTCGAAGCTTAATTGAAGCATCGGCCGGAACAGGTAAAACTTATTCACTCGCTTTTATTTATCTAAGGTTATTACTTGGTATTGGTCAAAATAGTTATCCAAAGCCACTTGACGTTAATCAAATCCTAGTTGTAACTTTTACTAAGGCGGCAACGCAAGAATTACGTTCACGTATTCGACAAAATATTCAAGAATTAAGGCTTGGTTTACTTCAGGGATATCATCAAGATCCTATTTATCAAAAACTGATTGAAATAATCGATGATCGCAAGTTTGCGGTGCAAAAACTTACTGATGCTCAACAATCAATGGACGATGCCGCTATTTATACTATTCATAGTTTTTGTCAACGTATATTAACCAGTCATGCTTTTGAATCAGGAGTGTTATTTGAACAAACACTCATGGCTGATGAATATCAACTGCAATTACGTGTAGCACAAGACTTTTGGCGTCATTACTTTACGCCACTTGATAAATCTCTTGCTTACTTAGTCATCGGCACTTGGCAAGATCCTGCCACATTATTAAAAGACATTAAGCCGTATTTAACTTTAGAATTAAAAAACAATAATGAGGCTGATCCTGATATCAGCGATATGATTAACACATTTTACCAGAATAACTTTAACCAGATTGAAGAAGTAAAACGATCATGGTTAGCTGCGGTTAACGAATTAACCGAGATTATTACCCAATCAGGCATTAGTAAACAATCTTATAGTAGCCGTAACTTACCTAATTGGATAAACAAAGTCACCACATGGGCCAATCAACCAACCCAGACGTTTGAATTACCCAATGAACTTGAAAGATTTTGCCAATCCGTATTAATCGAAAAAACTAAAGATGGCAAGAAGGCTCCTTATCACTGTATTTTTGCAAAAATTGAGTTACTTTATCAACAACCACTTAATTTACGCAGCCAAATTTTAATGGATATTGTCGGTGTTATCCAAAAAGGCATCTATAAAGAAAAACTCAAACAGGGTGCTATAAGTTTTGATGACCTGATTTGGCAACTTAATCGTGCTTTGTATGTAAAAAATGGTAAACGACTAGCGCAAAGTATTGCTTCACAATATTGTGTAGCCTTAATTGATGAATTCCAAGATACCGACCCATTACAGTATCAAATATTCAATCGTATTTACGATAGCCAGCATTCTGATTGCGGTCTGTTATTTATTGGTGATCCAAAGCAAGCTATATATAGTTTTCGTGGTGCTGATATTTTCACTTATTTAGAAGCTAAGCGATCGACAGGTGAAAATCATTATACGATGGATGTAAACCAACGTTCTTCAGCTTCAATGGTGAATGCAGTTAATCAACTATTTGCCAATCACGATAAACCGTTTGTATTTGATGAAATTCCTTTTTTACCAATGCAAGCAGCAGAAAGAAATCGGAAAAGATCATTATTAATCAATAAAAAAGAAGTGTCAGCATTAACTGCTTATCTATTGCCTGAAAGTGTTTCAACAAATGCGGATTATCAACAATACATGGCAAGCTGCTGTGCTCAACAAATAGTAAGTTTATTATCAAATTCTTCAGTATTAAGTGATAATCATGAACAACGTCCGGTGATGACCTCTGATATTGCTATTTTAGTGCGGACCGGACGTGAAGCTGAAATTATTCAACAGAAATTAGCCGTTTCTGGTGTTAAAAGTGTCTACCTATCAAATCATAATAGTGTTTTTTCATCAAGTGAGGCAAAAGATGTACTTTGTTTGTTGCAAGCAGTATTAATGCCAGAGAATGAATCAACACTACGGTTAGCCTTAATGACATCATTATTTGGTCAAACAATGACTGAACTTGAGCAAATTACAGAGGATCAGGATAAATGGGAAAGTTTGGTTGAAGAGTTTAAACAATACCAAGTGATTTGGTTATACTATGGTGTATTAGTGATGTTACGCCGTATGATGAAAAGACGTCATTTAGCTGAAAATATTTTGGCACGTCAAGATGGGGAGCGTACTTTAACTAATCTAATGCACTTAGGCGAATTGCTTCAAGAAGCTGCAGATGAATTAGACAGCCCACATGCTTTAGTACGTTGGTTGACCAAACAAATAGTGAATCCTGACCTTAATATAGAAAATCACGAACAGCGTCTCGAAAGTGATGATAACCTAGTTAAAATCATAACGATACATAAATCAAAAGGTTTGGAATTTCCAATTGTTTGGTTACCATTTATTTCAATGTATCGATCATCTAACAATCAATTTTATCATGATAAAGATAATGATTATAAACTAAGTTATGCATGGTTATTAACGGATGAAATTAAGCAACAAATTGAAGATGAACGCCTTGCCGAGGATTTACGTTTATTATATGTTGCCATGACGCGATCAGTTTATCATTGCAGCATCGGTCTTGCTTCTTTGAAAAAAAACCAGACAGCCATTAATCATCTTTTGAAAAATGACTTAAGAGCTATTAGTAGTTTGGCAAACTTAATTGATGTTCAATTGCCAATTGACGGGCAACGTTATGTGCCACCTATGTTATCCGCTCCAACATTATCCGCTAACGTTTTTAAGCGTAAGCTTTCAAACTGTTGGCGAGTGACCAGTTATACTGAATTGCAACGCCATGATGAAGGTGTCTTAACTTATCATCTTGATATCATCAATGATTGGGATGAGTCGCAACCAGAATCGGATAGTAAAGAGGCAATAATATCAAATTACAACATTCACCATTTCCCTAAAGGGGCATATGTAGGTACATTAATGCACAGCATTATGGAACAGATCTCACCCGATAATATTGATGAATTATGTGCACAAATGGTGAAAAAGCTTAATCTTAATTCTAATTGGAATAACACGATTGCCAATTGGATGAGGCAAGTATTGGCGACTGACCTTGGTCTACCTGGGTTAAACTTATCAAAAATATTGATGGGTAGATGCATAAACGAGTTACAATTTTATTTACCTATACGTCAATCTGTAACTTGCCAACAATTGGATTCTTTGTGTAAAAAATATGATGATTTGTCTCAATCGCGTTCTGAATTATCCTTTGATACGGTTCAAGGTATGTTGAAAGGATTTATTGATTTAATCTTTGAATTTAAAGGAAAATATTATTTGGTCGATTATAAGTCAAATTGGTTAGGTGATAATATTGATTATTATGGGCAACGTGCACTGAAAAAAGTGATGGAAGAACATCGTTATGATCTACAATATCAACTTTATAGTTTAGCATTGCATCGATTTTTGCGAAGTAGACTATCCAATTATCAATTTCAAACTCATTTTGGTGGGGTATATTATCTCTTTTTACGGGGTATGCCTGATAATGGCATTTTTTATCATCAACCTAAGCAAGAGTTTATTGAAAAACTCGATCAATTATTTGAAGGTGAAGAAATATTAACCTTTTAATTATCTAAAATTTAGGCACAAATAAACTGTGCCTAACTTTAGTCGTACAATCTTCGTTTATTAACATGTAAAAATCAATTGATAGCGATAATGTTTATCTGTTAGTAAAAATTCTGGATGTACACTAGGTGTCCATGAATCATCTCCACCAATGCCCATATGATAAGCATCTATACTGACATAGGCGCATGTTTGAGGCTCTAATAAATGACGATGTTTTTTTTCCATCAACTGTTTAGTTCCATATTGGTTGATGTTAAATTTAAATTGATGACCCATTATCGTCATGTCATTAACAGTTAATTGTTTAACATCGCAACGTAAGCCGTTTTCACAGGGATAAATGTAAGGCGTATAAAGTTCTGCAAATGGTAATGACCAATCACCAAAAATAGCAGAGGTCTTTCGGTCAGGATAATTTTCATGAGGTCCTAATCCTAGCCAGTTTACCTGTTCTGGTATCTCTTTCAATTGATACATCAAACCAATACGAGCGGGAGCAGGCATGTCATTGGCAATATCTACTTCAACTGAGATAGTTAACTTACCATCTTGATCAAACTGATATAACCACTTACTTTGAATGACTTTGCGTTTTTTCACTGAGTAGTTGTGTAGGGCTTCAATGATAACATAATCACTGGATTGTGATGCTTTGATTGCCAAACATTGGTGGCTTAGATCAAAATAACCCGCTGCCTTCCACTGTTCAATCCAGGCATAAGGGTTATTATTACTGTTGAAATCACCGCTAATACCAATATCATTATCAATTGGTGCACGAATAAACTGATCAGTAAGTGCACTGGCCAGTAATGGTTTCTTGTTTTTAACCCATTGGCTTAATTGTCCCGTTTTTTTGCTGATTTGCCAACTTTGATTTTTCCAATTGATATTAAAAGCATTATTATTTTCAGTTAATTTTAGTAATTTTTTATTTTTGCTAAATGCCAATTGTGGAATAAAACTGTTGGTCAATTTAAATTGTTCCCAAGCTACGATATGTTTTGCTGGCGACCATTTGGTAGCTCTATTTTGAATGACTTTAAGTGATAAGTGTAAGTCTTCACCTTCAAAATTATTACCAATGTCTTCAATAAGTTTGAGATTAATGATATTGTTAGGTGATATTCTGAGTTTAACTTTACCACTTTGTTGCTTTTTGCCATCTATCAGTAATTCCCATTCCAATGTTTCATTGTCTGTAGTATGAAATAGATATTCACTTTTCACTTCGATAACTAATGGTTTTTGGCTAACAAGTTTAAATTGAAATGGTTGTTGTACTTTTTTAGCTTCAATTAAGCTTGGATGCGGTATGCGGTCAGGAAAAACCAAACCATCTAAACAAAATTGCCTATCATGATACGCTTCACCGAAATCACCACCATAGGCCCAATAACTTTTGCCATATTTGGTATGGCAACGAATACCATGATCGGCCCATTCCCAAATAAATCCACCTTGTAGACGGGGATATTGTCTAAAGGCTTGCCAATATTTATAGAATGCCCCTAAACTATTTCCCATTGCATGAGCATATTCACATAAAATGAGAGGCCTGTTTTCGTCTGGCATGGATATCCATTTTTTTATCGCCCATTTGGGAACATTAGGATGAGGTTGATCTTGTTCAACACGGGCATACATAGGGCAAATAATATCAGTGGCTTTGGTATTGGCACCTCCACCTTCATATTGTACTGGGCGAGTAGGATCATAGCTTTTTATCCATGTATATAGTGCATCATGATTTGCACCATGTCCAGATTCATTTCCTAATGACCAAATAATTACAGCTGCATGATTACGATCGCGTTGTACCATTCGGGTGACTCTTTCACTATAAGCCGCTAACCAACGAGGATCGTCCGACAAACGAGACATAGGGAACATGCCGTGTGATTCAATGTTGGCTTCATCAACTAAATATAGACCGTATTGATCACAAAGTTCATACCAACGCGGATCGTTTGGATAATGGCTGCAACGTACAGCATTAAAGTTATGTTGTTTAATTAATTTAATATCATCCAACATGGCTTGTTTAGTAACAGCATACCCTAGGTCAGGATAGAATTCGTGACGATTAGTCCCTTTAATAAGAAGGGGTTTACCATTCAAACAGAGCTGACCATATTTGATTTCAACAGTTCGAAAACCGATGTTATAAGCTTCTGATTCAATTAAGCCAGATTTATTATGATTTAAACTAACAACGATTCGGTAAAGATTTGGAGTTTCGGCGCTCCATAATTGTGGTTTAGTGATGGGAATATTGCATGTCATTCGGTCATTGTATCCACCTTTTTCATCAATAAAAGGTGTTCCGATTGGTTGTGTTTGTTCAACGATAAGTTTATCTTTTTGCCATAATTCAATGCCAACATCTAGCCTATCCGTCTCGCTTTGATATTTTACGTCAACTTGTAATGTTAATGTGGCATTTTGATAGCAAGCATCAAGTGCCGTTTTAATATGAATATCACTTAAATGTGCTTTTGGCTTGTTAAGTAATGAAACACTACGGAAAATGCCGCTCAAACGCCACATATCTTGATCTTCTAAATAACTACCATCACACCATTTTAAAACTAATACAGCAATTCGGTTTTCACCATTTTTTAAAAAAGGAGTCAAGTCAAATTCTGCAGCAATGCGACTATCTTGTGAATAGCCAACCCATTTACCATTACACCAAAGATGAAATGCTGCGCTGACACCATCAAATATAATTCTTGTATTTCCGTGATTTAACCATTTCTTATCAATTTTGAAATAGCGAGAATAGCAGCCAGTGGGGTTATCTTCAGGAACAAAAGGAGGATTATAAGGAAAAGGATAACGAATATTTGTATAAACTGGCGCATCATAACCATAAAATTGCCAATTTGATGGAACAGGAATAGTGGTATTATCAAGTTCTTTTTCCAACCATGATTCAGGTACTTGTTTTGGAGTATTAAAATAACTAAAAAACCAATCACCATTGAGTGATAATATTGCATCTGAATCACTATTATTTTTAGCGTGTTGTTTATCTCTCCAACTATTAAATTTGGGATGGGTATCAAGTCGATTAACACTTAAAATAGATAAATTATTCCAATCCGATCGATTGATAATTTCACTGAAACAAAGATTCATTATTTTCTCCTTTTTGTTCAACTTATCAATTATTTACTATTTCATTTATTAATCTGGCTCTTTAATATTTATTATAAATCGTTTTTATTTTATTTAAGTGATCAAGTTAACACTTTGTGTAATCGATTACATTAATATTTTTTGATTAGTTTAAAAAAGGAAATTGAATAATAAATGCAATTTTAATGTGATATATATCACATTGTGTAGATTTATATTGTTAATAATCAATTTTATTCGTTATATTAAATAAGCTTATTTATTAAGCATTGGATTGCTACCGTAATATTATGGGCAAAACCTAAAAAATAGTTATTGCTATTTTTTAGGTTTTTTTTTGTCTCAAGTTTATGAGGCTTCTTTAATCTCTATACAATAATGAGTAGGAAAAATGAAATATTTAACTAAAGCTGTATTTAACGTCAAACCTAAAAGAATTGTTTTAATTACTTTACTTGGCTTGTGCTCAGTACAACACTCTTTTGCTGCTACTCAAGAAGAGTTAGAAGCAAGAATATCTATATTAGAACAAAAATTATTAGCACTTTCTCAAGAATCCATAGATTTAAAAAAACAAGTGATTGAATCGAATAAACAGCTAGCACAATTAAATAAGAATATTCAACAACAACAGATTGTAATTAACAATCAGCAAAAAGTATTGAAAAAACAAAGTAGTGCTTTAGTTAAAACTTCAACTCAATTTTCAACTCAAACCCCAGTATTAAAACAAACCCAAATTCAAACCCACATTAATTCTAAATCTGTTGTTCAACAAAATCAGGCATCCAATAATCAAATCGTTATAGTTAATGATATCAAGCCAAGTGATAATGCAGATATAACATCACAAATAAAACCACTAAAAAATGCTTTTACTCTGTCAGAATTTAAAGATTTCATCAAAGACGAAATCGGTTTTTCATTTAATGGTTATTTTCGTGGTGGTTGGTCTACTTCCCAAAATGGTAAACCAAAAAATTATGCTGAAGGTGCATTAGGTAGGTTTGGTAATGAATATGGAGGTTGGTACGATCTTGTTTTTAAACAAAAAGTTTATGATGAAGATAGTCATAGAGTTGATGCCATTGTTATGATTGATGGTAATGTAGCAACTAATAAAGCTGCTGGTTTATTTAATACTCAAGATGACAATATTATGCAGTTTTCAGATATTTACTTATCTACCAAAGGTTTTGTACCTGGATTTCCTAATGCAAATTTATGGGTAGGAAAACATTCACTTCCTTATAATGAAATCCAAATGTTAGATTGGAAAACACAAAAAACACCGGCGGGGGGGGGTATAGGTATCGAGGATCTTGGAATTGGAGTGGGGAAACTTGATTTAGCGCTTGTGAGAGCAGATGTCAATGTTAAACAAGTTAAAATTATAAATGGTGGTAATACTGGAGTACAAACCGTAACGAAACGAGAAGAAGTCGATTTGAATGAAGTTGAATTTCGCTATCGAGATATTCCTTTATGGCAAGATGCAATTTTTGCCGTTAACGGACGTTATTCTGCACCCAATAAATCCAAAATTCAAGATAGTGTGAGTGTAAAAAATGCTTGGCTGGGAAGTTTTGTTTTAAGGCAAAATAATTTCTTTGGTGGATTTAATCAATGGACTTTACAAATAGCAACCAATTCTGTTGCTTCACAATTGGCTAATATTAATACGAATAATCCTGAATTTGCAGCTAATGCTGATAATGATTACATCGGTACTCACACAGGAGGAAAAGCTTATCGATTGGTATCTGAAGGTGAAGCTTATCTAGCCGATAAAGTTATTATGGCTCATGCAATTGCGATGACGACAGGAACAGATGTTTACTCATATGATCTTAATTTGGCTCATACGGATTTTTCGAGTTTTAAATCAGCAATAAGACCTGCTTATATATGGGATAATTATAATCAAAGTGGCATTGAATTAGGTTATTTTCAACAAAAAAATAAAGTCAAAGGTAAAAACTATAATGAAGAGGGTTTTAAAACAACGCTTTTCCACTCATTTAAAGTTGGTAAAAGTATTTTAACATCAAGACCTGATATACGTTTCTATGTTTCATATATAGAGTCATTGCAAAATGAAATTAGTAAATTTGACTTTAATGGTAAGGATAATCAAATTAGCTTTGGTGTGCAAACTGAAGTTTGGTTTTAAATAATAGTTTCTAAAAAATAGTTAAATGTCGAAAACACTTAATCTATAGTATTTTCGACATTTTTTATTATCCAATACCATTATTTAATTTTGTTAACAGAATATCGTTTGGTTAAAGTTGGAGTAAAAACATTAATTAAATTGGCGGGTGGAATTTCTTTTTTTGCTAAACATAATGCCAGTTCAGCAGCTTGCTCAGCCATAGTTTGCAATGGGTACCGGATAGTTGTCAATTTGGGATGTAAATACCGAGCAAGTAATAAATCGTCAAAACCAATTATAGAAATATCTGATGGAATTTTTATATCATTATCATATAACACAGAAATAGCACCTGCTGCCATTGAGTCATTATAGCAGGCAATGGCCGTAATTTGACGATTGCGCTCTAAAAGGGACATCATAGCTTGTTCACCGCCTATTTCATTTGGTGAGGAAATAGCAATCAAGTTATCATTGATGTCAATATCATATTCTAAAAGCGCATCTTTATATCCTTGTAAGCGGTCGGATGAATCTGATATGTCATGATTTGAACATAAATAACCAATGTTGGTATGACCATTTTGAATTAGATGTTTTACAGCTAAGTAAGAACCATAGCGGTCATCAAGTGCAATGCAACGTTTTTCAAAACCTTTTATTATACGATTAATTAATACCATTCCTGGAACTTGTTGCATCAATCTTATTAAGGTACTATCGGAAAGCATTTTTGCATGAACCACTAACGAAGAACAGCGATGCTCAATTAATTGGGTAATAGCATTATATTCTTTTTTTTCATTGTGATAACCATTACCTATCAATAAAAAATGCCCTGTTCGATAAGCTACTTTTTCAACCGCACTGACCATAGCACCAAAAAAAGGATCCGAAACGTCTGCGACAATAATACCAATGGTTTTTGAATTTTGTTGAGATAAAGCACGAGCATTTGCATCTGGATAATAATTCAATTTTTCCATAGCAGTTTTAACAATCTCACGCTTATTATTGCTAACATTGTTTGCATTATTGATAACACGAGATACTGTTGCAACTGAAACATTGGCTAATTGTGCAACGTCTTTTATTGTCACCATAAAACTTCCTTTTAATTTGATATTACTACTTAAAATTTATATCCATATTACTTAAAGTTTATCCATATAAAATATTGTAGTTTACCGACGATTAAAGCAAAAGTGGTTCGCAAAGGGGGGAGGGAACCGATACTTGAAATATTTTTATATCTTCTAACTAATTCAGTCTGTTTGGTACTGAACATATGAGATAAAACCTTATAATAATAGAAAAATTTTTATTTGCCAATCATTGTATTATTTGCCGAACCATTTCAAATTTAACATGTTATTAAAGGGAATGAATACTTTCATCCCCATTTTTTGTTAAATAATATAGTTTTTTTGTGTTTTTTTTGATTTATTTGGATGTGATTTTTATCAGCATAGCCGTTGCAGGATCGAGCACGGGTAATGGTAATCCTATATTCATTAACCAATCGCCAGAAACTGTTGTTTTCGTTTGCATCCACATAGGTAATATTTTCATCACATGACCACTGATTTTTGGATCAATATTATCTGGCATATCAAGAATTTCTATATGATATTGTTTATCAGCTGACAAACCCGTCAATCGTAAATTGCCACTCAATGCATAGGTTGGTAATGTCAATTGAGCAATAATGAAAGCAGCTTCTTTTTTATCTTTGCTTACAACACCATAACTTTGCATTGCATTGGGATCATCAACATCCAAACGCACACTATTACCGCTATGTAATAATGGACGCAATTGTTTGTGTAAATTAATATAATGAGCAAATTCTTTTTGTTCCTTTTCAGATTCTTTAACAGGATCAAGTTCAACGCCCATATGTCCAAATAGGGCAGTTAAACCTCGTAAATTCATATGTAACTCGCGAAATGTAGTATGACATAAAGCACCACCAATATGAGCGCCCATGACCTCAGGAGGGAAGAAGTAACTCATGCCACGTTGAATGATTTGGCGGTCTAATGCATCGTTAGAGTCCGATGTCCAGAAACGTTGAGTACGTTTTAATATTTCATAATCGATACGTCCTCCGCCAGATGAACAAGACTCAATTTCAACATGAGGGAATTTTTCTTGTAAAATATCAATTAAACGATATAACGCTTCGGTCTGTCCAACAATCGCTGGATTACCATTATGACCTGCTTGCACTATTTCACGATTCATATCCCATTTTATATAGTCAATGTCATAGCTTCCAAGCAACCAAGTCAATCTTTCAAGCAAATATTCAAAAACCGCTGGATTCTGTAAATCGAGTAAATATTGATGACGACCTTCAGGCTGATTATAACCTTTCAGTTCAAGTAGCCAATCAGGATGAGCACGATAAAGATCAGAATTTTTATTAATCATCTCAGGTTCAACCCAAATACCAAATTCCATGCCCAGATCTTTAACATGTTTAATTACGGGCTCTAATCCGTTTGGATATTTCCGTTTATCCAAATACCAATCTCCCAATGCTTGATAATCATCGTCACGTTTACCAAACCAGCCATCATCAATAATAAATCGTTCAACCCCCATATGTGCAGCTTTGGACGCCATTTGCATAATATAATCTGGATTATGATCAAAAAAGATGCCTTCCCAAGTATTAAGATGGACTGGACGAGGTTTATTTTGGCTAAATTTAATAATGTTACCACGTAAAAACTCATGAAAATGCTGACTCATCTGATTCAAGCCTTGATCACTATAAGTTGCATATAACCATGGTGTTGAAATCGATTCGTTTGTAGCTAATGTTATTTCACCTGCCATATATAAGGCTTCAGCTTGTATGAAACGTTTACCATTACTTTTTACGGCTACTTGGATTCGATGGTTTCCACTCCAACCTAAATGAATACCCCATACTTCACCAGATTGTTCTTTAAAACCTTCGGTGCCAGCTACCATACCCGGAAAATATTCATGCGAAGTGCGTCCACGACGGTTTTCCTGCAAATACCCACAGTGTTCGATTTTTATACGATGAGGGTAAAACTCCTTAATCCAACGTCCACTAAAGGCCATTAACTCTTGCGCTCTCTCAGGTAAGGGGAGAGTGATTGATAAACGATTGACCTGATAAGGCTCATCATCTAAATTAATTAAACTATTTTGGCATTGTAATACGCCGCTGTTATCTAAAATAAAATGGCTGATGAAACGTAGGTTAGCAATATTATCTTCACTTATAATGGTAATTTCATTTTCTTTTTGAATTACTTCTTTGGTGATAAAAACAGGAGACCAATCTTTATTATTGCGATGGCCTTCAAGTCCCGGTGTACTAAAATTACCCAAACCTTCTTCAGGACATAGAGTAAAAGGAACGTCAACATCAATACGAGCGTTAGGAACAGCAGGAGTTAATATTTCCAGTTGTTCAAGTTGAATGTTTTGTAATCGCTTACCAAAATAGCTAAGTTCAGCATAAGGTGTTGTTCGAAATAGGACATCTATATGGTTATTTTTAAGACGATAGTTCATGATGACTCCAAAATTTATGTTCTTTATCTGTCAAAATAATTTTATTTCTATTAAAGTTAAATGATTAATTTTTTATTTTGTGATTAAGATCTCATAAAAAATGTAATCGATTTCATTTTTTGTGTTGATGGCTTTTTTTTCAAGACATATATTGTGAAATGAATGTGCGAAAAGTTTATTTTTTATGTTATCATGGTTAAAAAACGGATGGATTGAATTAAATATGATGAAAAAACATAATATTATTATAATTTCTTTTCTTGGTTTTGTTTTTAGTGCTATTGCTGCAGATAAATACGTGACAGAAGACATGGATATCTACTTACGCCGTGGTCCTAGTGCTAATTATGGTTTTTCTGGATCAGTTAAAGCTGGTCAAAAAGTGACTTTTCTTGAAAAAAGTGACGATGGAAAATACACAAGAGTTCAAATTAATAATGGCAAAATAGCGTGGATTGAGAGCAATAAACTTAATGATGAGCCAAGTTATCGAGAACGCCTTCCCGAATTAGAAGCAAAATTAGCTGAATATCAAGACAAAGTGAATAATGTTGATGAACATCAACGAATCATAGTGAATGAATATGAGCAAAAATTGCAATCTGCGGAAAAATTAATTGAAACTCTTCAAAATAAAAATGCCGATCTTGAAAAAAAAGTCAAACAGCAGAAAACTCAGATAGACTCAATGTTAAATCAAGTTGATGATAAACGAGTTGATCTTATTCTTACCTGGTTCACTTATGGCGGTCTTGTTGCTGGTGGTGGTCTTATATTAGGTCTAATTTTACCATTTATAATGCCTCGTCGTAAAAAAGATCGTTGGATGCGTTAAATGTCTCAAATTTATTTAGTTGGTGGGTGTGTTCGTGATAGATTATTAGGATTACTGAGTGTAGACCGTGATTGGGTTGTTGTTGGAGCGACACCGGAAGAATTATTATCTTTAGGCTATCAACAGGTTGGTAAAGATTTTCCTGTATTTTTGCATCCGGTTACAAAAGAAGAATATGCATTAGCGAGGACAGAACGCAAAGCAGGTAATGGCTATTCTGGATTTATTTGTGATTTTAGTAAAGATATTACTTTAGAACAAGATCTTATCCGACGAGATCTTACCATCAATGCAATTGCTATGGATGAAGAAGGTAATATTATTGACCCTTACCATGGCGTTGATGATATCAAACGTAAGTTGTTACGTCATGTATCTCCCGCCTTCCGTGAAGATCCTTTACGAATTTTGCGAGTAGCGCGTTTCGCTGCACGCTATCACCAATTAGGTTTTGTTGTTGCAAGCGAAACAATGAATCTGATGAAAGATATGGTGTTAGCTGGAGAAATTAGTTATCTTACTTCAGAACGTGTCTGGAAAGAGACTGAAAAAGCCTTATCTACTACAGATCCTCAAATCTACTTTAAAGTTTTGGAACAATGTGGTGCACTTGCTATATTGTTTCCATTGTTATCTTTATCTGATACTGTCATCGATGCTCTAAAACGTTCTGTTTCATTAACTCACGATTTAACTATTCGTTTTAGTGTTTTATGTTCGCAATTACCAAGTATGCTTTCAGTTGAACAATTATGCAATAAAATGAAATCACCCAATAACTATACTAAGCTTGCTATAATGGTTAATCAATACTATAAAGATGTCCAGTGTGTAAAAACATTGACTGCCGAGCAAATTATTTGTTTGCTAAATAGGATTGATGTATGGCGTAATCCACAACACCTTTATCAATTAGTTTTGGCTAGCGAAGCATTGGCTAAAACAGAATCTTATCCACAAGCACAATATTTAGAAAATGCTTATAAACTAGCTAATAGCGTTAATGTGCAA
Organism: Gilliamella sp. B2887; assembly: GCF_026537015.1. Classification (NCBI taxonomy): domain Bacteria; kingdom Pseudomonadati; phylum Pseudomonadota; class Gammaproteobacteria; order Orbales; family Orbaceae; genus Gilliamella; species Gilliamella sp. B2887. The sequence continues at coordinate 97,832 of NZ_JAFNMX010000001.1, read as the reverse complement.
AAAATTATTTCGGATGGATTTATTGGTAAAGACATTCAAATTGAACTACAAAAAAGGCGAATTGAATTGTTATTAAACCGGATTTGATTGCATCTTAATCGATCACAGCTTTTTTTCAAAATATCTAAAAAAAAGTGTTGACGATTTGCCGGAACTTAAGCATAATGCGCCTCGCAGTGTTGGTTATGACGTTGCGAATGAGATGGCTACGTAGCTCAGCTGGTTAGAGCACATCACTCATAATGATGGGGTCACAGGTTCGAATCCCGTCGTAGCCACCATTAAGATTAGGTAGTACTTTTATCGGAGTATTCAGTGCGGGTGTGGCGAAATTGGTAGACGCACCAGATTTAGGTTCTGGCGCCGTGAGGCGTGGGGGTTCAAGTCCCTTCACCCGCACCATTTAATCTTAATAGTTTGTCCTTTATTGGGGTATAGCCAAGCGGTAAGGCAGCGGGTTTTGATCCCGCCATGCCCAGGTTCGAATCCTGGTACCCCAGCCATTACTTTTTGAATAATTTTTTAAGATGATTTAGTCCGTTTAATCCTTGAGTATATGCCTCTTTATTGATTATTTACTACGGATATGACGAGTTTGGTAAATGCGCTGGATTTAAGTTCTACTATCGTAAGGTATATGAGTTCAAGTCTCTTCTTCCGCACCATTTAATCTTAATAATTATCTTTTCTTGGGGTATAGCCAAGCGGTAAGGCAGCGGGTTTTGATCCCGCCATGCCCAGGTTCGAATCCTGGTACCCCAGCCATAAACATAGATTTTCTTCTTATATTTTACCAATTCTTCATAATTTTGTCCTAGTATCATAACTAAATTAGTCATACATTTTTTCCGTTATTTAGTCGCTTCAACTAATACGTCGATCGTATATTGATTATCGATGTTCTTTTCCACTTAAAGACAATGTATATTTAAGAATATTATGACTAGAGTAAGGAGAGGATAATATAACTTTCCACGTAGTTAAGTTTATATTTCACGTAGAAAGTTATATAAAAAATTACTTCACTATTTATATAAATTTACATAAACAGTTTGTGCAGTACTGGCTGAATTTGTTGTTATTTCTTTAACATAGTAGAAGTGTGCATCATTGGCAATTGCATATTTTTGAGCTTCAGCGCTGATTTCTGCTGTATTGTTGAATGAACCATGGAAACTGATTGTTTTATATGGTGTCATTGTTTTAAACGCATCGCTTGTGATTTCGTAAGCATCTTCACCTTCTATTGCCTTAGAAACAATAAAATCTCTCACTACTGCATCTTTTTTGTATAATGCAACATCAATTTCTTGCGATTGATTTTTGATATCTGAAGGCGCAATAGAGAAAACATAAAATGCATATGCATTTTTTTCTGCGGCCAATTTACTCGCATCATTCATTACTTCAGCAGTATTATTGTAATTACCTTTAAATTTGATAACTTCAAATGGGAGATAATAAAGAGCTTTAGCTCGTGGATATAGAACAACACCATTTTTTGTAACTTCTTTTTTTATAACTGCGACAGGTTGATTGGATTGATAAATATCAGCATAAACAATGGCACTATCAGCTGAATTATTAGTCATTGCATTTTCAATTGATTTGATATAATAATACTTAGCACCAGCTTCATCGGCAGCTTGAGAAATATCATCTGCTGCATTTTCAGCTTGTAAATATCTACCTGTTACAGAAATTTCTTTAAGTGGAATTAAGTTTTTTGCTTCTTGCGCAGTTAAAGCATCAGCTGCATAAAGATTAGCAACAGGTAATGATAATAAAAGAGCAAGTGCAATTGATGATTTATTTAAACGTTTCATGATTATTTCCTTCATTTTTTGAATTATTTCAATTAAAGTTAATTTTTAACGCTGTATTTAATTTGCCATCATAAACATAATGTAAAGATATACGTATACCTTCAAAATCTAAGATATTTATGTCTTTATCTATACATTAATAATTAATTTATAGTTATAAAGTTTTTTCTAAGAAACAAAAAAGCTGTTTATTTTAAAATATTCAGATTTAACGAAGCTGATAAAAATATATAGTAATAGATAAAATTATAGAAACATTGTGTTAAAAAACAACGATTACTGAAGAACAGAAATTAAAGTAAAAATATATTTTAAATTAGTAAGCTAATTTTTTATTTTATTGCTTTTTGAATAGTATTAATAAATTGTTTTGTTATTTGTGCAGTTAAACCCCAAATAATATAATTATTATATTGATAAAAGTAAACTAAATGTTCAGATCTTTTTTGCCAGTCTTTTGAACGATTAGGTAATAAGTTATAAGGAAAATCATTATCTGGTTTGTGTCCAACTTGCATCGTAGCATGTACAGGTTGATTTCTTTTAAACCAATCAAGTGGAACAGTAAAAACGCTTTCAACTTCATCAATGTTTAGTTTTAAATTTTTAATAGAATCAATTTTACCAATAAACGGATAAATTACCATTCCTAATGAGGCAATAAATTTTGGTAACTGACCTAAAATAGTAATTTCATTGATTGGAATCCCTAATTCTTCACAAGTTTCTCTTTTCGCAGTTTGTTCAGGGTTTATATCTTCTATTTCAACTTTACCACCCGGAAAACAAATATCACCAGGCTGCCACTTAAGTTTCTGAGATCGAATTTGGAATAATAAGTGTAATTGATTATCTACTTTGACAATTGGAATTAACACAGCTGCTTTATTTTTGATTTGTTTAGGACGTTCGGTGGTTTTCAAAATATCCGATATTTTTTCTAATGTGATCATAATATTTATTTTATTTTTTAATTTAACATTCTATTTACGTTATAATAAGAAAATGTTAGATTGAAATTGTTTGTTAGTAGTACACGTGTTTTACTTGAATAATGCCATGCAATATTATATTAACAACATAAAAAAACAACTTAAAGATCTTGCTTTACTGAAGCATGAACGTGCTCTGAATGCTATGTCAGAAGAATTTCAACATGTTTTTTCATTTCTGCCGGCTTTTTTTCATTTTCATGATCCCAACCTTCCAGGTTATCTAAATGAAGATATGCCTAAGGGTATTGCTTGTTATCAAATTTCTGAAACCGTTTCCACTCAATTGCAAAATGATTTTAATTTCATTACTCCACTGACAACCGATAAATCTGATATTTCAGCCTTGTATTCAATGGGAAGCACATGTTCGATTGGACAATCAATTACATCAGATTTGGATATATGGATTTGTATTGAAAATAATTTATCTGCCAACAGAAAATCATCTTTACAAAAAAAATGCCGTCTAATTGAACAATGGGCAGATGAATTAGGAATTAAGTTAACCTTATTTGTAGTAGATGTCGATCGTTTTATTAATAAGCATCATGAATGTTTAATTGGTGAAAATTGTGGTTCGGCTCAACATATATTATTGTTAGAAGAATTTTATCGTTCGGCTAACTTATTGGCAGGTAAGTTATTATTATGGTTTGCCGTGCCTAGCAATTTAACTATTAATAACACAAAATATCCGACTTATGAAAAATGTGTTCAAGCATTAGTCGAACAGAATATTATCATTCGTGATGAATGGATCGATTTTGGGCCATTAACGGGATTATCGGCGGAAGAATATTTTGGTGCTAGTTTGTGGCAACTCTATAAAAGTATTGATTCTCCATTTAAAGCTGTTTTGAAAACTTTATTACTTGAAGCTTACTCGTGGATTTATCCAGAAAATAAACCAATCGCTTATGAGATGCGTAGTTCTATTCAAAAGGCAGAAATTTATCAAGGTTGCTATTTAGATTCATATTATATGCTTTTGCAAAGGTTAACAAATTACCTCATTGAAATTAAAGATTTTGCTCGATTAGAACTTATTAGAACGTGTTTTTATTTAAAAGTTAATGAAAAACTATCAGTACCAACTTGTCTACCATCATGGCGTCGAAAAATTCTAGATGAGTTAGTCAAACAATGGGGATGGAGTAAAGAGCTCATAGCTAAATTAGATGCTTGCAATACATGGAAAATTGAACAAGTTCGGGAAATACATGAAATATTATTACAGACTATGATGACAGGTTATCGAAATTTACTGAATTTTGGTCGTCGTAATAATTTAGATTCATTAATTAGCCCACAAGACTTAGCTATATTAACGCGTAAACTTTATGCTTCTTTTGAAGTGTTGCCAGGTAAAATTACAACATTAAAACTTAATATTTCCAGTAATTTACAAGAAAGCACGCTTACTTTTATTTGCGTTAAAGAAGATAGAATCAATCGAGCGGGTTGGTATGTGTATAAACAAAAACCACTTCTAAATGACATTATTGGTCATCAATATATTGAATACAGTAAGTATTTGGTAAAATTAGTGAGTTGGTGTTATTTTAATAATATGATTTGTGACTCAACAGAGTTTTATTATCATAATGGGGAAGATCGCGATAAGACTAAAATAACCAAATTTATTAAAGATCTCAAAGCATATTTTCCTATTAATGTTCCAACAGCAACCGAAGAACAGCTTTATGGACCATGTGAAATACGTCATTTAGCCATCATTTTAAATCTCGAAAACGATCCTACAGCTAATTTAAACTTAGAAAATGAATTTAATTCTAATGTATTAAATTATGGTGAAAATGAATTAAGCTTAGTTGGATCGATAGACTTATTATATCGTAATTCATGGAATGAAATTCGTGTTTTACATTTTAATGGTAAATTATGTGTTCTTGAAGCTATTAAAGCGTTACTTAACCGAATGCATAAAGATGCAGATTTACCGAATTTAATGGAAATATTTTGTTATAGTCAATGTTTAAATAATCAAATTAGACAGCAAATAAAAAAATTGATGGATGATTGCATTGAACTTCGATTAAGTTCGACGATAAATAATTTAACTCAAGTAAAACCTTTAAGAATTGATGGTGCATCATGGTATCTATTTTTCGAACGACTCGGTGTCTCATTTCATCAATTTGAAAATGCCATTGATTTTTATGGTGCAGTATCTAATAATAAAGCACAAGGAACACCATTAAATATATTAGATGAAACGAATGAACTGCCTAAAGAAATAGACAGCGTAGCGTATCAAGGTGTAATTCAGTTCTTTTTTGAAGACACCAACACAGGATTTGATCTATATATTTTAAATGAACATAATCAGATAGAAATATATCGCAATTGTAATGGCAATAAAGAAACTATGGTTAAAGCCATCAATGATTTTTATGTTCTATCGGATGACAGATTTACTTTCGCTACTAGTAGTTCTGTCAATTTCAATTTACCGCAATTTTATCAAATTACTTATAATAATGTTGGTGAGCGAGAGATCTATTTATTGAATTAACATTGATCGTAAATTACGTCATATTATAAAAAGTTCGATAAAAGTAATATTATTTTTGTAGAAATTGTTTTAAAGGTATTTTTGATATGAAAAAAATTTATATTTCTATTAAAATAAATGGGAACTTTTTTCTAATTTAATAATCTAACTGTTAGTAAGCATATTTTTGGGCCACAAGCAGTTATTAACATAGTGAGGATTGGCCTTTAATGGGGGAGCAAGTAACAGACCAAGTATTAGTTGACCGCGTATTAAATGGTGATAAAAATGCGTTCAATTTGCTTGTTGTTCGTTATCAAAATAAACTTGCTCATCTGGTTTCTCGCTACGTTTCAGCTTCTGAAGTTCCGGATATTGTGCAAGAAACTTTTATTAAGGCTTACCGATCTTTAAGCCTATTTAAAGGTGAAAGTATATTTTATACATGGTTGTACAGAATAGCAGTTAATACAGCAAAAAATTATTTAATTTCGCAGGGTCGTCGACCTCCATCATCGGACATTGATGCAACAGAAGCCGAAGGTTATGACAATGCAGAATCTTTAAGGGATATTGACAATCCAGAAAGCTTAGTACTTTCAAAAGAAGTTGGAAAAGTAATATTTGAGGCAATTGAAGCATTACCCGATGATTTAAAAATGGCTATTACATTGCGTGAAATTGATGGACTGAGTTATGAAGAAATTGCTGAAATTATGGGGACGCCTGTTGGAACAGTAAGGTCGCGTATTTTTAGAGCCCGTGATATTATTGATGAAAAGATTAAACCATTAATAACTAATTGAAACAATTAAGTTAAAGTAGTTATAACATTAAGGTATCTACTATGCAAACAGAACAGAAACAGCAACTTTCATCACTTATGGATGGTGAGTTTAAAGATGATCGTTTCATTGATGCTGTATCAAAAGATGAAAATTTACAATCTTGTTGGCATCGTTATCATATTGTAAGATCTGCTATGCGAGGTGAGCTGCACAGTAGTACTTTAACTTTAGATATTTCAAATCAAATTGCTCAAGCTATTTCTGACGAAAACCTATATTTTGAAATTCCAGATCAACCAATCTCAAAAGAAGTCACTATACCAAAAGTTGAAAATTTATTTTGGAATCGTATAAAAGATGTAGTAGGAAAAGTTAGTCAAGTTGGATTGGCAGCTTGTGTAACGTTGGCAATTATTGCAGGTGTTCAACATCAGCAGGGACAATTAGACAGTTTTAATGGTACTCCAACACTCAATACTCTACCTGTAGGTGTTAATGTTGCTCCAGTTGGTGGTATTCAACAACATAACGACCAACAACTACTTGAAAAAAGACAATATGATAAAATTAGATTACTTGTACAGGATTATGAGTTACAAAAAAGGCTTAATGCTCATTAATTGTTTATGAATTGTTCATTTTATTTAAATACATTTAAATTTAAGCAGAGTATTAAATTTATCATTACTTTGCTGTTGATGCTGTTTACTTTCACTTCCTATGCGGAAGATACCGAAAAAGCGTTACAATTACTAAATAATATGCACAAAGCTGTCAAAACCAGCACATATCAAATTCATTTTCTTTCTCAAGATAAAGATCAATATGTTACCACTTATGAATATTCTCATTTAGGTTCTGAAAAGCAAGATAATATCAAAGCGCAATTACTTTATCTTGAAGGTCCAGCAAAAGAAATCATTTTGCACAATGGTGTAACAAGTTATTTTCAACCGGATAGTGCCTCTTTTTCAATTACTAGCTCACGCATCACAGAAGCCTTTCCTGATGTTATTTATAATGATTTTAGTCAATTAGTTGATGTTTATGATTTCATTTTGTTAGGTAAAACCAGAACAGCAAATCATAGTGTCCAATTGGTTAAAATCATTGCTAAAGATAAAGATCGTTATAGCTATATTATTTGGATTGATGATGAAAATTTTTTACCTCTTCGAATTGACCTACTTGATCAAAGTGGTGAAATCATTAGCCAACAAAAAGTAGTTGATTTAAATGAAAATTTTGAACCAAAAACGATCAAAGAATATATAGATAGCCGTACTTATCCTATTTTATTATCAATTGAAAAACAAAATAACATACTTGAAGTTTGGCGTTTAGCATGGTTACCTAAAGGATTTAAAGAAATTGCTGCTTATAATGTTAATTTTTATAATTCTGATATCGCCACTAAATTGTTTTCTGATGGAGTTTTTTCATTTACTGTTAATGTGTCTTCAGATCAATCAAATCAATCAAATCAGCTTATTATGCAAGGCGATCGTACTATATTTTCGACAAATATTAATAATAAAAATATTATTATTATTGGTAATCTGCCTAAAGTTACTATTGAGCGTATTGCCCAAAATATTGTGGAGAAATAATCGCAAAACTTTCGATAACACTATGCTTTGCGGTTATTAATGTGTAAAATGTTCCTTTCCTATTTTTCATGATTATCTAACCTGTTATTTTTTGTAATAACATTTCGGATAATTAAGAGTATATAACTAAAACATAAAATATAATTTATTGATATGAATAAAAATATCCGCAATTTTTCAATCATTGCTCATATTGACCATGGTAAATCAACACTTTCAGATCGTATTATCCAAATTTGTGGAGGGCTTTCTGATCGTGAAATGGAAGCGCAGGTTCTTGATTCAATGGATCTGGAACGTGAACGTGGTATTACAATAAAAGCTCAAAGTGTTACGTTAGATTATCATGCAAATGATGGTCAAACCTATCAGCTGAATTTTATTGATACCCCTGGACATGTAGACTTTTCTTATGAAGTTTCTCGTTCACTTGCAGCCTGTGAAGGTGCATTATTAGTTGTTGATGCTGGCCAAGGAGTTGAAGCGCAAACCCTTGCAAATTGTTATACTGCTTTAGATATGAATTTAGAAGTTGTTCCAGTACTCAATAAAATTGATTTACCTGCGGCAGAACCTGAACGCGTGGCTGAAGAAATTGAAGATATTGTAGGTATTGATGCAAGTAATGCAGTTCGTTGCTCTGCTAAAACAGGACTGGGCGTGGCAGATGTATTGGAGCAATTAGTAAAAGATATTCCTCCACCGGAAGGGGATTCCAATGCACCACTACAAGCACTAATTATTGACTCATGGTTTGATAATTATTTAGGGGTTGTGTCTTTAATTCGTATTAAAAATGGCGAATTACACAAAGGCGATAAAATTAAAGTTATGAGTACAGGTATGACTTATAATGTCGATCGTCTAGGTATTTTTACGCCTAAACAAGTTGATAAAGATACTTTAAATTGTGGTGAAGTTGGCTGGGTGGTTTGTGCCATCAAAGATATTTTAGGTGCGCCAGTAGGTGATACTTTAACTTCAGCTAAAAGGCCAGCAGATAAACCATTACCTGGTTTTAAAAAAGTCAAACCGCAAGTTTATGCTGGTTTGTTTCCAACAAGCTCAGATGATTATGAAGCTTTCCGAGATGCTCTGGGCAAATTAAGTTTGAATGACGCATCATTATTTTATGAGCCAGAAAATTCTGGCGCTTTAGGATTTGGTTTTCGTTGTGGTTTCCTTGGCTTATTACATATGGAGATCATACAAGAGCGTCTAGAACGAGAATATAATCTAGATCTCATCACGACAGCGCCAACAGTAGTTTATGAAGTATTAACGACTTCTAATGAAATTATATACGTGGATAGTCCAGCTAAACTTCCAGCAGTAAATAATATTCAAGAATTACGAGAACCAATTGCTGAATGTAATATATTGGTTCCACAAAACTATTTAGGTAATGTAATTACGTTATGTGTTGAAAAACGTGGTGTGCAAACAAATATGGTCTATCACGGTAATCAAGTTGCATTGACTTATGAAATTCCAATGACAGAAGTGGTTTTAGACTTTTTTGATAAATTAAAATCAACTTCTCGCGGTTATGCTTCATTGGATTACAGTTTTAAACGATTCCAAGCTGCTGATATGGTGCGATTAGATGTATTAATTAATGGTGAACGTGTTGATGCATTAGCATTAATTACACATAAAGATAATGCACCTTATCGTGGACGAGAATTAGTAGAAAAAATGAAAGACCTTATTCCTCGTCAGCAGTTTGATATTGCTATTCAGGCTGCTATTGGTAATCATGTTATTGCTCGTTCAACGGTTAAACAATTACGTAAAAACGTATTAGCCAAATGCTATGGTGGTGATGTTAGCCGTAAAAAGAAACTGTTACAGAAGCAAAAAGAAGGTAAAAAACGCATGAAACAAGTTGGTAACGTTGAATTACCGCAAGAAGCGTTTTTGGCTATTTTACATGTGGGAAAAGATTAATCAGTTAAAGAGGTAAAAAATGGCTGGAATATTTGCCATCATATTAACAGTAGCTACATTGATTACTGCAATCTTCTGGTTTCTAGAGAAATTTAGATGGAAACCAGCAAGACAACAAAAAGTTGAAGAAGTTCGTAAGCAACATAACGGCGAAATTGATGGAAAAATACTTGCTGAAGTCGGTAAACCTAAAGGTTGGGTTGAAAGTATCGCATCGTTTTTCCCTGTTTTATTTGTTGTATTTGTCATTCGTTCATTTTTATTCGAACCTTTTCAAATACCTTCAGGTTCAATGATGCAAACTTTGCTTATTGGAGACTTTATTGCAGTTCAAAAGTATTCTTATGGATTAAGAGATCCTATTACTAATACAGTATTAATCTCGACAGGTCATCCTAAACGGGGGGATGTTGCTGTATTTAAACATCCAAACATACCTCAAATGGACCTTATTAAACGCGTCGTTGGAATGCCAGGAGATAAAATTGTCTATCTTGTTAAAGAGAAGAAAATATTGATTTATCCTGCCTGTCAAACTGATGAAACTAATTGTATTGATGGACAAAAATCTGAACCATTGGACTTACATTATACGCAACCACAACCAAGCAATTGGAAAGAAGTTCATCAAGAGTTTAAAACAAATCCGAATTTTTATACATTAGAGCAGTATGCTGATAAAGGGATTGTAAATTCTCAATCTGTTGTATCACTTAATATGAATATGCAACAAGAAACGTTAGGTGATAAACCTCATGAAATTTTAACCACCCTAGGTTCACATGAGGATCCTAAATATTTCTATCGCCAAAATGGTCAACCAATTGCTACATGGGTAGTACCGAAAGATCACTATTTCATGATGGGTGATAATCGAGATAATAGTGGTGATAGTCGTTATTTTGGCTTTGTACCTGAGCAGAATTTTGTTGGTCGTGCGACAGCAATTTGGATCAGTTTCGAGAAACAACCAGATGAATGGCCAACAGGCATTCGATTTAGCCGTATTGGTGGTATACATTAATTGTAATGATAATGAAAAAATTTAGTCAAATACAACAATCAGTTGGTTACCAATTTAATAATTTATCCTTATTAGAATTAGCACTGACTCATCGAAGTGCTAACAAATTGCATAATGAACGTTTAGAGTTTTTAGGTGATTCAATTTTAAGTTTTGTGATTGCTAATGAACTGTATGAACGTTTTGTCAAACAAGATGAAGGCGATTTGAGTCAAATGCGCGCAACACTTGTTTGTGGGCAAACACTGGCTGAAATGGGTAAAGAATTTAAATTAGGTGATTATCTTATCCTTGGTCAAGGTGAATTAAAAAGTGGCGGGTTTCGTCGCGACTCGATCATTTCCGATGCGGTTGAAGCCATTATTGGTGCCATTTATTTAGATAGCAATATCGAAACTGTACGACGCTTAATTTTGACTTGGTATCAAACTCGATTGAATCAGATTCAACCAGGTATTAAACAAAAAGATGCCAAAACACGTTTACAAGAATATTTACAAGGCATTCATTGTGAGCGCCCATGTTATTTAATTCTCGAAGTCACGGGTGATAATCATGAGCAAGAATTCTTAATTCAATGTAAACTTGAGAATGATAGTCGTGAATATTTAGGGCGAGGTCTAAGCCGTCGCAAAGCCGAGCAAGCTGCTGCTCAAGAAGCACTTAATCAATTAGGTATAAAATGACAAAAGCAACACAACATTGTGGATTTGTCGCCATAGTAGGTCGACCAAATGTGGGTAAATCAACATTATTAAATCAACTACTAGGCCAGAAAGTTTCTATAACATCGCGTAAAGCGCAAACTACGCGTCACCGTATTGTTGGTATTGATACTCAAGATAATGATCAAGTTATTTATATTGATACTCCGGGCTTACATATTGAAGAAAAAAGAGCTATTAATCGCTTAATGAATCGTGCTGCAAGCAGTTCAATTGGTGATGTCGAATTAGTTATCTTTGTTGTTGAAGGAACCCATTGGAATGATGACGATGAAATGGTTGCCAACAAACTTAAAGATTGCAAATGCCCAGTATTGTTGGTTATCAATAAAATTGACAACGTTATCGATAAAACTCAACTATTACCACATATTCAAGAAATTAGCCAAAAAGTTAATTTTGTTGATGTAGTGCCAATTAGCGCTGAAAAAGGTGATGGTATTGACATTATAAGAAAAATTGTTAAAGAACATTTGCCAGAAGGCGAACATCATTTTCCTGAAGAGTATATTACCGATCGATCTCAACGTTTTATGGCGTCCGAAATCATTCGTGAAAAGTTAATGCGTTTTTTAGGTGATGAATTACCATACTCTGTGACTGTTGAAATTGAGCAATTTAAAGTTGATGAACGCAATGGAATGTATCGTATTAACGGGTTAATATTAGTTGAAAGAGATGGTCAGAAGAAAATGGTTATCGGCAACAAAGGTGAAAAAATAAAAAAAATCGGTATAGAAGCCCGTAAGGATATGCAGTCATTTTTTGATAACAAAGTACATTTGGAACTTTGGGTCAAAGTTAAAGCTGGCTGGGCCGATGATGAGCGCGCGTTACGTAGCTTAGGATATAGTGATGATTAATTGAAATTTAGTAAAAAAATCAGGTAAATATTTTGCCTGATTTTTTATTAATAGCTATTCTTAAACGTTGTGTTTTTTAATATTTATTTCTAAAAAATTTTAATCAATAAACTTAATCTCTCTATTCGAAAACTTAATTTAATGGGTTAATCTCCATTCTTAATAGTAAAACTTAACTAAAAATTCAGCCATAGTTTGAAGGGTATTTTTTATTATATCGTTAATTTGTTTATAATAGCATGATTACCATGTTTACGATAATTAAGCTTATTTAATCGTACTTATCGGATTTCTGCCAATATTAAAAGTACAAGTGATTATAGTCATAGAGGCAATTTTTCCTAGATAACAGCAATATATTCTTTGTAATTAGCATTTTCCCCACTAAATGGATCATTCGTAGATACATTTCATTATGTAAATTTTGCAGGTTAATAATAAGGTAATCATAAATAAGACAGGTTATTTTTATAATTCTTGCCTATGAAAATAATATAATTCAAATGTTTCGATTTTTTTTAAGGAGTTAATACTAAACATCGTTTCTGATTTTATATATAATATCCACTTACAGACTTGGATTTAGAATATAAATTTCGGAGTTTTTCATGCAGCAGTTTCGTCCTATTCGCCGTGCTTTACTTAGTGTTTCTGATAAAACGGGTATTATTGAATTCGCCAAAGCATTATCAAAAAGAAATATTGAACTCCTTTCTACTGGTGGCACCGCCAAATTATTAATCGACCACCATATTCCAGTCATTGAAGTGTCCGATTATACGGGTTTTCCAGAAATGATGGATGGACGCGTCAAAACTTTACATCCCAAAATACATGGCGGCATTTTGGGGCGTCGAGGAATAGATGATCAAGTCATGCAGCAACATCATATCGACGCTATAGATATGGTCGTTGTAAATTTATATCCTTTTGAAAAAACAGTTGCCAACGCTAATTGTACTTTAGAAGAAGCGATAGAAAATATTGATATTGGTGGACCAACGATGGTACGCTCCGCTGCAAAAAACAACAAAGATGTCGCTATTGTAGTAGATTGTCGGGACTATAGTACAATCATTGATATGTTGGATGAACAACAAAATTGTTTATCTTTTAAATATCGATATAACTTAGCAATAAAAGCATTTGAATATACTGCTAAATATGATGGTATGATTGCCAACTATTTTGGCAAATTGGTTCCCCCATATTATGGTGAAACCGAAAAGCCAGCAGGAAAGTTTCCACGAACCTTAAATCTTCAATTTGTTAAAAAACAAGATTTGCGATATGGTGAGAATGCTCATCAACAGGCAGCTTTTTATATTGAAGAAAATTTTGAACAAGCTTCTATTGCTACAGCTAAACAGCTACAAGGCAAAGAATTATCTTACAATAATATTGCTGATACGGATGCAGCGCTAGAATGTGTGAAATCCTTTGATGAACCAGCTTGCATAATTGTTAAACACGCTAACCCATGCGGTGTTGCTGTAAGTAATAATATTTTAAATGCCTATCTTAATGCCTTTAAAACCGATCCAACTTCTGCCTTTGGTGGAATTATTGCTTTTAATCGACAGTTGGATGCTAAGACTGCTCAGACAATCATTGATAAACAATTTGTTGAAGTGATTATTGCACCGTCAATCAGTACTGATGCGTTGGCTGTTACACAAACTAAAAAAAATGTGCGTGTGCTTGAATGTGGTAAATGGTCAACGTCGTCATTAGCCAGCTTGGACTTCAAGCGCGTTACTGGAGGTTTGTTAGTGCAATCGCGTGATATGGATATGATTTCACCCGAACAACTAACAGTAGTCACCAAGCGACAGCCAACTGAGCAAGAGCTTTCAGATTCACTATTTTGTTGGAAAGTGGCTAAATTTGTAAAATCGAACGCGATTGTTTATGCAAAAAATAAAATGACCATTGGTATTGGTGCAGGGCAAATGAGTCGTGTGTACTCCGCTAAAATTGCAGGAATAAAAGCACAAGATGAAAATCTGGAAGTTGCTGGTTCTGTCGTTGCTTCTGATGCATTTTTTCCATTCCGTGATGGTGTTGATGCAGCTGCGGCTGCGGGGGTAACTTGCGTAATTCAACCAGGAGGATCGATTCGTGATGAAGAGGTTATCCAAGCTGCGAATGAACATGATATTGCGATGATTTTTACCAACATGCGTCATTTTAGGCATTAATGCATTTTTTAAGTTTGTTTTATCTTTATTAAAATTACATTGGTTATCTTCTTAAGGAAGAAGCATATAAAGGATCTTTTATGAAAGTATTAGTGATTGGTAATGGTGGGCGTGAACATGCGTTAGCTTGGAAAATAGCACAGTCTTCATTAGTATCTAAAGTCTTTGTCGCTCCTGGAAATGCAGGGACTGCACTTGAATCAGGTCTGGAAAATATTAATATTAAAGCCACGGACGTTAGTGGATTATTAAATTTTGCTCAGCAAGAACAAATTGATCTTACCATTGTTGGTCCTGAAGCACCTTTAGTTATTGGCGTTGTTGACAGTTTTCAAAAGGCGGGATTAAAAATCTTTGGTCCAACAAAATCGGCATCACAACTTGAAGGTTCGAAAGCCTTTACAAAAGATTTTTTAGCACGACATAACATCCCTACCGCTGAATATCAGAATTTTACTGAAGTCGAACCAGCTCTTGCTTATATACATGAGAAAGGCGCACCAATTGTGATTAAAGCGGATGGTTTAGCTGCGGGTAAAGGTGTTATTGTGGCGATGACACTTGAAGAAGCTGAAGCTGCTGTAAAAAATATGTTGGCTGGTAATGCTTTCGGTGATGCTGGGCATCGTGTGGTTATTGAGGAGTTTTTAGAAGGTGAAGAAGCCAGCTTCATTGTTATGGTTGATGGCAAACATGTCGAACCAATGGCAACTAGTCAAGATCATAAACGCGTTGGTGATGGTGATACTGGCCTTAATACTGGTGGTATGGGAGCATATTCCCCAGCACCGGTTGTGACCGATGAGGTTTTTGCTAACATCATGAATCAAATCATTTATCCAACCGTCAATGGTATGGCACAAGAAGGTAATGTGTATGTTGGATTTTTATATGCTGGTTTGATGATTGATAAAGAGGGAAATCCCAAGGTTATAGAATTTAACTGTCGCTTTGGTGATCCAGAAACCCAACCGATCATGATGCGTTTGCAATCAGATTTAATCAAATTATGTTTAGCTGCCGTTGATGGTAAATTAGATACCGTAAAATCAAAATGGGATCCTAGACCTGCACTCGGTATTGTAATGGCCGCAGGCGGTTACCCAGGCGACTATAATACGCAAGATGAAATCATTGGATTACCAACCGAATCCTCCTTAGATTGCAAAGTATTTCATGCCGGTACCAGTTTTGAAAAAGGGCAAGTATTTACTAATGGAGGACGCGTATTATGTGTTACCGCTTTAGGAAATACAGTATTAGATGCTCAACAACGTGCCTATCAGCAAGTGAATAATATACGTTGGCACGGTTGCTTTTATCGTCATGATATTGGTTATCGAGCTATTGAACGTGAAAAACTCGATCATAGACAGTAATATCATCTAAATTTAATGGGTCAAGGCGTTCGAGAACGCCTTAGCATTAACAATAACCTTGATGAGAAATTTGAAAGTTAATGAAAATACCAACTTTTTTAATAACTAAACAGAGACAGAACGGCTAAAGTTGCTCCTAAAACAATGATATTATAAATACCATAGGCTCTAATAAAATAGGCAACAGGAGGTGAAAAAATAGGTAAATACGAAGCTAAAATGCATAAAAAGATAGAGATAAATAAATATTTAGACCAATTATCGAGCTGTTTATTCCAAAAAAATAATATAAATACAGTGATAACTGATAAAATAAGGCTAAAAAAAGCAAACCTTAATTGCTCAAAAGTGAACATATCAAGCCAGCTTTCTGCTGAATAGTTTACAAGACCCGCAACTAACCCACCAGGTAATATTACAAAAGTCCAAAGAATCATTTAAAATACAAACAATTGTTTTTTTCATGTTTATCCGTATTGCTTGATTTTTGACATTCCTAGCTAAGTTATAGCTATTTAACATTATATTTTATATCAATATTAAGTCGATATATAGCATATTGGTATCATTTGATTGATAAACGTAAATTATCCTATAAATGCTCGATTGCTGTTGGTGTAGAATTGACTAAATCTTAACATCAGCTTTTTGTGTTTACCAATATTAATAATTCATTAATAAAAATTAAAAATAAATTAAGATTTCCCTGATTGTTGTTGATAAATTGAATGTTCATTTTAAGTTATATCACTCTGTGTTATGCTAACAATAATATTAGATCACAGGATGTTATTTATGATAAAAGATCCTTTCTTTGATAGAGAATCAGAAAAGTATGATTCTCCAATTGCCAGTCGTGAACTTATTTTAGATTATCTTAAACAAGAAGCGAAACCTGCAAATTTAGAAAAGATTGCCCAAGCTGTTTCAATAAAAGACGATGAGCAAAAAGTAGCTTTACATCGTCGTCTTCGAGCGATGGAACGTGACGGACAAGTTGTATTTACCCGTCGCAAATGTTATGCCTTACCTGAAAAGTTCGATATGGTTAAAGGGAGTGTAATTGCACACCGTGATGGCTTCGGTTTTTTGCGAGTAGAAGGTACTCCAGAAGATTATTTTTTATCACCCGAACAGATGAAAAAAGTGTTACAAGGTGATGTGATCTTAGCTCAACCAATGGGGACGCAACATCGTGGTAAAATTGAAGCACGTGTAGTGCGAATTTTAGAACCTCGCAGTAATTTTATCGTTGGACGATATTTTATTGAACAAGGTGTTGGCTTTGTCGTGCCGGATGACAGTCGGTTGAATTTTGATATATTAATTGTTGGTAAAGCGCATCGTACTGTGCGTATGGGATCAGTAGTGGTTGTTGAATTACAGCAACGTCCTGAGCGTCGTCAGAAAGCGGTAGGGACCATTAAAGAAGTGCTTGGTGAAATTATGGGAACCAACCTTGCTATTGATATTGCGCTTCGTAATCACGAAATTCCTTATGAATTACCTAAAACAGTGATAATAGAGACCAGCAAATTTACTGAGCAAGTTCCAGAAAACGCCAAAAAAGGCCGTAAGGATTTGCGCGAATTACCTTTAGTTACCATTGATGGCGAAGACGCCCGTGATTTTGATGATGCTGTTTATTGCCAAAAAAATCGTGGTGGAGGCTATCGTTTATGGGTTGCTATTGCGGATGTGAGTTATTACGTCCGACCAGGTAAGGCTTTAGATACAGAAGCATGCTTACGCGGTACATCAGTCTATTTCCCCTCTCGTGTGATTCCTATGTTGCCAGAAGTGTTATCTAATGGGCTTTGTTCATTAAATCCGCAAGTTGATCGCTTATGTTTGGTGTGCGAAATGACGGTGTCAAATAAAGGTCGTCTAACTGGTTTTGAGTTTTACGAAGCCGTGATGAATTCTCATGCAAGATTGACTTATAGCAAAGTAGCCAAAATTTTAGATGGTGATAAAGAATTGCTTGAACATTATCGTGATTTAGTGCCACACCTTAAAAACTTGCAAGGTCTTTATAATGTACTAGATAAAGCTCGTATTGCACGCGGTGCGATAGGTTTTGAGTCCGAAGAGCCAAAATTCATTTTTAATGCTGATAAACGTATTGAAAGCATTGAACTGACTCAACGTAATGTCGCTCATAAAATTATTGAAGAGTGTATGATTTTAGCGAATGTAGCTGCTGCAAAATTCGTCATTAAAGCGGATGTTCCGTCTTTATTCCGAGTACATGATAAACCTGATGAAGAGCGCATGAATAATCTGCGCAGTATTTTAAGTGAACTAGGGTTGTCCCTTGGTGGTGGTCCAAATCCTAAACCAAAAGATATTGCAGAGTTAATGGTTGCTGTTGAAAAGCGTTCAGATCATGAAATGCTACAAACTGTTATTTTACGATCAATGAAACAAGCTATTTATGATCCAGAAAATCGAGGCCACTTTGGTTTGGCGCTGGAAGAGTATGCACACTTTACTTCGCCTATTCGTCGTTATCCCGATTTACTGTTACATCGAGCTATTAAATGGATCTTGGCTGACCAAAATCATAAAACCAGTAAAACTGGTGGTTATCGTTATAATACTAGTGAAATGCTTTACTTTGGTGAACACTGTTCAATGACTGAACGACGAGCTGATGAAGCCGTGCGTGATGTAGTGGACTGGCTCAAATGTGATTACATGCAAGATCATCTTGGAGAAGTGTTTAATGGAACAATTTCAAGCGTCGTTAATTTTGGATTCTTTGTTCGTTTGGATGATTTGTTTATTGACGGTTTGGTTCATGTCTCTTCACTTGAAAATGATTATTATAATTTTGATGGCTCACGCAATCGCTTAATTGGCGAAAATACTCGTTTCATATATCGTTTGGGCGATAAAGTACAGATTAAAGTCGATAATGTGAACCCTGAAGAACGTAAAATTGATTTTTCGTTAGTAGGCAGTAATAATAAGCCGAAACGTCAAGGTAAAACAGCTAAAGATAAAACTAAACAGGATAAAATTGATTTAAGTGCAGATTTACCAATTAAACGAAAAGCTAAAAAATCATCCAGTAAAAAAAGAAGCGATAATGCTAGCACTAAAGCTGAAAATAAAACAAAAAGCAACGGGAAACCAAAAGCGATAGTAAAAACTAAAGCTAAATCCAAAAATAAAAAGAGAACAAAGAAAAACAGTACATTAAAATCGACCAGTAAAAAAATTACGAATAAAAAGACAAAGAGTAGCAAATAAATGAGTGAAACAGTTTATGGTATGCACGCTATTGAAGCATTATTAGCGCGCTCACCGGAAAGAATTATTGAGGTATTTATTATTAAAGGGCGTGAAGATAAACGTCTAATTGCCCTTGTTCATCAATTAGAACAACTGGGATTGCCAGTTAAAATAGCGAATCGTCAGTGGTTGGATGAAAAAACCAAAAATGGTGTTCACCAAGGCATTTTAGCTATGGTTAAACCAAATCGTGGTTATCAAGAAAATGACATTCCACTACTGATGGAGCAGCAATCCAATCCTGTTATCTTAATTTTGGATGGCGTGACTGATCCTCATAATTTAGGGGCATGTATTCGTACTGCCGACGCAGCAGGTGTAAGTTTTATTATCGTTCCAAAAGATCGCTCAGCACCTCTTAATTCTACTGCTCAAAAAGTAGCCTGTGGTGCAGCAGAAAGCATTCCAGTTGTGAGAGTAACAAATTTAGCCCGCACCATGCGGATGCTACAAGATGAATACCAAGTTTGGATTGTTGGTACCGCTGGTGAAGCTGATAGAACACTTTATCAAACTGAATTTTATCAATCATCGACCCCGACGTCATTAGCTTTGGTTATGGGGGCAGAAGGTGAGGGAATGCGTCGTTTAACAAAAGAACATTGTGACGAATTAGTGAGTATTCCAATGTCAGGTATTGTCTCTTCGCTTAATGTATCGGTCGCGACAGGTGTTTGTTTATTTGAAATTGTGCGCCAGAAGAACAAATAGTAAGTAGGAGTAATATGCTAGGATTGCTTAAAAAACTATTACCAATCAAAAAAGAAATTTCTGCGCTTTCAGGGCGAGATCTTCATGGTCGTAATAATGTTGGTTATCCTACTATCCAAATTTCACGCGAAATTGATAATGTAGTAAGAACACAATACAAAGCCATCAGACCGATTATCAATTTGTATAAGGATACCTTGTTTTTTAAATGGGGGCCAAGTGTTATAAATGATCAATTAACCGATGAACAACTCGCCAATTTATCAGGTCGCAATTTACAAATGGTCTATTTGTTATTATTTCGTGACATGCTTCGGTACCTTTCTGAATTAGTTACGTTAAAAAATGTACCCGAAAATTGGCCAGAAGTTTTTGCCCAAACAGTATTGGATAATTGTCGAATGCTTTGTGATGCAGATGACAATGATATTGCAAAAAAACAACAATTATTTGCTAAAACTGAACGTTATGCCGTGAATGTATCTATTGATGAAAAAAATTTTGATAACACCGAAATCCCAAACTGGGCAGTACCTATTGCTGAACTGATTATGATTCCGTCAGATATGATCTACAAATGTCATCATCCATTAATAACTGCTATCCAAAAACGAAACAAACATAGTTAATGGTATTTTTATAAAAATAATTAAATGAATCCTTTAGATAGGATTCATTTTTTGCTTCTTTTATTCCCTTTGTTTAAAAATTTTCACTCTATAAATTTTGCAATTTGTATTTGCAAAAATACCAACTAGGTAGCAAATTTATTTCAATTGACTATTCTTTAACGGTCGAAATGCTATCGATAAATTTCCAAATTAGTGTACGAACAGTACGCAATGAAATTGATGCTTTTTTACAAAAAAGATGTATACCCGTAATTTCAATAGTCGTAATAAAGGTTTTATCATCAATGCCACACAAGCACAAAAACAGTAAGTTCATAATGCATTATTAGGGATATCTATTTCACTTTTTTAAGGATACACGTCAATTTGATTTGTTGCTGTCAATTGCTTTGTCTCCCTGTCCAACTATTTTAAACCATAAACAAAACGCTAATTTGTTCTGCAACAACTTGCTCTAATTTCCACTGAATATCAATGAATGTTGTTCGCATTATGTTGAGAATTTATACGTAGTCTGTGGATTCTTTTAATGTATCTGAGCTTGTTGGGCATAAAATATTTCATCTTCAGATATTACTTCTTAGGATAATTGTGCATCATCAGAATTAATAAATTCTACAAATCTTTGCAGCGCTATTTTATTTTCCTTAATTGAAATAAATTACCTTTCTTGTATTTACCAATACTATTTGGATTTGTCACTTCTTTAAAAAGGAAAATACCAAAGGTATTGGTTGTTTAATTATCATTAAAATAAATATTTTCACTCATGTCGTCTTCGCCATAACAATCAGTTATATTGACTATTAATCATCGGAGTTAAATTGACTCATATTACCTAATAAAATAATACCGGCTAAATTTAGCCGGTATTATTATTTGATGCATTAACTTTTGATTAAATCAACATCAATACCTAATCCTTTAGCAATACCTGAACCATAATCAGGATGAACTTTATAGAAGTGTTGAAGTTGTCTAATTTGAATATCGCGATCAACACTTTTCATTGAGCCGACAATATTGTCAATAAGCAACTGTTTTTGATCGGGATGCATTAAATTGAACAAAGCTCTCGGTTGTGAATAGTAATCATTATCGACCCTATGATCATACCTATCCATAGCATCCGTTGGTGGTACATGCATTGGTGGTTCGGCATATTGTGGTTGTTGTTTTGGTGCACTATCGATGCTGTTAGGTTCATAATTAGGTGCATTATCTACACTGTAAAAACGCATTGAACCGTCACGTTGATAATTGTGAACTGGACATTTTGGCGCATTAATTGGTAACTGCTGATAATTGGTACCTATACGATAGCGGTGCGCATCGGCGTAAGCAAAAACTCGTCCTTGTAACATCTTATCTGGTGATAAACCAACACCCGGTACGATATTACTTGGCTCAAATGCCGCTTGTTCAACTTCGGCAAAATAGTTTTCTGGATTACGGTTAAGTTCCATCACACCTACTTCCATTAAGGGATACTGTTTTTGTGACCAAACTTTAGTGACATCAAATGGATTCTCGGGATGATTATTGGCCTGTTCTTCGGTCATTACTTGCATATAAAGTCGCCATTTTGGATAATCACCTCGTTCAATTGCCTTAAATAAATCTTCTTGTGCTGAATCGGGATGAGTACCATCCATTTCAGCAGCAACTTTTGGATGAATATTTTTAATGCCTTGTTCAGTTCTAAAATGCCATTTAACCCAAGTTCGTATACCATCTTTATTGATAAGACTATAAGTATGGCTACCAAAACCATGCATATGACGATAACCATCTGGAATTCCACGGTCAGAAAATAAAATAGTGACTTGATGCAATGATTCCGGTGATAAAGACCAAAAGTCCCACATCATTTGTGGATCTTTTAAGTTGGTTTTCGGATCGCGTTTTTGGGTATGAATAAAATCCGGAAATTTGAGTGCATCACGAATAAAAAACACAGGTGTATTATTGCCGACAATATCCCAGTTACCTTGATCGGTGTAGAATTTTATCGAAAATCCACGCGGATCTCGAGCCGTATCAGATGAGCCTCTTTCCCCTCCCACAGTTGAAAATCGAGCAAATACTGGAGTTTGTTTGCCAACATTGGCGAAAATACTGGCATATGAATATTGGGTAATATCTTTGGTGACCGTAAAAGTTCCATGTGCGCCTGAGCCTTTAGCATGTACACGGCGCTCCGGAATGTTCTCGCGGTTAAATTGAGCAAGTTTTTCGATGAGTTGAAAATCATCAATCAAAACTGGACCACGTGGACCTGCCGTGCGTGAGTTTTGATTATCGGCGATAGGTGCCCCATTATTGGTGGTTAAGACTTTTTTTTCTGACATTGCAATACTCCTTTTTTATTATATAAACGTTGTAAGTAAACTAATTACTTACCTAATTGAGATCTGAATATAACGTTACTAAAACAAAAAACTGGAACGGTAATGCGTGTTAAAAGCGCAGAAATAAAAAAATATGCATAGTGAGATAACGAATTAAACCAACAAACCAAGTTAAAAAACTAGCTTCAAATTGTCGATAATGGTGTCACAAATTCATTCTCTCAGTTTTACAGCTAATAGTAATGCAATTGGTTCATGCTGATAATTATATCAGAAAACTAGGCATAATAATGCTCTGTTTTGCTAAATTATTGGCAATATTACTTTTCGATAAGATTAAGCGTAGATGATTTCGGGAAGCTTGATATCCCATGGTTGGTTATCAATATGTGGTACTTTTTGGCAGGCAAAAGCTAGGCCGATAGGCAAAATTTTCTGGCTTTGATAATTCGCTAACATACGGTCATAAAATCCTCCGCCCATACCTATACGATATCCTCTTTCATCAAAAGCAACCAGTGGCGTAAAAATAATATCTAATTTATGATGAGGTAATACATTAAGAACATTTAGAGTTGGTTGCAGTATATTGAATTTATTTTTAATTAAAGAGGTTTGTGGGGTATATTTTAAAAAAAGTAAATGCGTAGAAACAAATGGATGTATAACGGGTAAATAGACAGATTTATTTTGTTGCCATAAATATTCTATAATTGATTTAGTATCGACTTCACCATCAACTGATAGGAATATAGCTATATTTTGGGCTAATTTTATATCTTGGTGTTGGAGGATTTGTTGATAAATAGCATGCTGCGCATTAACGCGTTCAATTGGGGAGAGTTGACGTCTTTTTTGGCGTATAGTCTGTCTAATGTTCATCAGTTATCACTGTAAGAATAAAACAAGATAAAAACACTCCAAGATGTCGTTTAGGGTCGTAACCCTTGAACCCAAGGTTCAAGGTGAACAACATGTTTCGATTTTTAGGTTTCCTTACGAGTAAGGCATACACACCAATCAAAAGTCACATCGTTCTAATATAAAGAATATCGGCTCAGGGGACTAACCCACATCGCGAACATCCCAGAGATGCATATAATATTACAGAATTTAACAAATGATACAAGGAGGTTTTTATCAAATTTACAAATAAAAACATTAATTGTTGGTATTCAAAGCAGAATCAAGCAATTGTTGCAGCATTTTTAGTCTATGGCTAAATTCGTTACTTTTTTCTTTTTCCTTTGTTAATTCATAAGAAATATTAAGCGCTGCGGTCATGATTAGTTGTTCACTACCTATTTGTGGAGATTTTTCACGCAAATGAGATAATCGCTCATCCAAATCTTTTGCAGCATTGGTTAGTGCGTCAACTTCATCAACCGGACAATTGAATTTTAATGTACGTCCAAAAATTTGAATAGTGACAGCTTGAGTTTCCATATTTAACCTATTGATTTATAAATTCATTAATTTTTTCTATAATGTGTTCACCGTTTAATCCCATCTCTTTTCTTATCTCATTTTGAGATCCTTGAGGAATAAACTTATCTGGTAATCCAATATTTAAAATATCACATTTTATTTTTTTAGATAATAAAAATTCACAGACGCCACTTCCTGCACCGCCTTTAATGCTATTTTCTTCTACAGTGACAAGTATATTATGAGTTTGGCTAATGTGCAAAAGGACTTTTTCATCTAATGGTTTAACAAAACGCATATCTATGACTGTAGCATTAATTTTTTTACCAGCCTGTAAAACTTCAGGTAGTAATGTGCCAAAATTGAGTAAAGCTATATTTTCACCTTCGATGCATAATTTTGATTTTCCAATTGGTATGGTTGCTAGTGGCTCTAATTGCACACCTTTACCTTCACCGCGAGGATATCGCACAGCTACAGGACCATTATGCAAATAACCTGTATAAAGCATTTGTCGGCACTCATTTTCATCACTTGGCGTCATTATGACAAAATTAGGTATGCAACGCATGAAGCTTAGATCAAATGACCCTTGGTGGGTTTCACCATCAGCACCAACAATACCGGCTCTGTCTATAGCAAATAAAATTGGTAAGTTCTGAATGGCAACATCATGAATAACTTGATCATAAGCACGTTGTAAAAAAGTTGAATAAATTGCAACGACCGGTTTTAAACCACTAATAGCAAAACCAGCAGCAAGCGTCACTGCATGTTGCTCAGCGA
Organism: Gilliamella sp. B2887; assembly: GCF_026537015.1. Lineage (NCBI taxonomy): Bacteria > Pseudomonadati > Pseudomonadota > Gammaproteobacteria > Orbales > Orbaceae > Gilliamella > Gilliamella sp. B2887. Next base: position 72,748 of record NZ_JAFNMX010000001.1, on the reverse strand, counting down.
TGGCCACATCAAAAAACTGATCAGGATAAAGATTGGCAAACTTAGTCATACCTGAACCTTCGCTCATTGCTGGAGTGATAGCCATTAGTTGTTTATCATGGCGTGCCATTTCACATAACCAATCACCAAAAACTTGTGAATAGGTTGGTGTAATTTGGTTAGCTGCTGGCAATATTCCATCATTAGGATTAAATTTCGGTACACCGTGCCACAAAGTTGGATTTTGTTCTGCTGGTGCATAACCTTTACCTTTTTGAGTAATAACATGAAGCAATTGTGGGCCTTTTAATTGCCGAACTTTTTGTAAAGTGGTTACCAAACTTTCAACATCATGTCCATCAACAGGACCAATATAATTAAAGCCAAGTTCTTCAAATAAAATTGCCGGCGTCATTAAGCCTTTTAAATGTTCCTCGGTTTTTTTTAATAGTTCTTTCAATGGTGGAATATTAGCAAGCACTCGTTTGCCGCTTTCACGGAAAGCGGTGTAGGTTTTACTTGATAGTATTTGAGCTAAATGTTGATTAAGTGCACCAGTATTTTCTGAAATTGACATATCATTATCGTTAACAATAACTAACATGTTGGGTTTAATATGCCCAGCATGATTCATTGCTTCAAAAGCCATACCAGCGGTAAGGGCACCATCACCAATAATTGCCACTACCTTCTGCCCAGATTGTTTTTTTTGCTCACTAATAGCAATACCTAATGCGGCACTGATAGAAGTCGAAGAATGACCTGTTGTTAAAACATCATATTCGCTTTCATTACGGTGTGGAAATGGATGAAGTCCACCTTTTTGCCGTATTGTGAGCATTTGATCACGCCGACCAGTTAAAATTTTATGAGGATAAGCTTGATGGCCAACATCCCAAATAATTTTGTCAAAAGGAGTGTGGTAAACATAATGCAGTGCTACTGTTAATTCAACCACCCCCAGTCCTGATGCTAAATGTCCACTGGATTTACTCACACAATTTAACAAAAATTGCCTTAGTTCACGACAAATTTCAGGCAGTTGAGATTGAGGATAACACCGCAAATCCTCTGGGAAATTAATTTTTTTTAATAAGGGATAATTATCCAAATTCATTTTTATCATTAAGCCATTATGTTAACTATTTCGATTTATAATAAAACTAGCAAGATCTTGTAGTTGTTGGCTATTATAAGGTATTTGATTGAGACTATCGATAGCCTGATCGTATAACTGTTTTGTCATGTCTATAGCTGCTTGTAGACCTAATAAAGCAGGGTAAGTACTTTTTTCATGGATAATATCGGAGCCTTTAGGTTTGCCCATAATAGCTTGTTCACCAATAACATCTAAAATATCATCCTGTATTTGGAAGGCAAGTCCAATTGCTTGAGCATAACTATCAAGCAAGGGATAATATGGTTTGCTTATCTCGCCACTGGCAAACGCACCTAATCGAACCGCTGTTTTAATTAATACCCCAGTTTTGTAGTTGTGGATCTTTTGTAAATGTTCCAAGGTAATAGTTTGGTGCTCTGCTTGCAAATCAAGAGACTGTCCTAAGCACATACCCGTTAACCCACTAGCATTAGCAAGTTCAGCAATCATATCAATTTTAACTTGATTATTCAGATATTGGCTTTCAGATAATAAGCTAAAAGCTAATGATTGTAATGCATCACCAGCAAGTATCGCTTCAGCATGTCCATATTGAATATGACATGTAGGTTTTCCGCGTCGAAGGTTATCATTATCCATTGCAGGTAAATCGTCATGAATTAATGAATAAGTATGTATCATCTCAATTGCAGCAGCAGCCTCATCTAATCTTGATAACGGACAATTGAACATTTGTCCAGTTAAATAGACCAGTATTGGACGAATTCGCTTACCGCCGGCTAACAAGCTATAACTCATAGCTTGTTGCAATTTAGAAGAAGGGAACTGAGTAATATATGTCGCTAAGAACGTATTAATCCGCTCTTGTAATGGTTTTAAATTATTCATTATTATCGGTTAAAAATTCAGATAGTTCTGCATCACTATTTTCAGATAATAATATCTGAATGCGTTGTTCCGCTTGTTGTAATTGCTTTTGACCCGATTTAGCTAATTTAACACCTTTTTCAAACTCATTCAATGCTTCGTCTAATGGTAAATCGCCATTTTCTAATTGTGCAACGATGATTTCAAGTTGTTTAAGGGTCTCTTCAAAACTTGGTTCAGTAACTTGTTTTTTAGCCATATTTTATTCCTTGTTGTACAAAATGAGTATACACGTATTTTCAGTAAAGTGAATTAAGATGTTTTTTATACTCAAACATATGCACTACCTGAAACTTCTTGACAAAAAATCAACAAGGTTGATTTCATTGGTTAGCCATCACGGTAAATCATTAATCTTTATTTTTGTTAAGATTATCTACAGAAAATGATGCTATGTCTGGATTAATAGGTTTTTTAACTTCAACTCCTAATTCTCTAAATTGCTCAATTTGACCTATAATATTACCGCGACCTTTGGATAGTTTATTAATAGAATTTTGATAAGTTTGTTGAGCTTTATCAAGGGTATTACCTAGATTTTCCATATCTTCCACAAAACCGCGGACTTTATCATACAATTTACTTGCTTTATCTGCAATTAGCTCAGCATTACGATTTTGGTGCTCATAACGCCACAAATTATGAATCGTGCGTAAGGCAACCAAAAGGGTGGTTGGGCTGACAATCATAATGTTATTTTTGAGTGCATCATTGATTAATGATGGATCATGATCAATGGCACATAAAAATGCCGGTTCTACTGGAATAAACATTAATATATAGTCTAAAGAATTAATACCAATTAACTTATGATAATCTTTTTGACTAAGTTGCTTTAGATGGTTACGTACCGCAGTTAAATGATCGGATAATGCTTTGCTTTTTATGAATTCTTCGTCATTATTAAAATAACGTTCATAGGCAACCAACGTCACTTTAGAATCAATAACCACATCTCTCCCTTGAGGTAGATGTACGATGACATCAGGCTGAAGACGTTGGTTATTTTCATTGGTTAAATTAACCTGAGTATCATATTCATGACCCAATCTTAAACCGGAATTATCAAGTATTTGACTAAGTATAAACTCTCCCCAATTTCCTTGGATCTTATTGTTACTTTTTAAAGCGTTAGTAAGATTGGATGCCTCTTTAGTCATTTGTTGATTTAATTGCTGTAAATTACGGATCTCATAAGTAAGCGTATGGCGTTCTTTTGCTTCTTCGCCAAAACTATCTTGGACTTGCTTTTTAAAGCTTTCTAATTGTTCCTTTAATGGCGATAATAAGAAATTAAGGCTTTGTTTATTTTGTTGTTCAATTTTTTTACCGCTGTGCTCAAATATACGATTCGCTAAATTTTCAAACTGAGTGGTAAGTCGTTGTTCACTTTGCTCTAGTACTGTCTGGCGTTCATGAGCTGCATTACGCGTTTCTTCTAAACGTGTTTTTAGTTCACTAATAGTAGCAAATTGTTCGATATTTTGTTGTCGATGTTCGTTTAATTCACTTTCAAGCTGATTTACTTCATTAGTTAATGTTTGATTCTCTTGTTTTAACTGAGAAAGTTGTAAATTAAATAGTTGATTTGAATTACTAATAACCAGCAGTGATTTAATCAATAAAATTAAGAGAATTAAGGATACTAATCCAAGCACAATGGCGATCCACTCAATTAGTCCTAAATGACTTATCATCGCTAGGCCCTTTCAAAGGTAAATGAAATTACATCATCAAGTTTCATTGAATCAAGCGCTAACATGATCAAACGATCTAAACCTACTGCCACTCCGGCACAGTCAGGTAGACCATTTTCCATTGCAGCTAATAGCTCAATATCGATCTCTTGTTGAGGTAGATTAAGATTGAGCCTATCTTGATTGTTTTGTTCAAAACGCAGCCTTTGTTCTTGTGGATTTGTTAATTCTTTAAAACCATTCGCAAGCTCTACACCTTTGTAATAAAATTCAAAGCGACCAGCAACACGATGATCTTCGCTGTTAATTGCAGCTAATGCTGCTTGTGAAGCAGGGAAGTTATACACGGCAATCGGTTTATCATGACCAATATGTGGCTCTACACCAAAAGTAAATAAACATTGCAATAAACCATCTTTATCGAACTCTTCTGTTTTAATTCCAATATTTAACTGATTAATAGTGTTCACTAATGTTGCATAATCAGCCTCTAAGGGATCAATATTAAGATGACGTTGAAACGCTTTTTGATAAGAGATACGTTCCGCTGGTTCACAATCCAAAATTGTTTGTAATAGATCATCAACTTCATTGATCATTTGCATCATATCAAACTGAATTCGATACCATTCGAGCATAGTAAATTCAGGATTATGAAAATCGCTGATCTCTTCATGATTGCGAAAACATTTGCATATCTGATAGATTGGACCACTGCCCGCAGCTAATAAACGCTTCATGTGATATTCAGGGCTGGTAATTAATGACATCTTTCGCCCAAGTTGTTGATCGAATTCACCGGGTCTAAAAAAAGTAGTAGAGAAAGAACTTAAATGCACATCAGTAACAGCATATTGGCTTAAAGTTGGCGTTTCGACTTCCAATATGCATCGATCGGTAAAAAATTGTCGTATTTGTGAAATAATTTTTGCGCGCTTAAGTAGATTATTGATAGATGCGGAAGGTTGCCAAGTCATAAAAAATATCCATGGATTTTGATAAATTACTGAAAAAGAAAAATAGGGCTTAAGCCCTATTTTTTATTATTGACGTTCATTTTGCCATAAAGTGAATAAATTGTCGTACTTTTCTTGCTGTTGCCAAATATGCTGATGTAATTCAGAAAGAATTATTGGGTCTTCTAAAATTGTTAATTGTTGTTCTTTATTGATTTTTTCTAAATCAACTTGTTTGAGTTGCTCAATTATCTCAAGACGTCTTTGCTCAATTTTTATGTTTGGTAAATGACGAGAAGTAGACAATGCGCAAGCTAAAGCATTGTAAATGGGATCAACTAAAGCCATGATAAAACCGTGTTCAACAATATTCGCTTCTGTTTTAACTAGACATTTTCCCGTATTGGTTACGACTTTCGTAGGATGAGTTTCTTCTGGAGTTAAAAATAGACCGAGTTTTTGGGCTTTTATTCCAATACTTGATAATCCTGAAACTCTGATCACTAAAGGCGAAATAGTCAGTGGAATTAGAATAGCGATATACCAATAAGTAAACTGAGGATTTAACCAAATAATCACACCAAGCCAAACAATGCCTAATAAAGAAAGAGACCAACAAAAATAAAAAGACTCTCCCCATGTTAGGGCATCGTCGTTTCTTGAAGGTGACTTCCATTGAATTTTGCTGCCTAACCATGCTTTAACCACAAATTTACTGTGGAATATCATACGTATTGGGGCTAATATCATCGACCATAACATTTCGATAAATATCGATAGGGTAAGTTTAAAAATGCCACCCACATCTTTAGCTCCTGTGCGAGCGATGATAATGCCATAACTAAAGAATTTTGGTGCAAATAATAATACCATCGTTGTAGATAACAATTGTAATGCTAAATTTTCATCCCATCTTGGCCATGTCGGATAAAATTGATTAGGTTGGAAAAAATATTGTTGATCGGATAAGTTAAAAACTAATAGAAGAAGCGTTGAAAAGAATAAAAATATTAACCACAATAAAGATGAAATATAAGCCATCCCACTAGTTAAAAACATTACTCTATGAGTTAAAGTGATCCCACTTTTAAAAAGCAATTTTAAATTAATTAAGTTACCCATACACCAACGGTTATCTCGTTTAAGATCTTCTATCATATTGCCTGGTAGTTCTTCGTAACTTCCATTCATATTATAGGCGATCCAAACTCCATAGCCAGCGCGTCTCATCAATGTAGCTTCAACAAGGTCATGAGACAAAATGTGAATTGGTCCTTTACGTTCTTGAAGTGGGGATAAAATACAGTGTTCAATAAAAGGTTTTAAGCGAATCATGGCATTGTGTCCCCAATACTGAGCTTCGCTGAGTTGCCAAAAGTGAGTACCAGCACAAAAGATATCACTGTAAATCTGATTGGCAAATTGTTGGATTCGACCATACAGTGTCTTCATTCTAACTGATTTCGGCGGTGACTGTAATATGCCCGCTTTAGGTGTCATTTCCATCATGGCAATCATCTTTAAAATACAATCACCCGTCATGATGCTGTCAGCGTCAAGTATCAACATATATTCATATAAATGTCCCCAGCGTCGACAGAAGTCATCGATATTACCACTTTTACGTTTTACTCGACGTTTACGATGTCGGTAAAAAATATTACATCCGTTATTCTCCTTTTGAGCATTAAAATCTGACCATGCTTTTAATTCATTTACATAAAGATCGGGATCATTCGTATCGCTTAAAATATAAAAATCACAGTAATCAGCATGCTCGGTTTCAACTAAAGATTGATAGGTTGCTTGTAATCCCGCAAAAACTCGTGCTACATCTTCATTACAAATTGGCATAACTAATGCTGTACGATGTTTCGCATCAATGTGTTTCGTTGCATCTTTTGGGATCTCAATAGTATAACGGTCTTTTTTTATTACAGCTAAAATCAGTCCCATAATACTGGTCCAAAAGCCTATTGAAATCCAGGCAAACAAAATAGCAAACAGAAAAATAATAAACCCTTGTATAATATATGGAATGATGCTATATATGGCTAATTTAGGATTATTTACCCAATTAGCCATAAAATTGATTTTTTCCCAACTTTGATAAGGCAATAATGTCGATAGATAAGTCGTTCCGAAATAGGTTTGAATCACAATTAGTGCAAACATTATTAAGCGACGGATAACCGCAATGAGATTAACTTTATCTTTGAAATTAGCTTTATAGCGTTTATTCCATGTTTGTGGTTGAATCGAAACTCGTTCAACTTTAGGGTAACTGGGTTGCTGATTTCTTTCATCAATGTAATTTGATGTATCGCCAATTTGATTTAGGCGATATTTCAGAAATTCAGTATCATTTGGTGCAATTTCATTGTTTTTTAATTTCTGACGCCAATCATCAGCGCCAGAAAGTGTAGCAAAGTAATCTTTTTTCATTATGTTATCTTATTATCGTTATTGCCCTGGATATTGACCACTCCATGTCTCAGATAAAATCTCATTCGTTTTCTCTGAAGCTAATTGAACACGAATATCCGTTGGTTTTTTATTGTCTTGAACATTGAACCGTATAAGAACTCTCCAGCCTTTTGTGACTGAATTATATTGTACCTCAGAACTCACAATCGATCCGTTATTAATGCTTGATATTGCTCTGACCGGTTCTTGTTCTGATAATTTAGGACCGGCAAAGTCAATAACATAAGCGTTTGAACCATCAAGTTTACGGATTAAATTTGCCTGCTTTATATCACCTAATGATAATCGAGTGCTAATTGCTCTAGCTACATTATCTGGATAACGTTGCTTTTCATTTAATGAATAATGCAATCGATACTTAATATCAAGACTATCACCGGCTTTGTAATGTTTTTCAGGTACCCAGAAAGAAACGATATTGTCATTTGTTTCATCAGCAGTTGGAATTTCAACCAATTCAACACGACCTTTTTGCCAATTGCCTAAAATTTCTGTCCACACGCTAGGGCGCAGTTCATAATGATCATCAAGATCTTGGTAATCCTCAAATCCGTTATCTCGTTGAATCAATCCAAAACCTTTAGGAGCATCAAAACTATATGATGAAAAAGATAAGCGTTTTGGATTATTTAATGGTCGCCATATCCACTCACCACTGTTAGATAAAATAGATAACCCATTAGAGTCGTGCATTGCTGGTCGATAATTTAATAAAGGAGATGGCTGATTTGGACCAAATAAATACATACTTGTCAAAGGGGCGATACCGAGTTTTTTTACCGAATCGCGGAAAAATATTTTAGCTTCAACCGTTATTGTTGTATCTATACTTGGTACTAAAATGAGCTTATAAGCGCCTGTTACGCGAGGTGAGTCAAGTAAAGCATAAATGACTAAATGTTTTTGTTTAGGCAATGGTCTTACGAGCCAAAACTCCTTAAAACGAGGGAACTCTTCACCAGTCATCTCTCCGGTATCAATGGCTAATCCTCGAGCGGACAATCCATATCGTTGACCTTTTCCTACTGCTCGGAAATAACTGCCTCCAAGCGCTGTAAAAATTTCATCATCGGTTTTAGTTGGATTGTTTATTGGATAATGAACCTTAAATCCGGCAAATCCAAGTTTTTTTGTGTCTAGATTTTCTAATCCTGCTTGACTTAAATCAAAATAACTTGGGTCGTATTTAATTTCATTAACTTGATTATTGACAATTTCATTGATTTGAACGGGGGTGTCAAAATACATCCCTTCATGATAAAACTCTAATTTAAAACGATTTTTTTTGTCATTCCAATAAGCTTTTTCATGATTAAATTGAATTTTCTGATAATCAGCAAATTGTAAAGCCGCTAACTCATTTGGTATGTTTTTAGATGGTTGTACATAACTTTTCTTTGATAGTTTTTCTGCTTTAGTAATAACATCGTTAAACGAAAAAGCTGATGAAGAAAAACTAATAAAAAGAGCTGAAACTAAGCAAAGCATTTTGCAAGTTACTGTTTTACTAAACTGACTGATTGGTAATAAATTATACATAAAAACTCGCATTCGGGTTAACGGAAAATATTTAGATAATTGATAATGTTATTCTTAGGATCATTCAGACACTTTTCCATAAATTCTGCCTTCATTTCTTGAAGAATACTTGGATTTTCATCAATCAAAAAGTGAGTATAGTTATCCTTGAGAATTTTAGTATGTAAAATTGATAAGTCTTCTTTATTCATTTTGAATAACGTCTGAAAAGTAGAAGTTTTGTTATTATTGTTTGTATAAATAGCTGCAATAAAATCAGCTGAAAGGTCACAATAGTTGTTGATATTCGCTTGTGTAGTATTGATTTTGCTTAATTCAATTTTGTGCTCTATTTGATTATTTTCAATAATTTTTTTAACTTGAAAATCATATTTTAATTTATAATATTGATGAAGATAAAAATTTAAAACACACGCTGATTGGTTCTTGTCATTAACACAGTCTAGGATACCTTCATTTGAAATGTATTCGTTAAAATTTTTTGATTGAACCAGTTTTTGTAATTGATCTTTTGCATCAATCACATATGGGTTATTCGATTCTGTTTTTTGCATTAATACAGATAATCGATCCGTTTCAGTCTGTGAAGGTTCTACATTTTTAACGGATGTAACCGATTTATGCGCACAACTGGCAATAAAAATAGGAACAATTGCGCATATAAAAATATTACTTAATTTCATATATAAATTCCATGAATATATTTTTCGAGTTGTAATTTTAGGGCAGGCTAATATCTGCGCGAAATTATATACTCATATTCTATTAAATACACCATACGATTAATTCAAATGTGTAAAAAAAAGCATTATGAACAGTCACTAATATCTTACAAAGTTAATGACGACAGATTTTTGTTTCGTTGACTGTAAATCCAGAATTATTAGCAGGTTTGAATTTACCCTTTAACTTTAAAAAGCAGATGAGTTGTTCTGCATTCATATTAGCTTCAGAGCAAGTGTGAAATTTAGCATTTTTCCCAAATTTTGTTTCAATGGCTTGAAGAAGAGATGATTCTGTATAGTTATTACCAGCCATCATTTGTAAGACTTCATGTCCATGAATTGATAACATAGCACCCTCTGAATCTTGTTTATTTTAGTTGATAAAAATATTTTAATGGATGAAGAAAGATATCAGATATTATTAAGAAAAAAAAGAGGTTGAGCGTTAAAATATCATCAATTATTAGTTAGGCAACCCCTATGTAATATCAGGGGTTGCAAAATCAACAAGATTATTGTGAATTCAATTTTTTATGCCATTATTTATCGGTAACTAATTTAACAATTATTGATTGATTCTCTTTTTTAACTTGGTGAATTTTAACGGTAAGGGTATCGGCAAGTTTATAACAGATATTATTATTAATTTTAATGACGCCCTCATCAGGAAATGAAACCACTTCTTCTCGAGTTGGATGAATCATTGAGAGTGGTAAAAACACAAATGCACCAATATCCGTTAAACGCAGACGAGCACCTCCGCGGTTGATATCGACAATCTCCGCAACAAAGTTATCACCAATTTTATCTGATAAGTATTGAACATAAAGATTTTCAGCGATATCTCGTTCAGCATAGCGTAATAATTTACGTCTTTCATTGATGATCTTTAGCTGCTCGTTGTCGGGTTTATTCAAAGAATGTGAACGTAAATAATTTTTAATTAAACGATGATTAACCATATCCCCATATTTGCGTATTGGTGATGTCCAAGTAGCGTAAGCATTCAATCCTAAGCCAAAATGAGGTTGTGGTTCAATTGAAAAATCGGCCGAACTTTGACATTTACGGAGCCGAGCTGATAAAAACGCATCATTATCGATCATTCGTCGTAATTTAATGTATCCATCGAAAGACAATAATGATTCTTTATTAAATCCCTCAATACCATGATTGGTGAGAACTTTCAAAATTTGATCAATAAATTTAATGTCAAAACCTGAATGAATATTGAATATACCAAATCCGATTTTATTAATAAATTGCAATGTTAAGGCTTGATTGGCAATGATCATTACTTCCTCAACAATTTGACTGGCAATACGACGAGATTCTTTATTGATAGATTTGACATGACGATTTTCATCAAGCACAAAACGATAATCATTGCTGTCTTTGAAAACAAGTGCATTGTTTTGTCGCCAGATAGTTCTTGTTTTTGCCAAATCTAACAATGAATTCAGTTGCTCGGGTAATGTTGCGTTATTAGATAGCAATTCATCAGCATTTTCTAAGAAATCTGAAACATTATTATAAGAAAGCTTTGCTTTTGATTCGATAAATGCTGTCATAAAAATGATGCTATTTTCATCTATATTACCGTTTACATCGATATTAATATTGCATACTAACGCCGGTCTTTTTTGGTTTTCTTTTAAAGAACAAAGGTTATTGGCTAACTCTTCAGGTAGCATTGGAATGTTAAAATCAGGTAAATAAGTTGTGAAGCTTCTTTGTTTAGCGATCTTATCTAATTGACTGTCTTGTGAAATATACGCTGTGGGATCGGCAATAGCGACTTTAAGTTGGTAATTACCTTGCTCGTCTTTTGAAATGGCAATGGCATCATCCATATCTTCTGTATATTCACTATCTATGGTAAAAAAGTTTATATCGGTTAAATCTTGACGATTAATCAGTTCATTTTCATCAATGGTTAATGTATCCGATTGTGGGGGATTCGATTCTAAATTATGTCGGGCTAAAGTTTTTAACCAAGGTAGATAAATTGAACCATTTTCAGCCACAAAATGCGTAATTTCTGCTAAAAAATGATTTTTACCTTCTTCTAAAGGATGAGAAATCAATGTGGCGACTACCCAATCTTCATCTTTGGGATTCTCTTGAATCTGTTTATTATTTTTACATCGAATGGCTAAATTTGAAGGCATGTTTTCAGGATAAATAACCATTGTTTGTTCTTGAAAACCGATTTTTCCTATAAATCTTTGTAAGGGACTTTCTATTAGTGATTCAGGTTCAAAAAACTTTTTATCACCATTTTCAATTACTGTTCCAGATACTTTATCGCCATTGCACACGGTTTTCATTTTATTAGCTGTAATGAAATAACTGGTTTTATTGTCGACGTCTAAAAAACCAAATCCTTTCTCATGGGCTCGGACAGTACCTTCAATACGCGGTGTTTGTTGATGAAGTTCTTGCTTAAGTTGTGCAAGTAGCGGATTATTATGAAACATACGATTTAACACTTTTTTAAAAACTGTTTTAATATTTTATCATAGTTATGAAGATTGTTGTTATTGAATTAATTGTTGGTGAATTTAGCATTAACCATATATTATTCATATTTAAATATAAAATACTAAGTTGAAAGATGAAATTAAATTATAAATTGCAAGGTAAAGGGCAACCTGTTGTTTTTCTGCATGGCGTGTTTGGTAGCTTAGATAATTTAAATCAGCTGGCTGGCGGTCTAGTATCTAAATATCTAACATTACAAGTTGATTTGCGTAATCATGGCCAATCACCTTGGTCAGACCAAATAAGTTATCCCGCAATGGCGCAAGATGTGGCTGACCTTTGTCGCGAACTTCAATTAAAAGATATCATTTTGATTGGGCATTCTATGGGGGGAAAAGTAGCGATGCAATTATCACAAGTTATCCCTGATCTCATCCAAAAAATAGTTGTGATTGATATCGCGCCAGTAAAATATAATGGATCACCTAACGCGATTATATTACGATCTTTAATGTATTGCCTTAATAACCAGATTACCGATAGAAAGCAAATTATGGCAGTTATGCGAGAAGCGGGTATTACTGACGCAATTTGTCTTTTTTTATTAAAATCTTATAAAAATCAACATTGGCTATTTAATTTAAATGCCATCAATGATCAATACGCAAACATTTGCGACTGGCAAATCATACCAGCTAATGCGCCATGTTTAAAACCGATATTATTTATTCGTGGAGGAAATTCGGTTTATTTAGCTGAGAAATATCAAAATACTATTTATGCTCAATTTCCCCATGCTGAAATTGTAACTATTTCTGGCGCAGGGCATAACGTGCATGCTGAAAAAACACAGGAAGTTTTACAACTTTTACAGGATTGGTTGAATTGCTCATTGAGTTCCGGATAATTTTTGTGTTTTTTATGGTAAAATTTTGGCAGTTAATGGCAAAATAACCGTTGTTGATTGACTGACTTATAATTCATTGGTGTCACAGTAACAAAAATCATTTTGCATCTGATGTTATATTGTTCACTTTTTAGCGTATATTGCCAATCATTTGGAATAATATCGTTGGTAATCTCGGGATAACTTTCAAGCAGTTCAAACGCTATTTGTTCTGCTTGTAACTGATTAGAAAGATAATGGTATTGATAAATTAGTGATTGTTGATAACCTGTAAAACCAAGAATGACAATTGAAAATAGTAAACTTGCTATCATTACTTCAACTAAGCTAAATCCCATAATATTTTTATTATTCACAATCACTGCTTCTTTTCTCCGGACAGTAATCTAACCAATGACCTTTTTCTACAACAAGTTTTGTACCATTTAAATGTGCAAGCGAATATAAAAAGAAACCATCAGCTTCACTTCGTAAAAGTTGATAATTATCTACTTTTAGCAGTGATTTTTTTACACAAGCTTTTAAATGGTATTTTGAGTCTGTTAAGCATTGCCAATGTTTTGTTGGTGTTTGCCAATCCTGTGTTAAAGCCCAATTCAATGCTGAACTTGCTTGATTAAACTGTCGATAATAGCGATTTTCCATAACAACAGTTTTCTGCCAAGAAATCAGTAATAGATTAAAATTCGTTAATAAGAATAATCCAATGACCATTAAAATAACGACCATGATAATAGCGCTAAAACCATTTTCATTATTCTGATGCAGTCTTAAATAGATTTTCATTTTTGATTATTTTTGTTATTTGATATTTAACATGTTTGTGTTTTTTTAATTCAGCTCCAATTGATAATTCAATTGTGTTATTTTTCTGTTTGATATCAAATTTTGTTACTTTAATTTCAGCAGGATCGAATAATTTTTCCCATTTGGTCTCTTTGCAATTTACTGCTCCAGTTCTGTATTCAACATTATTATTTTTGAAACGGTAAGTAAATATATCCGAATTGTTTAAGTTCCAAGGATCGTCGATCCAATCATGGCGAATTTCACTATCATATCGAATAATCATACAGTTTAGAGAGCCAACTATTTCAAAAGCACTTTTTTTCATTTTAGTTGGATCATCGGCAATAAATCCCGCTCGTTTGATGTCTTTTGATAAACCAACTAATGCTTGCTTAATAGTTTGTTGCAAATGCATTATTTGGTAATGATGCAATGTATTTTGTTGTAATTTATTATAAAAAGATGTTATCCCTATCACAATCAAACTTACTAAAGTAATGCTAATTAACATTTCATATAATGAAAATCCTAACGCCTTTAACATGGCGGTAAACTCGGTAAATAACTGTTCAACTGGCAAAATCGAATACGCCCACGGTATGAGACAAAAACTTTACTTTTACCAATTTCATTAGATAGCTCTAAGGAAAATGATTGTGCCATATTGCGTCTTCCCCAAAAATAAATATGTTTTTTTTCAGTTAATCCACTAATTTTTACAGTATTATTTGGTTTGATAAATTGCAATGCACCTTGTTTACAAGATGTGGGGCGTTCTTCGGATGTAATGGTTAAACACCAAGGAGATGAAAAAACAAAAAGTTTATAATTTTGATTTTCGGTATAAGCTTTTACCTGAACTTCATTTAAAAAGTAAGCCAATTGTTGTGTTGTTGAAACTAATTCATTACGAAGTTGAATAGCTTTCCAATGATGAATTCCCACAGTTGCAAGAATAGAGCTAATGCCTATAACTATTAAAAGTTCGAGTAATGAAAAACCTTGAGCATGCATAATCATTTTTGTGCTTAAAACTGATATGGATAATTGTACAATTTACTCTACAAATGTTTTTTAGGAAGGAAAAATCTGTGTGATTTGTTCCAAATAAATTGTATTTTTTTCTCACTGAACTTATTGGCGATGACAAACCACTTAAAAAGCAAGGAAGATTATATTATACTGTTTATCCATTTTATATTTAGTAACGGACTTATAAGTAAAGGAAACTCGAGATGCAACAATTACAAACTATTATCGACGCAGCCTTTGAACGCCGCGCAGAAATCACTCCATCAAATGTTGATGCAGTAACACGTGACGCAATTAATCAATGTATCGCTTTATTAGACAGCGGTAAGATGCGTGTTGCGGAAAAGATTAATGGCAATTGGGTGACTCATCAATGGTTAAAAAAAGCGGTGTTGCTCTCTTTCCGTATTAATGAAAACCAACTTATTAATGGTGGTGCAACGAATTATTACGATAAAGTACCATTAAAATTTGCCGATTATGATGAAGCTCGATTCCAGCAAGAAGGTTTTCGTGTTGTGCCATCCGCTATTGCGCGTAAAGGTGCTTATGTGGCACGTAACACCGTTTTAATGCCATCTTATGTTAACATTGGTGCATATGTTGATGAAGGTACTATGGTTGACACTTGGGTAACAGTTGGATCTTGTGCACAAATTGGTAAAAATGTCCATTTATCAGGTGGTGTGGGTATTGGTGGTGTATTAGAACCATTACAAGCTAATCCAACAATAATTGAAGATAACTGTTTTATTGGTGCACGTAGTGAAATCGTTGAAGGTGTGATTGTTGAAGAAGGTAGTGTAATCTCAATGGGCGTATTTATTGGACAGAGCACTAAAATTTATGATCGTGCAACAGGTGAAGTCCATTATGGTCGTGTACCAGCAGGTTCAGTTGTAGTGTCAGGTAACTTACCCACTAAAGATGGCAAATATAGCCTATATTGTGCAGTCATTGTTAAAAAAGTAGATGCAAAAACATTAGGTAAAGTAGGTATTAACGAACTACTACGTACTATCGATTAATTTAGCTGTCATCGTCTTTACATGCCGCCTAATTAGAAAGGCGGCTGATATTTTATTCATTCTTAAATCTAATTATTTTTATAACCATTATAAGAGGAGAGTTTATGCCTTCTTTTGATATTGTCTCTGAGATACAAATGCCTGAAGTTAAAAACGGCGTTGAAAATGCTACACGAGAATTGGCAACCCGTTGGGATTTCAAAAACGTTGAAGCATCGTTTGAATTAAATGAAAAAAATGAAACAATCAAAGCGACAAGTCAATCTGACTTCCAAGTACAACAATTGCTCGATATTTTACGTGATAAGTTAGCCAAGCGTGGTATTGATGGCGGTGCTTTAGAAATTCCAGAAGAAATGGAACACAGTGGTAAACTGTACAGTATGACTGTTAAGCTTAAACAAGGAATTGATAAAGAGTTAGCCAAGAAAATTGTAAAGACCATTAAAGATAGCAAAATAAAAGTACAGGCTCAAGTGCAAGGTGAGCAAGTACGAGTTACGGGTAAATCTCGGGACGATTTACAAGCTACTATGACTTTAGTGCGAAATGGAGAATTTGGACAACCATTCCAGTTTACTAATTTTAGAGACTAATCAAAATTAATGTTCATTTTTGTCGACGTTAGTCGACAAAGTTAACCTTTAACAAATAAATTTATTGTTGTCAAAAAGTTTGAGGTTAACTATACGTTTTAGTATAAAAATTTAAAATAACCATTGCTAAAGCGTCTTAAATATGAAAATCAATGCTTATAAAGTAAGATTTTCTTCAATGAATGCGTTATGCTATTCATTAATCTATCCTCTTAAATAAAAAATATTATGATAAAAAAAATAGCGACACTTTTATTTCTTATCGCCTTTTCTGGGAGTCTGTTAGCACAACAAACTCAAAGCGAAGAAAAAAAACGCTTTATTGATGATCTATTATCCAAAATGACCATTAAAGAAAAAGTTGGTCAACTGCGTTTAATTAGTGTGGGTGATGAACAGACACTTAGCAAGACGCTCGATGAAATTGAAGCAGGAGAGATTGGGGGAATATTTAATACCATTGTCGAACCTGATCTATCACAGATGCAAGATCGCGCTTTAAAATCCCCCAATAAAATTCCACTATTACTGGGTTTTGATATAATTCATGGTCATAGAACAGTATTTCCTATCAATTTAGGCATAGCCGCAACTTGGGATCGTCATGCCATTGGTAAAGTGGCTGACGTCTCGGCTGATGAAGCCACATCCGATGGATTAAATATTACTTGGGCTCCTATGGTTGATATTACCCGAGATCCAAGATGGGGGCGTGTTTCTGAAGGTTTTGGGGAAGATCCTTATTTAACGTCAGAAGCTGGACGGATTTTTGTAGAAAAGATGCAAAAACAATCGTTGGCAGATAAAAAATCGTTAGTGACTTCGGTTAAGCATTTTGCTCTTTATGGAGCTGTTGAAGGGGGACGTGAGTATAACAGTACTGACATGAGTGAACGTAAAATGTTCCAAGAATATTTGGTGCCTTATAAAGCGGCTATTGATGCAGGTAGCCGTGCTGTTATGGTTGCGTTAGTCAGTGTTAATGGTATTCCAGCAACAGCTAATCACTGGCTCTTAACGGAAATACTTCGTGATAAGTGGCATTTTAATGGTGTTGTAGTGAGTGACCATGGTGCAATACGCGAACTTATTAATCATGGTGTGGCAAGCGATCCGAAAGATGCCGTGCGTGTTGCTATTAATGCCGGGATTGATATGAGCATGAACGATGAATATTTTTTACAATTTTTACCCGAATTGATTAAAGAAGGTGCAGTTACTGAAGCTCAAGTTAATCAGGCTTGTCGTCATGTACTCGAACTTAAATATGATATGGGATTATTTAATAATCCTCACCGAAATTTAGATCCTCACTTAGATAGCACTACCATGTTTGCTGATAACCGTTTGCATCGTCAAGAAGCAAGAGAGGTTGCTCGTCGTAGTATTGTCTTATTAAAAAATAGTAATAACATTTTGCCAATCTCTAAAAATGCAAAGATTGCTGTAGTGGGTCCGTTAGCTGATTCAAAACGTGATATTTTGGGTAGTTGGTCAGGGGCAGGTCGAGCTGATTTAGCGGTAACACCACTAGAAGGCATTAAACATGCGGTGAATAATGTCCATTCAGTAAATTATGCCTTTGGAGCAAATCTATCAAATGATGCTAATTTATATCGCTTTTTAAATTTATATGAACAAACGACCAAATTTGATAATCGACCTGCGGATAAAATGATAGATGAAGCGGTTCTAAAAGCAAAAAAAGCCGATGTCATAATTGCATTTGTTGGTGAAGCTCAAGGTATGGCGCACGAGTCATCAAGCCGAACAGATATATCTTTACCAATTAGTCAAAAACAGTTAATTAAAGCTTTAAAAGCGACAGGTAAACCATTAGTGATTGCTTTAATGAATGGACGTCCATTAACATTAAACGAAGAGTATGCCCAAGCTGATGCTATGCTTGAAACATGGTATTTAGGCACAGAAGGAGGTAATGCTATCGCTGATGTATTATTTGGTGATTATAACCCTTCGGGAAAATTACCTATCTCTTTTCCTCTTAATGTTGGGCAGATCCCTGTTTATTATAGCCATTTAAACACGGGGCGACCTAGGGGAATTGAAAATATGGGTAAATATACAACTTCCTACTTTGATAGCCCTAACGAACCATTATTCCCATTTGGTTACGGTTTGAGTTATACCAATTTTAACATTGATTTTGTTCTGTCCAACACTGAAATGACTAAGAACAGTGAGATTATTGTCACTGCTAATGTTGAAAACATTGGCGAAAGATCAGGAACACAAACAGTACAACTGTATTTACAAGATATTACTGCATCGGTCAGCCGTCCTGTCAAGCAGCTTGTCGGTTTTGACAATATTACGTTAAAACCGCATGAAAAAGGTCAAGTAAAATTTGTCATCAAATATGACATGTTAAAATTTTGGAATGATAAAATGCAATATGTTGCCGAATCGGGTAAATTTAATGTGTTCGTTGGTTTTGACTCGACAACTCAGAATAAACAGACATTTTCTTTATTAGATAAATAAATCGGCAATCTTTTATCGAAATTTTTTGACCGTTTCGATTTGGTAGCAATATTATGTTCGAATTTGATCTTGTCTTACAGCTACTAGAACAAATGTGTGTTTACTTAGTGATTGCTTATTTGCTAAGTAAAACACCAATTGTTATTCCTCTTATGCAAGTTACTGTACATTTACCTTACAAACTAGTTTGTTATTGTATCTTTTCTTTATTTTGTATTATGGGAAGCTATTTTGGCTTGCATATTGAAGACACGATTGCCAATACGCGAGCGATAGGCGCTATTTTGGGAGGACTTCTTGGTGGACCAATTGTTGGATTACTTGTTGGTATTACAGGTGGATTTTATCGTTATTTAATGGGCGGTATTACTGCTGAAAGTTGTATGTTATCAACTATTTTAACCGGTTTATTAAGTGGTCTGATTCACTACTTATTAATGAAAAAAGGACGGGTCGATCTTATCTACAATCCTTTTTTAGTTGGTATTTTAGGATTATTGGTTGAAACACTTGAAATGACAATAGTGCTAGCCATTTCTCGACCCTTTGATGTCGTTTTGCATATAGTTAGAAGTATTGCCGCACCGATGATAATTGCCAATAGTATTGGAGCGGCGATGTTCATGCGGATTTTATTAGATAGACGGGCAATATTTGATAGATATACTTCAGCTTTTTCAGCCAGAGCATTAAAAATTGCTGTTAGTACTGAAGGTTTGTTGCGCGATGGTTTTAACCAGTGCAATAGTACTAAAGTTGCTCAAATCATTTATCAGCAACTTGATATTGGTGCGGTATCAATTACTGATCGAGAAAAAATATTAGCTTTTATAGGTATTGGGGATGATCATCATAAACCAGGAACACTAATAACCTCTAATAGCACTTTTAAGGCGATTGAAAGGAATGAAGTACAATATCTTGATGGTGCACATCAACCTTATCAATGTTCCATAAGTAAAGGTTGTCGCTTAGGTTCAACACTCGTTATACCACTGAGAGGTGAAAATAATACTGTTGTTGGTACAATTAAACTGTACGAAGCAAAAAATACCTTATTTAGCTCAATAAATCGAACTCTCGGAGAAGGTATAGCCAGCCTATTATCCGCACAAATTCTAGCCGGTAAGTATGAATACTATAAACAACTGCTTTCCAAAACAGAAATTAAATTACTGCATGCGCAAGTGAATCCTCATTTTTTATTTAATGCTTTAAATACTTTGCTTGCAGTCATTCGCCGTGATAAAACACAAGCTTCGCAATTAGTGCAAAATTTATCTACGTTTTTTCGAAAAAACTTAAAAATGACCGAAGAAATAGTCACTTTAAAAGATGAGCTTGAGCATGTTAACGCCTACCTACAAATTGAAAAAATGCGATTTATGGATCAATTGACTATCGAAATTGATATCCCATCCGAATTAGAATGTGTACAATTGCCGGCGTTTTCATTACAACCCATTGTTGAAAATGCAATAAAACATGGTACTTCACAATTGATCGGAGTAGGAAAAGTAATTATACGTGCTTATGACAAGAGTCAATCAATAATAATAGAAATTATTGATAATGCAGGTAATTATTGTGAAAATAAAAAAGATAACCATGGATTAGGTCTAAATCTTGTCGATAAACGGATCAAGATTCGTTATGGTGAAAAATACGGTATCAAGATAGAATGTAAATCGGATGAATATACGAAAGTGATGTTAATCTTGCCGTTGCAAAAGGATACGAAGGTTCAATGCTAAAAGTTATTATTGTTGATGATGAATTACCCGCACGCGAAAATTTACGTTGTTTATTAGAAAACGATCCTCAAATTTCTATTATTGCTGAGTGTAATAATGCTATGGAAGCAATACGTGAAATTCATCGTCTGCAACCTGATGTTGTTTTTTTGGATATCCAAATGCCAAAAATAAACGGCATTGAAATGTTATCTATGCTTAACCCACAAACCATGCCTAGGATCGTATTTCTAACGGCTTATGGCGAATTTGCTATCAAGGCATTTGAAGAACAAGCCTTTGATTATCTCCTTAAACCTGTTGAGCAAGAAAGATTAAATAAAACTTTACATCGTTTACATCATCAAAGCTTATCAAGAAAGATCAATGAATCAGAAGAGATAAATCAGAATCTAAAATACATTCCATGCATTGGGCATAATCGAATTTATTTATTAAACCTAGAGGATGTCTTTTATGTTTCATCGAAAATCAGTGGGATTTATGTTTTCAATCAATCCAATAATGAATATTACACAGAATTAACCTTAAAAACACTTGAAGACAAAACACCTTTAATTCGCTGCCATCGACAATATCTTGTTAATTTAAAAAAACTTAAAGAAATCCGTTTTAATGATGCTGGCGGTGTAGATGTAATTTTTATCAATGATATTTCTGTTCCGGTTAGTCGCCGTTACCTAAAATTTCTTAAAGCCTTGTTAAGGCTATAACAACTGACTTAAAAGCCTATTGATTGATGTTTATTTTACCGCTTAATGTCTAATTTTGACCACTCATAGTCTTAATCCAACCTAAAACTTAAATAATATTACTATTTTTATACATTAAAACTTACTATGTTCTCCAACATAAAGGACCTTTAGTTGATAAATTAAGTCATTGAAAAATGATAATTTAATCTTTTATTTATGAAGAAGATTCCTATTAATCATTTACAGTCATTGTTAAATAGCCTTTGTTTTGATGGACTTAAATATCAAACTAATTAATTTGGATTTTTGAAGAGAATGATCATGAATAATAAAGTCTTTAAGCACATTCCATGGTTAATCTTAGCTCTTATTGGAGCATGTTGCCTTGCTGTGGTTGCTTTAAGGCGTGGTGAACATGTTAGTGCGCTATGGATTGTTGCTGCATCAGTATCAATTTACCTTGTCGCATATCGTTATTACAGTTTGTATATTGCATCAAACGTTATGCAATTAGATCCTACCCGCGCAACTCCTGCAATGATTAATAATGATGGTTTAAATTATGTGCCAACTAACAAATATGTCTTGTTTGGTCACCATTTTGCTGCCATTGCTGGTGCAGGACCTCTAGTTGGTCCAGTTCTTGCTGCACAAGTAGGGTATTTACCGGGCACACTATGGCTACTTGCTGGGGTCGTTTTTGCTGGTGCTGTGCAAGACTTTATGGTTCTATTTTTATCTTCACGCCGTAATGGTTCATCATTAGGTGAAATGATCAAAGAAGAAATGGGGGCTTTTCCTGGCACTATCGCCTTATTTGGTTGCTTTTTAATTATGCTAATTATACTTGCAGTATTAGCATTAATTGTGGTTAAAGCATTAGCTGAAAGTCCTTGGGGCGTATTTACCGTCTGTTCAACAGTACCAATTGCTTTATTTATGGGGATTTACATGCGATTGCTACGACCGGGACGAGTACTGGAAGTTTCAATTATTGGTATAATATTATTAATCTTATCAATATGGTATGGTGGGGTTATTGCGCATGACCCTTATTGGGGACCAGCGTTAACTTTCAAGGCGACCACAATTACTTATGTTCTTGTAGGGTATGCAATTGTTTCTGCCATGTTACCTGTTTGGTTGATTTTAGCACCACGCGATTACTTAGCTACTTTCTTAAAAATTGGCGTAATTGTGGGTTTAGCAATAGGTATTGTTATTTTAAATCCTGATTTAAAAATGCCTGATGTTACCCAATATGTCGATGGTACCGGTCCTGTCTGGAAAGGCTCGCTATTCCCATTCTTATTTATCACGATTGCTTGTGGTGCTGTTTCAGGTTTCCATGCATTGATTTCCTCAGGTACTACACCAAAATTATTGGCTAATGAAAACGATGCTCGTTTTATTGGTTACGGTGCAATGCTGATGGAATCTTTTGTGGCAATGATGGCTTTAGTGGCAGCGTCCATTATTGAGCCGGGTCTCTATTTTGCAATGAATACCCCGCCATCTGCGTTAGGTATTACCATGCCAGATTTGCATAAACTCGGAACAGAGGATGCGCCTATGATTATGGCTCAATTGAAAGATGTCACTACTCATGCTGCTGCAACGGTTAGTTCATGGGGATTTGTCATTTCACCTGAACAAATCATGCAAACTTCGAAAGACATTGGTGAGCCATCGGTTTTAAATCGTGCTGGTGGGGCGCCTACTTTAGCTGTAGGTATTGCGCATGTTTTCCATCAAATTCTTCCTGGTGCAAATATGGGCTTTTGGTACCATTTTGGGATCTTATTTGAAGCGTTATTTATCTTAACTGCATTGGACGCAGGTACACGGTCAGGTCGCTTTATGCTACAAGACTTATTAGGTAATTATGTGCCTTTCTTGAAGAAAACCGATTCACTCGTTGCTGGTTTTATTGGTACGCTTGGTTGTGTTGGTTTATGGGGGTATTTGCTTTATCAAGGCGTCGTCGATCCATTAGGGGGTGTGAAGAGCTTATGGCCATTATTTGGTATCTCTAACCAAATGTTGGCGGCTGTAGCGTTAGTGTTAGCGACAGTTGTATTAATTAAGATGAAACGAGCTCAATACGTCTGGGTAACAATCATTCCAGCCGTTTGGTTATTAATTTGTACTACATGGGCATTAGTATTAAAACTGTTTAGTAATGATCCTCAATTGGAAGGATTCTTCTATTTAGCTAACGAGTACAATCGTCGCATTGCTGATGGTAACTCGCTAACTTCTCAGCAAATTGATAATATGCACCATATTGTGATTAATAATTATACTAATGCGGGTTTAAGTATACTATTTTTGCTGGTTGTTTATAGTATCATCTTCTTTGGTATCAGAACTGTGCTTAAAGTTCGTAATAACAAACATAGAACAGATAAAGAAACCGCTTATGTACCAATTCCGAAAGGTGGCGTTAAAACCTCTATGTCACACTAATTATTATTTGATAGGATGCCTTATTAATTAGGTTTCTTAAGATTATTAATAAGTTTTAAATTGCCTATCTTATGCTCATCTTTCAATAAAGATTGATGGGCATTTTTTTTATCACAATTACAGTCAAATACCTATAGACGCCTATTTACTAAATAAGTTACTGTGAGTTGAGGATGAAAATTATAAATATGAAAAATATCATATCTTGACTCTACTTTATTTATTAAAATTTAAAATGTGCAGAATATTGATAGGAGATAAAAATGCGCATTAACAAAAAGCTACTCTCATTGTGTAGCATTTTAATATTTAGCAGTGCATTTCACGTATTGGCAAAACAGATTAATGTATCGATTCTCGCAACAACAGATGTCCATGGTCGCATGTTACCTTGGGATTACGGTACCGACAAGGCGGATTTTTCTGGCTCTTATGCTCAAATTTCTTCCTTTGTGAATCAATATCGTAGCAATCATGCCAATGTTATTTTGGTTGATGCGGGTGATATCATTCAAGATAACCAAATTGAACGTTTTCACGATGTGAAAAATCATCCAGCTATTGAGGCTCTTAATACTATGAAATATGACATTATGGTATTAGGTAACCATGAATTTAATTTTGGCATGCCAGTTGTTGATAAAATCGTTGCTGAATTTAAAGGTAAAACATTAGCAGCGAACATCTTTTATAAAGACTCAGGTAAAGCCTATTTACCCGCTACATCCATTATTGAAAAAGATGGCGTAAAAATTGGTTTTATTGGGGCAACGACACCATTTGTACCTGAATATGAAGATAAAACAGGTTATGTAAAACAAATGGAATTCACTATGCCAATTCCAGAAATACAAAAACAAGTTGAAACGTTAAAACAACAACATGTTGATGCTATTGTTTTAGTTACCCATATGGGGGTGGATAATGAAAACAATAAACCAGGAACCGGCGTTGCTGATGTGGCTAACCAAGTGCCCGATATCGATGTGATTATAGCTGGGCATAATCATCAAAATATAAGTGAAAAAGTGATCAATAATGTTTTGATTACTGAACCGCATCGTTATGGTACCGTGGTT
The DNA here is from genome assembly GCF_026537015.1 of Gilliamella sp. B2887. NCBI lineage: Bacteria > Pseudomonadati > Pseudomonadota > Gammaproteobacteria > Orbales > Orbaceae > Gilliamella > Gilliamella sp. B2887. The sequence goes on along the minus strand of NZ_JAFNMX010000001.1, from coordinate 47,980 downwards.
TCGGTGGTTGATTTAACCTTTGATCTTGAAAAGAACAAAGCCTCTTTAGTGAATAAAAAAGCCGAAACACAGCCAGTTAAATCGTATGCTGCCGATCCGGCAATTGAAAAAATCTATGCGCCTTATCATCAACAATTAAGAGAAATAGCCAATCAGGTTATTGGTGAAACCGATCGTGATTTGGTTCCCCAGCAAATGATTCATGGTATTCCTGCGATTTACCTCGAAGAAACAGGGATAACCCATTTACTCAACGCTGTTCAATTATATTATAGCGGTGCGGATGTGACATCTGTGTTGGTTGATAATAAAAAAGCAATCCTGAATAAAGGTCCAATCACGCGTAAAGATATCGCCAATAACTATCAATATACCGCTGGTGAAACCAGTATATTCGAAGTTACCGGTCAAGACCTTAAAGACTATATGGAATGGTCTGCTGCTTATTTTGCTCAAGTACAACCCGGCGATAAAAATTATCAATATGATCCTATTCGTGGCGCGTCAAAATATATGACTTACGATATGTTTGGTGGGGTCAAATATACTATTGATTTAACTCAACCGGTTGGTGAGCGAATTAAAAATTTAACATTGCTTAATGGTCAGGCTATCACTGCGGATATGAAGCTAAAATTAGGTATGAACGCTTATCGTTATGAGATGTTAGTCAAAAAAGGTGGGCCATTAGAAGGAAGACGTGTTGAACCAACTTGGGACTCACGAACCGCTTTTGGTGATGAACAAGGTACTATCCGTAATATGACGATAAAATATATTACAGACGTCAAAAAAGGTAAAATTACTGATGAATCTAACCATAATTGGCAAGTGATCGGTATCAAACCTTAACCGCTCGTTTAATAAAAAGGATGATCGTTGTGAAAAATGATATAACGTTTTACCAACGTTTTAAATCGGATATTTTGGCAGGTTTAAAAACGATTACTATTCGTGATAAAAGTGAATCACATTTTAAGGTGGGTGATACGTTGCGAGTGGGCGTTTTTGAAACGGATGCATATTTTTGTAGTATAAAAATTACTAATGTGACGCCTGTAACACTCAATCAATTGACTGAAGAACAGGCTAAGCAGGAAAATATGAGCCTAACTGAACTGAAAAAAGTCATTAGTGATATTTACCCTAACGAACAACAGTTTGTTATTATTGCTTTTCAACTATTATCAATCTAAAAAAACGCGCCTTAGGCGCGTTTTTTTACTGGTAAAAAGCAAAATGTGACTAGTTTTTTATTGGTTGTACCGTTAAAACTAGACCATTAACCGCGATAACTTCAACAGCATGACCAACCGGTAAATTAATATTACATTGTGCTGGCCAAGTGCCGTCTTTGATTTTGACTCGGCCTGAGCCATTGATAATGGCGTCGGTAACAAGGGTTTTAATACCAATTAAATCTTGTTGTGGCTGATTAATTTCGTTGCTATTCGGTTTGCTTTGCCCAGACTTTTTAAGCCATAGCCACCATAAATATGCTGAAACCAAGGTAAATATAGCAAATAAAATCCATAAAACAGGCCAAGACAGAGGTAAAATCCAAGCAATAAGACTAACAACAATTGCAGCGATGCCGCTCCAAAGTGAGTAGCCACCAGTACCAAGCAATTCTGCAATTAATAATGTTCCCCCTAAAATAAAAAATACCCAATGAGGGGAATTATAAATAACGGTTAAAATATCAGTCATCGTTTAATTTACCTAATTACATAATTGAAATTGCAAAAGTATTTATTTAATTCCAAAATAACTTGTTTTAAAGTACCTTGGAAAATATATACAACCAGTTCGGAAACTACCTTGTGACATCATTTAGAGTTTTTAATGAGCTCCGCAATGCCACCAATACTGCCCATTAAACTTGATGCATCTAAAGGCATCATAATGACTTTACTGTTATCTGCCGATCCGATTTGTTGTAGCGCTTCAGTATATTTTTGTGCAACAAAGTAATTAACCGCATTAATATTACCTGCTGCAATTGCATCAGACACCATTTGTGTGGCTTTTGCTTCGGCTTCGGCCGCACGTTCACGGGCTTCGGCTTGTAAAAATGCAGCTTGTCGCTCACCTTCGGCCTTTAATATTTCGGACTGTTTTTCACCTTCTGAACGTAGTATTGCTGCCTGACGAACACCTTCAGCTTCCAGAATTTCCGCACGTTTATTACGTTCTGCTTTCATTTGTGCATTCATCGCGGCAATAAGTTCTGCCGGCGGGCGAACATCTCGAATTTCAATACGGGTGATTTTAATGCCCCAAGGGTTTGTTGCATCATCAACAATGCTAAGTAATTTTGAGTTGATGTGATCACGTTGCGATAGCATTTCATCAAGTTCCATGCTGCCGAGTACCGTACGAATATTGGTCATCATTAAATTAATCACAGCACGTTCAAGTTGATTGACTTGATAAGCGGCTCTAGCTGCGTCTTGCACTTGAATAAAGCAAACGGCATCAATTTGTACGTTGGCATTATCTTTTGATATAACTTCTTGTGATGGAATATCAAGCACTTGTTCCATCATATTAATTTTACGACCAATCCCATCCATAAAAGGAATAATGATATTCAATCCCGGTTCAAGTGTGTGGGTGTATTTACCAAAACGCTCAATGGTGTATTGATAACCTTGCGGAACAATGGTAATGCATTTTAAAACGGTGATTAGTGCGAGTAACACGATGATACCGATAAAAATATAAAATATAGGCATAGATTAATTTCTCTTAGTAATATGAATTTCGACGGTATAAGCATTCTAATGGCTATGAGATTTTTTGACCAGTTATTAATAAATAATCTTTATGTTATTTATTATTGATTTTATGAAGCTAATTTATTTTTAGTCATAATTTTGCTCTATTTCTTATTAAATTTTTGGTGATTTTTTAACTTAACGCTAAACTGTGTCTATTAATTTAAACGACGCGCTAATATTAACCAACAAGAATCATTCCAGCCGAGCACATACTGGCTGTCGTTTAATTGTTTACTACGATTAAATATGACAAGAAAAACAGAATAGGAATAATAATGGAAGAGCAAACAGTTGAACAAAATATTAAACAGCAAACGATCGAGCAGAAAATTGCAGATTTGAAAAATATCACCAAAAACGATGGCGATCAAGCATATTCAGAGGCTCAATTTGAGTTAGCCAAAATTTATTTTTTGGATAAAAAAATAGTGAAGCCGCAATCAAACATTTATTAAAGGTTGAAAAGCTAGGTAATTCGAAATTATATGCCGAAGCTCAGTTCAAATTAGCCCTGATATATCAAGATGAAAATAACATAGCGCAGGCAGAACACCATTATTTACAGGTACAAAGGGAGGATAATACCGATGCTTTTGCTAGGGCTCAATATTGTTTAGCACTTATTTACCAAGTTGAAAAACAGGATATCGAGCAGGCAGAATACCATTATTTACAGGTGAAAAGGCAGGATAATGCTGATGCTTATGCTTATGCTTATGCTCAATGGAATTTAGCACTTATTTACCAAGTTGAAAAACAGGATATCGAGCAGGCAGAACGCCATTATTTACGGGTGAAAAGGCAGGATAATTCCGATGCTTATGCTAAGGCACAATTTAATCTAGCGGGTATTTACCACTTTGAAAAACAGGATTTCGAGCAGGCAAAACGCCATTATTTACGGGTGAAAAGGCAGGATAATGTTGAAGCTTATGCTAAGGCACAATGTAATTTAGCAAGTATTTACTACTTTGAAAAACAGGATATCGAGCAGGCAGAATACCATTATTTACAGGTGCAAAAGCAGGATAATGCCGAAGCTTATGTTTGGGCACAATGTAATTTAGGTCTTATCTATCAAACTGAAAAACAGCTTTATAACAAAGCCAGTCAGTGTTTCTTACAATGTTGTGATAGCATTAATCCTTTTTTCTCCAATATAGCGAATCTTTATTTAGGGGATAATATCTATTTTAAAAAAACAGAAGGGAGTTTAAAAAAAGCAGAAGAATATTATCTAAAAGTGTCTTATTCCAATGATTTATTTGTATATTATATTATTGCTCAAATCATGTTATCAGTCATTGATAATAATGAAGCGTCTTCACTATTTGCCGATGCCAATAAACGCGAGCAATCCGTTACTCACTACATTTGTGATATCAGAAAATTAGCAGAAAATATTCAGAAGCAGTTACTGGTTACATTTAGATTAAATGAAAACTTAAAAAGTGAAGAGAAACAATATGAACGGCAGGTTGCACATTATACCAGACCGGGCGTGTTATTTAATCTTTTAAAAAATGAGCATAGCGATTTTCGTTTAAATGTGGTTGATTTTATGAACGATCCCACTGAAAATCAGATCCTGACTAATTGGCTCGATATTAAAACCGATAGGGATAGTGAAATAAAAAGCTTTTTAGCCAGTTTTTCATTTAATCATAATTCGTTAAATCAATTTCGTTTATATGGCAATGAAAACAATATTGTCGGCTCGAGTGTCAGTGTCGTATTTAATCAAAATTTTTTTGGCGACGATGTTCGGCAAAGCATCAATCCTGATGGTATTAATCATTTAAATAAATTCACATCAGTTAAAATGGCAAAACAAGATTTTATTGATAATAAAACTGATGCTAATGAGAAGAACGAACCGTTAACACAAACTTCCTTTCATGATCTACCTTTGTTCCGTTGTTTGTATTTTGATCCAAATAATGAATATATTAGTCTTGCCAAACGTAATAAATTTTCTTTTTATTTGGAGCACCGAGAAAGTTCTGCATCTAAGATTGAAAAAAAATGGAATGACTACCTAAAACAATTAGATGAAGAGCATAAAATTAAAACAATTAGAAAGATATTAAATCAAATAAAACAAAAAATAAAAAAATTAAAGGCGAACGAAAAGATAAAAAATCTTTCTATTCTCGATCAATTAATAACTTTAGCTGTCATGCCTATCTCGTGCTTAATTAAACATGCTGCATTTGAAGATGAAGATGAATGTCGAATGATTTATATCACAAATATTGCCGATGAAAAAATTCAAGCGCCGACAGATTATGTTCAAGCCAGCAGTTTATTTATTAATTACAAAACGGTGGAAGATTATATTGAGAAGATTTATTTAGGTCCGCAATGTGAAGCACATCATAAATTATGGATTACTAACCACTTTCGTATTTCGTCAAAACCAAGATCTAAGTTGGTTAAAGTGATTCAATCCGAAATGCCATTGCGCTAATTTTTACAAAGGATGCTTTATAACAAATAGCATCCTTTGGTTAAACTTGCTATTGATATACTAAAGTAAATTTTATTTCTGCACACAAAATATTCACTTGACATTGCATCAATGAACTAGTTTAATAGTACAACATTCATTTTACATTAATAATAATCATGAAATCACAATACTGTTATTTGATTGCTTGCAAATTCGCTAATTTTGGTTGGTGGCGTATCACTTTGGGTGGGTGATTTGATAAAGCATTGTCTTTGTATGAAAAACCCGCTTAGCGCGGGTTTTTAGTTTTTCATAATTAAATGCATAGTTTAAATAAAAATTTAAAAATAGAGAGTCAACAATGAATAAGCCAACATCAACGCAGATAACCAAAACCATTGGTTATTATCAAGATCCGACTCAGGTATTTTATCAATTATGTCATGACAGGCCAGCTACATTGCTGCTTGAATCAGCCGAAATCGATAACAAGCAAGGCATAAAAAGTGTGATGATTGTGGATAGTGCGTTACGCATTTCGGCAATCGATCAGCAGGTGATATTTGAAGCTTTAACTTCAAATGGGCAAACGTTGTTACCTTTACTTGCCGATGCATTTTCAGCAAGTACTGTGAAAGTTGAAGTTGAAACGTCAAAGTTGACATTAGTGTTTCCTCAAGTTGATGCCATGCAAGATGAGGATTCTCGATTAAAATCGCTATCCGTTTTTGATGCGTTAAGAACGCTACTTAGTCTTGTGAATTATTCGAAACAAGCAAGCCATGATGCGATTTTTGTTGGTGGGCTATTTAGTTATGATTTGGTGGCTGGTTTTGAAAATTTACCTAAACTCCCTACTGATATGCGCTGCCAAGATTTTTGTTTTTATTTAGCCGAAACGTTATTAGAAATTAATCATCAAAATCACGTTTCAATATTAAAAGCGACCGCTTTCACGGCTGATCCAAAAGAAGTGGAACGTTTAGCTAAACGTATTGATGAGCTGCAAACTTTGTTAAACCAACCGATAAAGCCAATTCCTACTCAATCCCTTGCCAATATTACGGTTGATTGTAATAAAAGTGATGATGACTTTAATACCATAGTTAAAAAGATGCAAGATGCGATTCAACAAGGCGAAATATTTCAAGCAGTGCCATCTCGTCGTTTTACACTGCCTTGTCCTGAGCCTTTGTCTGCCTATCAACTTCTTAAAACTAATAATCCAAGCCCTTATATGTTTTATATGCAAGATAAGGATTTTGTGTTATTTGGTGCTTCACCAGAAAGCGCACTTAAATATAGTAAAGCCACCAATCAAGTCGAAATCTACCCTATTGCCGGAACGCGTCCTCGAGGCTTAACTGCTAATGGCGACATTGATTATGATTTAGATAGTCGTTTAGAGTTAGATATGCGTACCGACAAGAAAGAACTGGCAGAACATTTAATGTTAGTGGATTTAGCTCGTAATGATTTAGCACGTATTTGTCAACCAGGTACACGATATACTAAAGATTTACTCAAAGTTGATCGCTATTCGTTTGTGATGCATTTGGTGTCTAAAGTCATTGGTCAATTACGTGAAGATTTAGATGCACTTCATGCTTATCAAGCGACCATGAATATGGGGACATTAACCGGTGCGCCCAAAATTCGTGCAATGCAATTGATTGCCGAATCAGAAAAAGTTAAACGGGGTAGCTATGGTGGGGCAGTAGGGTATTTTACTGCCAATGGTGATCTTGATACGTGTATTGTGATTCGTAGTGCTTATGTTGAAAACGGCATAGCGACTGTTCAAGCTGGTGGCGGCGTGGTTTTAGATTCTGAACCACAATTTGAATCCGACGAATCACGTAATAAAGCGCGCGCTGTGGTTAGAGCAATTATGGCAGCACATAATGTAGAAGGTATATTCTAATGGCTAATATTTTATTTATTGATAATATTGATTCTTTTACTTATAACCTCGTCGATCAACTACGTAATAGCCAACATCATGTGACGATTTATCGTAATACGATCCCGGCTGATGTGATAGTTGAAAAACTCTCACAAATGCAAAATCCTATTTTGATGTTATCGCCAGGACCCGGCGCACCAAGTGAAGCAGGTTGTATGCCAGAATTACTTAAACGCCTAAAAGGGAAATTACCGATTATAGGTATCTGCCTTGGTCATCAGGCGATTGTTGAGTCTTATGGTGGAAGCATTGTACCAGCGGGTGATATTTTACATGGCAAAGCTTCACTTATTGAACACGATGAACAAGCCATGTTTAAAGGCTTACCTAATCCATTACCGGTCGCGCGGTATCATTCATTAAAAGGCGAAAATATTCCTAAAACCCTAACCATTAATGCCTTGTGTAACAATATTGTGATGGCGGTGCGTAATGATGAGGATCGGGTGTGTGGTTTTCAGTTTCATCCCGAATCAATTTTAACTATTCAAGGCGTAAAACTGCTTGAGCAAACCATTGAGTGGGCGCTTAATCCATCACAACAAACAGCGCAACCAAAACAAGAAGCCATTATTGATAAGCAAGAGTATAATATTCAACCTATTCTCAATAAGTTATATTTAGGACAGGTATTAAGCCAACAAGAAAGTAAAATACTGTTCAACTTAATTATTCAAGGTAAAATCGAACCGACGGTATTGGCAACAGCAATAATTAGTATGAAAGTTCGCGGTGAAAAGCCAGATGAAATCGCAGGAGCCGCGCAAGCACTGCTTGAAAATGCCGATAGTTTTGCTATTCCAGATTATGCGTTTACCGACATTGTCGGAACAGGTGGTGATGGTACCAACAGTATTAATATTTCAACCGCCAGTGCCTTTGTGGCTGCTGCGTTAGGTTACAAGGTGGCTAAACATGGTAACCGTGGGGTGTCGAGTAAATCAGGTTCATCAGACGTGTTGTCTGCTTTAGGCATTAAATTAAATATGCCGGCCGAAGATTCGCGTAAGGCGTTAGATGAGCTTGGTGTATGTTTTTTATTTGCTCAGCAATATCATTCAGGTTTTCGTCATGCCGCGCCGGTTCGTCAGCAATTGAAGACTCGAACGATTTTTAATGTACTAGGGCCGCTCATTAATCCGTCTCGTCCTAAACGAATTTTATTAGGGGTATATCACCCAGATTTAATCAAACCGATTGCTGAAACGTTAACTATGTTAGGTTATACCCATGCCTATGTGGTACATGGTTCAGGAATGGATGAAGTTGCGATTCATGGTGAAACGCAAGTGGCTGAAGTGCATAATGGCAAAATTCGTTACTTTACATTAACACCGCAAGATTTCGGCTTACAGCAATATACATTAAAAGATATTGAAGGTGGCACGCCAGAGATGAATCGTGATATGTTAATTGCGATTTTACAAGGACATGGCAAACCGGCTCATGAAGCAGCGATCGCCGCTAACGTTGCGATGTTAATGAGTTTGTTTGGTCAGTCCGATTTAAAACAAAATGCTAAACAAGCGATTGAAATGATGCGTAGTGGTAAAGCTTATCAACTATTACAGCAATTAGCGGCAAGATAACAGTGGAGAAAAATATGGCAATTGCAGCATTAACGGAAAATGTTGAAATGGCAACCGTATTGAAAAAAATCATCGAAGATAAACAAAGTTGGTTAGTCTCACAGCAAGCATCAAAACCGCTTGAAACATTTAAAATGGATGTGAAGCCTAGTGATCGTGATTTTTATCAATCATTAAATCAAACTAAAACAGCATTTATTTTAGAATGTAAAAAAGCCTCACCGTCAAAAGGGTTAATTCGGGATGATTTTGATCCTGCAACTATTGCCAAAGTGTATAAAGATTATGCTTCGGCTATTTCGGTGTTGACCGACGAAAAATACTTTCAAGGACGTTTTGAGTTTTTGCCTATCGTACGTAATGAGGTAACTCAGCCTGTTCTTTGCAAAGACTTTATTATTGATGAATATCAAATTTACTTAGCGCGTTATTATCAGGCCGATGCCATTTTATTAATGCTATCAGTCGTCAATGACGATGAGTATCGTCACTTAAGCCGTATCGCTCATCAACTCAATATGGGCATATTAACCGAAGCAAGCACGCAAGCCGAAGTGGAACGAGCAATTGCACTTGGTGCTAAAGTGATAGGCATTAATAATCGTAATTTGCGTGATTTGAGTGTCGATTTAAATCGCGTTAAAAATCTATCGAAAACGATTCCTGATGATCGCATTATTATCAGCGAATCGGGGATTTACACACATAATCAAGTTAAAGAATTAAGTCAGTTTGCTAATGGTTTTTTAATTGGTAGCGCGCTGATGTCAGAACCTAATTTAACCTTAGCGATTCGTAAAGTCATGCTGGGTGAAAATAAAGTTTGTGGTTTAACTCGCGCTGAAGATGCGATAGCAGCTTACCAAGCCGGTGCGGTATATGGTGGATTAATATTTGCACCAAAATCACCTCGTTATCTATCGCCAATAAATGCCCGTAGAGTCATTTCAGCTGCGCCGCTAAATTGGGTAGGTGTGTTTAAAAATGAAACGATAGATCAAGTTTGTCAAATAGCTGAACAACTTTCACTTTATGCTGTTCAATTGCATGGTGATGAAGATAACCAATATATCCAATTATTACGTGAAAAATTACCTAAAAATTGTCAGATTTGGAAAGCATTAAGTATCAGCAATACCATCCCCGAACACAATAATCCGTTATTCAGTCGTTATATATTTGATCATGGCGCCGGGGGAACGGGTAAAAGCTTTGATTGGTCACTACTAGCAGGGCAAGATTTAACTAATGTGATTTTAGCCGGCGGCATTAATCCGCAAAATATAAAAAATGCTTTAGCTACAAATGTGATTGGGGTGGATTTAAATTCTGGTATCGAAATTTCGCCGGGTATTAAAGATAAACACAAAATTCAAGCTGTATTTGAACAAATTTAATTAATGTTAAAAGGAATAGTTATGTCAAAATTAAATCCTTATTTTGGTGAGTTTGGTGGGCAGTATGTCCCTCAAATATTGATGCCTGTGCTTGAGCAACTTGAGGATGCTTTTTTATCAGCGATTCATGATCCAAGTTTTCAAAAAGAGTTTAATGATTTATTAGTCAATTATGCCGGTCGACCAACTGCGCTTACTTTATGTAAAAACTTAACAGCAGGCACTAAAACTAAACTCTATTTAAAACGTGAAGATCTTGTACATGGCGGTGCGCACAAGACCAATCAAGTATTAGGGCAAGCGTTACTTGCCAAACGTATGGGCAAAACCGAAATTATTGCCGAAACCGGTGCAGGGCAGCATGGCGTTGCATCAGCACTGGCCTGTGCGTTACTTGGCTTAAAATGCCGTATTTATATGGGCGCAAAAGATGTTAAACGGCAAGCGCCTAATGTGTTTAGAATGCGTTTAATGGGGGCGACTGTGATTCCGGTTGAAACAGGTTCAGCTACTTTAAAAGATGCCTGTAACGAAGCGTTGCGTGACTGGTCAGGAAGTTATGAAAAAGCTCACTATATGCTAGGTACCGCAGCAGGTCCGCATCCTTTCCCGACTATTGTACGTGAATTTCAGCAGATGATTAGCCGCGAAGCCAAACAGCAAATATTAGAAAAAGAAGGACGTTTGCCTGATGCCGTGATTGCTTGTGTTGGCGGTGGATCTAATGCAATTGGTATGTTTGCGAATTTTATTGAAGAAAAATCAGTACGCTTAATTGGTGTTGAACCGGGTGGACACGGCATTGAAAGCGGTGAACATGGTGCATCATTAAAACATGGTAAATTGGGTATCTACTTTGGTATGAAATCGCCAATGATGCAAACTGATGAAGGGCAAATTGAAGAGTCGTATTCGATATCAGCGGGCCTTGATTTTCCATCGGTTGGACCTCAACATGCTTATTTAGATAGTATCGGCCGTGCGCAATATGTTTCGATTACCGATGATGAAGCGTTAGATGCCTTTAAAGCGTTGTCGCGTCATGAGGGTATTATTCCTGCGTTAGAATCATCGCATGCTTTAGCTTATGCACTAAAGATGATCAAAGAAAATCCTAATAAAGAACAGCTGTTGATTGTCAATCTATCGGGCCGCGGAGATAAAGATATCTTTACTGTTTATGATATTTTAAAAGCAAAAGGAGAAATTGAATGAACCGTTATCAAAAATTATTTGATAAATTAAATCAAGAAAAGCGGGGCGCATTTGTTCCTTTTGTTCCTGTTGGGGATCCTAATCCAGAACTCTCTTTACAAATAATACAAACTTTAATTGATGCTGGTGCGGATGCATTAGAGCTGGGTATTCCGTTTTCTGACCCTATGGCCGATGGACCAACCATTCAAAATGCGAATATTCGCGCTTTTAAAGGTGGTATTAGTGTTGAAAAATGTTTTGAAATATTAACTCAAATTAGAAACTATCATACTGATATTCCTATTGGCTTACTCATCTATGCTAATTTAGTTTTTAAAAATGGTATTGATAACTTCTATGCGAAATGTGCAAAAGCAGGCGTAGATTCAGTATTAATTGCTGATTTACCGGTTGAGTATGCACAAGAATTTACCAAACATGCAGAAAAATATAAGATTGCGCCAATCTTTATTTGCCCACCAAATGCTGATGACGAAGTTATTAAAAAAATAGCTGAATTGGGTAAAGGTTACACCTATCTTGTGTCACGTGCTGGTGTAACCGGTATTGAAAATCGCGCCAATAAACCTTTAACGCATTTAATCCAAAAATTGACTCAGTACGGCGCGCCGCCAGCGATTCAAGGATTTGGTATCTCAGAACCGTTGCAAGTGAGTGAAGCCATTAAATCTGGTGCTGCTGGGGCTATTGCTGGTTCCGCTACGGTAAAAATTATTGAACATAATCTGAATAACACAGACAAAATGCTAAGCGAATTAGCTCACTTTGTTAAAATCATGAAACAGGCGACAATCAAGTAATCATTATTTAATGAACGCACATTGGTATAATAAACTTTAAAATAGGTTTTTTATACCAATATGAGTTAACCAATTATGCTTAATTTATCTAAATGCATAAGCCAAGTTGTAGTAGGTTATTTTTATAAACTTTAAGCAGAATTGATAAAACTAGCGTGATTTTAAGTTGCATTTTATCCAAAAAGAAGTATAATTCTCAGTCATCTATCGCGGGGTGGAGCAGCTTGGTAGCTCGTCGGGCTCATAACCCGAAGGTCGTTGGTTCAAATCCAGCCCCCGCAACCACTTAAATTTTCATCCATAAATCAATCAACCCTTTTATTGCATGAAAGTTCAACTCAAGTGGCTTCATTATAATGAGTTTTTTAAATGTAGCCTCGCATGTCGAGGTTTTTTTTCGTGTTGTGATTTTAAGCGTAAGTTTAAAAAGAATGTTGGGCTATATGCCCTTTTTTATTTTCTGCAGTGGAGGTTTGTTTGGCTAATATAGAACAGCAATTAACTGATATCATTCAAGAACCAGTAAGTGCACTTGGCTTTGAGTTAGTTGGCGTTGAATACATTCGTGGCCGTTACCCAGTGTTACGAGTTTATATAGATAGTGAAAACGGTATAACTGTTGATGATTGTGCTGATGTAAGCCGACAAATTAGCGCAGTACTTGATGTTGAAGACCCTATCAAAGACGCCTACAATCTTGAAGTTTCATCTCCTGGTATGGATAGACCTCTGTTTACGCTTGAACATTATCAACGTTTTATTGGTGAAGAAGTCACTGTTAGTTTACGTATTCCTGTTGCAAATCGTCGCAAGTGGAAAGGTCGGATAAAATCCATTGATAATGAGATGATTACATTAACGGTGGAAGATAATGATGAAGTGTTTGCTTTTACTAATATACAGAAAGCAAACATAGTACCTAATTTTAACCTTAAATAGAGTACGGGTGTAAAGGATGAATAAAGAAATTTTAGCTGTTGTTGAAGCAGTATCAAATGAAAAAGCACTAACGCGTGACAAAATTTTTGAAGCGTTAGAAACAGCATTAGCAACAGCCACGAAAAAGAAACAGAATGTGGATATTGACGTTATTGTAAAAATCGACCATAAAACAGGTGATTATGACACATTTCGTCGTTGGCATGTTGTGAGTGATGTTACTCAACCAACGAAAGAAATAACATTAGAAGCAGCACAATACGAAGATCCATCAGTACAATTGGGTGATTATGTTCAAGAGCAGATCGAATCAGTAGCATTTGACCGTATTACTACCCAAACAGCTAAACAAGTTATCGTACAAAAAGTACGTGAAGCTGAGCGAGCCATGGTCATTGACATGTTTAGAAATCGCATTGGTGAAATAGTAACCGGTATTGTTAAGAAAACCAACCGTGATAGTGTTATTCTTGATTTAGGGAATAATGCTGATGCAATGATGTTACGTCATGATATGTTACCACGTGAAAATTTTCGCATTGGTGACCGTGTTCGTGGTATTTTATACCTCGTTGAACAAGATAATAAACCAGCACAACTTTGTATTAGTCGCTCTAACCCTGAGATGATGGAAGAATTATTCCGTATCGAAGTGCCAGAAATTGGTGAAGAGATGATTGATATTAAAGGAGTTGCTCGTGATCCAGGATCGCGCGCAAAAATTGCAGTGAGCAGTAATGACCGTCGTATTGATCCAGTGGGTGCTTGTGTCGGTATGCGTGGTGCACGAGTTCAAGCGGTATCAAATGAATTTGGTGGTGAGCGAATCGATATTGTTTTGTGGGATGATAATCCAGCACAATACGTAATTAACGCTATGGCGCCTGCAGATGTGGTGTCAATCGTTGTTGATGAAGATAAGCATACTATGGATGTCGCCGTGAATGCCGATACGTTGCCACAGGCAATTGGTCGAAATGGGCAAAACATTCGTTTAGCATCCCAACTTACGGGTTGGACATTAAATGTTATGAGTACCGAAGATTTACAAGAAAAACATCATGCAGAATCTTTTGCTTCAATTAGTAATTTCATGAAGCATTTAGATATTGAAGAAGATCTTGCACAACTGTTAGTTGAAGAAGGCTTTACTTCACTGGAAGAGCTTGCTTATGTACCAGTTGATGAATTACTTGAAATTGAAGAACTCAATGAAGAACTCGTTGAAGCATTAAGAAGCCGAGCAAAGGATGCATTAACCACAATGGCATTAGCTACTAGTGGTGATAAAAGACCTGCTCAGGATTTATTAGATTTGGCGGGTATGACACAAGAATTGGCCTATCAATTAGCACAACATGACGTAACTACTTTGGAAGATTTAGCTGAACAAGGTACCGACGATCTAGCCGATATTGAGGGTTTAACAAGCAAACAAGCTGGCGATTTTATTATGGCTGCACGTAATATTTGTTGGTTTGCAAATGAATAATTGAGGGAAAGTAATACATGACCAAAGTATCAATCGAAACACTGGCTCAAGAGATAAACACTCCAGTGCAAACACTTTTGCAACAGTTTGCCGATGCGGGCATTAAAAAAACAGCATCAGATACTGTTACACAAAAGGAAAAAGAAGCTTTGCTTGCTCATTTAAATCCTCAGCAAGGTCCGACTAAATTAACGTTGCAACGTAAAACCCATTCAACTTTGAATGTGTCAAGTGCTGGTGGTAAAAGCAAAGAAATTAAAGTAGAAGTCCGTAAAAAACGTACTTTTGTCAAGCGTGATCCTGCTGAAGTCGTAGCACAGCAAGAGAAAGCTCGTCTTGAAGCTGAAAAAATTAAACAAGAAACTGAAATGAAAGCACGTAACGAAGCGGAAGAAAAAGAAAAATTAGCAGCCGCAGAAGAAGCCAGAAAACGTGAAGAAGAAGCGAAAAAGCAAGCTGAAATTCAGGCCCAAGCTCAGGCTGAAGAAGAAAAAACTAAGCAAGTAGCTAAAATTGAACAAGCACACCCAGTGGATCCTAAAGTGAAAAAAGCACAGGAAGAGAAAGCACGTTTAGAAGCCGAAGCTAACGAAATTAAACGAAAAGCAGAAGAAGAAAATCGTCGTAAACTTGAAGAAGATGCTAAACGTATGGCAGAAGAAGCACGTAAATTAGCCGAACAATATAGTGATACTGAAGTGAGTGATAATCCGGATGATGAAGATTATCACGTGACGACTTCAAAATATGCGAGAGCGGCTGAAGATGATACTGATCGTGAAGTCGAAAGCGCTCGTGGGCGTGGTCGCAACGCTAAACAAACTAAACAGAAAAAAGGCAGTAAACTTTCTGAAGGCAAAGCTGAACGTGAAGAAGCGCGTGCAGTTACTCGAAGTGGTCATAAAAAGAAAGGTAAAAGTGCATTGCAACAAAGCTTTAATAAACCAGTGCAAGCGGTTAATCGTGATGTTGTGATTGGTGAAACGATTACGGTTGCTGAATTAGCCAATAAAATGGCTGTTAAAGGTTCAGAAGTCATTAAAACCATGATGAAGATGGGCGCAATGGCAACCATTAACCAAGTTATCGATCAAGAAACCGCTCAGCTTGTTGCTGAAGAAATGGGACATAAAGTTGTGCTTCGTCGTGAAAATGAGCTTGAAGAATCGCTTATGAGCGATCGTGATACTGGAGCAGAAAAGGTTGCACGAGCTCCAGTTGTGACCATTATGGGGCACGTTGACCACGGCAAAACATCGTTACTTGATTATATTCGTAAAGCGAAGGTCGCATCAGGCGAAGCAGGTGGTATAACTCAGCATATCGGTGCTTACCATGTTAAAACCGCAAATGGTGAAATCACTTTCTTAGATACTCCAGGTCATGCGGCATTTACTTCAATGCGTGCCCGTGGTGCGAAAGCGACCGATATTGTGGTGCTTGTCGTTGCAGCTGATGATGGTGTGATGCCACAAACTATTGAGGCTATTCAGCATGCTAAAGCTGCGAATGTGCCAATTGTTGTTGCTGTAAATAAAATTGATAAACCAGAAGCCGATCCTGAGCGCGTAAAAGGTGAACTGGCCCAATATGGCGTTATGTCAGAAGATTGGGGGGGGGATACTCAGTTTGTTCATGTTTCGGCTAAAGCAGGTACAGGCATCGACCAACTACTTGAAGCAATCTTATTACAAGCTGAAGTTCTTGAATTAACTGCCTACGAGACTGGAATGGCAAGTGGTGTAGTTATTGAATCATTCCTCGATAAAGGTCGTGGTTCTGTTGCTACTGTACTGGTTCAATCAGGTACGTTACATAAAGGTGATATAGTACTTTGTGGATTTGAGTATGGTCGAATTCGTGCAATGCGTAACGAATTAGGTAAAGAAGTGACCGAAGCTGGTCCATCTATTCCAGTTGAGATTCTCGGTCTATCTGGTGTGCCATCAGCAGGTGATGAAGCAACCGTTGTTCGTGATGAAAAGAAAGCGCGTGAAGTTGCGCTTTATCGACAAGGTAAATTCCGTGATGTGAAATTAGCTCGTCAACAAAAAGCGAAACTTGAAAACATGTTTACCAACATGACTGAGGGTGATGTATCTGAACTTAATATTGTTTTAAAAGCCGATGTTCAAGGTTCAGTTGAAGCAATTTCTGATTCATTACTTAAACTATCAACAGATGAAGTTAAAGTTAAAATTATTGGTTCAGGTGTAGGTGGTATTACTGAAACTGATGCATCACTTGCAGCAGCATCTAATGCAATTATTTTAGGCTTTAATGTACGCGCTGATGCATCTGCACGTAAAGTTATTGAAACAGAAAACTTAGATCTACGCTACTATTCAGTAATATATGATCTCATTGATGAAGTGAAACAAGCAATGAGTGGTATGCTTGCACCTGAGTACAAACAAGAGATCATTGGTCTTGCCGAAGTACGTGACGTCTTTAAATCACCAAAATTTGGTGCGATTGCTGGCTGTATGGTAACTGAAGGTGTGGTTAAGCGTCATAACCCAATTCGTGTATTACGTGATAACGTGGTTATCTATGAAGGCGAACTTGAATCATTACGTCGCTTTAAAGATGATGTTAACGAAGTTCGTAATGGTATGGAATGTGGTATTGGTGTACGTAACTATAATGATGTTCGTGTTGGCGATGCTATTGAAGTCTTTGAAACTATTGAAATCAAACGTACGATTTAGTCATTTCGCTGTCTTTCATAAGCAAGGTTTAGACCTTGCTTATTTATATTTAAAGGAAAATAGATATGGCAAAAGCATTTAATCGTTCATCTCGAGTCGGACATGAATTACAAAAAGAAATTGCAATCATCTTACAACGGGAAATCAAAGATCCTCGTTTAGGTATGGTGACGGTTTCTGGGGTAGATATTTCACGCGATCTTTCCTATGCTAAAGTTTTTGTGACTTTTTTAAATGATGAAGATCCGCGAGTTATTGAACAGGGTTTAAAAGTGCTTAATGATGCTAAAGGCTACATTCGTACTTTAATCGGTAAAGCCATGAGCTTACGTATTATTCCTGAGATTAAATTCTTTTATGATGAGTCTCTGGTTAAAGGTATGCATATGTCTAATTTAGTAACTAATGTTATTAAGCAAGACAACGAGCGTCATAAAGATTAATTTTAAAAATAACTTCTAATTTTTTGTAAAGAAGTTTCAGGTTAACTATACGTTTCAGTATAAAAAGATGATAAACATAAAAAAAACTTGCCGTGATCTTCACGGCGTTTTATTGCTAGACAAACCACAAGGTCTGACGTCAAACGATGCACTGCAAAAAGTAAAACGACTGTTTAAAGCAAAAAAAGCAGGACATACCGGAGCGCTTGATCCATTAGCAACGGGAATGTTACCAATTTGCTTTGGTGAAGCAACCAAATTTTCTCAATACTTGTTAGATTCTGACAAGTGTTATCGTGTTATTGCTAAACTTGGTGAACGAACGGACACTTCTGATGCAGATGGTCAGATTGTGTGTACCAGACCTGTTGAGGTATCCGAATTACAAATTAATCAAGCTTTGACGCATTTTCGTGGTGATATTTTACAAGTACCAACCATGTTTTCAGCATTAAAACATCAAGGTAAGCCACTTTATGAATATGCTCGTCAAGGTATTGTGATTGAACGCCAAGCTAGGCCTATCACTGTATATAAAAATCAATTTATTCAATTTGATGATAAAAAAAATGAATTGACGTTAGAGATACATTGTTCAAAAGGAACTTATATTCGCACCATTGTTGATGATTTGGGTGAACGTCTTGGTTGTGGTGCACATGTTATTTATTTAAGACGTTTACAAGTATCCAATTATCCTATTGAAAATATGGTCACATTAGAAACATTAGAAGATATGATCGATAAAGAACAATTCTTAATGGCTGTTGATAGCCCATTACAAGATTGTCCAAAAGTGATACTGACGCATGCTCAAGGTAATGATATTTTACTGGGGCGAACAATTGAACTTGATAATTGTATACCAGTCGAAACATTGGTAAGAATCTATCAAGATGAACAATTCATTGGAGCAGGTATACAGCTGTTTAATAAATTATCGCCAAAACGCTTAATATCAACTTCGTAATGTTTAATAATGCTTTATCGAATTAATAGACTATATTGAATTATATTAACACGGTATGGTTTGAATTTTTAATAAAAAAATGCCTCAGTATCAATAATATGGTAATGTTTAGTTGATGCCAATTTATTTAATATATAGTGGCAAAGCAATGTTGCTGCTTCTTGCCCCATTTTATACAGGGGTTTATTAATTCGACTTAGTTTATCTAATTCATTATATTGTCTATCTGTTGAGTGGCTAAGGTACGTTATTGTAAGCGGTTTAGGCAATTGGATTTCACTTTCCTTAGCCTGATGTAATGCACCTAAAATGACATTATAATGTGTTGAAAAAAACTCTGATTTTTGACATTGTTCATCTAAATAATTTAGATTGATATGATCACAACAGATAACAGCAGTAGGAGGACTATTACTATTAATTAATTGTTTAACTGCTGCTTTGCCATGCTCATAAGTAAAACAATCTTCAATAAGATAGTCTTTGTTAACGATTAAATTTGCTCTTAACAAAGCTTGTTTATAACCTTGTAAGAAAAGCGTCGAACTGGCTTTATTTTTGTCATTATATAGAACCGCAATTTTAGTATGAGAATTACTTAATAAATATTGGGTTATTTGATGTCCAATTACTAAATGATCAAAATGAACACATATAAAGTTGAGGGAAAAGTGATTAATTAAAACAATAGGCGGTAAAACTTTTTTAAACTTTTCCAGCTCCTGCAAATAAGGTGCGTCATTAATGACTAAAATACCCGCAAAAGAATGTTGACTAATATATTTAATTAGATAATGAATATCTTGTCTCGTATGATAGGGAAAACGAAAGTAAAAAGTTACAAAACCCGCTTTAGTCAATGTTTGCTCTAAACCAAAGTTAATGTGTGTTCTTGTAATAAATTGATTGTCGAGTACCAATATTTTATTACTGTCATGATGATCATTACGTGATTTAAAATTTTTATGAATATCAATATTGAGCTCTTCAATAGCTTGATAAACTTTCGATTGTGTTATGGGAGAAGTTAAATGCGGTTTTTTTAAAACTCTCGACACGGAAGCAATGGATAAATTGGCTTGTTTAGCAATGGTGGATAATGTTTTTTTTGCCATAATAGATGATTTTGAATGTGTTTTATAATTGTCTAATTTAGCGATGATTATTCAATTAGTAACTGGAAAAGATCTTTTTTGTCGATCAATATTCCAAAAAATTTATTAGAGATAATAAAAAAATAATTAAAAACGAATGTTAAGTTTTTCTAAAAATCAAGTCTTATCAATTCCTTTTATATGAACGAGGCTAACGAGAACAAATGCCAATATCATGGCAAAATATCTTTTACCGCTATATTTACGATATAGTGATATAATTACCACTAAACTTTTTTATTTGGGTTATTAAATATGTCTGCATGGAATATTGCTATTGTCGGTGCGACAGGACAAGTCGGTTCTGCGCTAATTGAATTGTTACAACAACATTGTGTTCAAACAGACGAGGCACAAAAACATAATTTACAAATTGAAAATCTTTATTTAGTTGGAAGTGATAACAGCGCGGGTGAAATTGTTCGCTTTGCGGGTAAAAACTTAACTGTTATTGATGGTGCACAAATGGATTGGAGTCAGTGTCATTTTGCCTTTTTTGTTGCTGGGGCTGAGACCAGTGAAAAATATGCACAAGTAGTGACTGATTCTGGTTGTGTTGTTATTGATGCCAGTGGTTATTTTGCGACTCAAGATCATATTCCTTTAATTGTGCCAAAAGTGAATAACAATGTGTTAACTGAGTATCGTAATGATAATATTGTTGCTGTAGCAAGCGCAACAGTATGCCAGTTATTGCGTTGTGTGGCATCGTTAACCGATACTGACTTACTCACTAACTTACATGCAACCAGTTTTATCCCAGCATCACTCTATGGTAAGCCTGGTGTTGATGAATTAGCAGGGCAAAGTGCACGTTTGCTTAATGGCATGCCAGTTGATAATGCGTTATTTGATAAACAATTGGCTTTTAATTTATTACCAATATCACATGAACGTGATGATATGGCATTAGGTGAAAAATCACAAATTAACCAAATTCGCAAAGTCCTTAATAATTATGATTTACCTGTATCGATCGAATCTGTTGTGGTACCAGTATTTTATGGGCTTGCCCAAGCAATTAATGTATCGAGCAGTTTACCTATTGAATTGGATATGGCGCGATTTGGTGAATATGGTGTTGAAGTACATGAAGATAACTTACCAACACCAGTAACAGAAGTTAGCCCTGAATCCGAATCTCAGTTAACAATTAAATTGGCTAATTTACGACACAGTTATGGGCATTATGAACAAATTCAATTTTGGTCAGTAGCTGACAATGTCCGTTATTTAGGGGCATTAATGTTGATTGAGACCCTTGAGATCTTAATTAATGACTACCTCTAAAATTGCATTAGGAATTGAGTATGATGGCAGTGGCTATTTTGGGTGGCAGCGTCAGCAATCGGTTGATTCTATCCAAGCAAAATTAGAATCAGCCTTGTCGATTGTCGCCAATGAACCCATCAATTTGTTTTGCGCAGGTCGGACTGATGCTGGTGTGCATGCGACAGGACAAGTAGTGCATTTTGAAACCCAAGCTAGACGATCCCAAACAGCTTGGACAATGGGGGTCAATGCACATTTACCGGTAAATATCGCTGTTCGCTGGTCTCAAGTTGTCGATGATAGTTTTCATGCTCGGTTTAGCGCAACAGCTCGGCGTTATCGTTATATCATTTATAATAACCGTTATCGCCCAGCAATTTTAGCTAAAGGTGTATCGCACTATTATTTACCTTTAAATGAGACATTGATGAATCAAGCTGCACAATATCTATTAGGTGAAAATGATTTTTCATCATTTAGAGCGGCACAATGTCAATCACGAACACCTTGGAGAAATGTTCATCATATTGAAGTAATAAGGAAGGGTGAGTATATCCTCGTTGATATCAAAGCGAATGCATTTGTTCACCATATGGTTCGCAATATAGTAGGTAGTTTACTTGAAGTTGGGGTAGGCAATAAACCACCAAAATGGATTGATGAACTTCTACGCGTAAAAGACAGGACTCAAGCAGCAGCAACAGCAAAACCTGAAGGTTTATATTTAGTACAAGTGGATTATCCTAGTGAGTATCAAATACCTAATCTCGCATTAGGACCATTATTTTTAGCGTAAGCCAATAAGCTTAATGATGAATTAGATTAAAAAGATGAACGTAATGAACAAAGATGAAACAAGCTTAAACAGAAATTCAAGAAATCAAGAGGCGAAAAAATCAAATCTACATAACATCAAGATGCCTCCGCATTCAATTGAGGCAGAACAAGCTGTGCTTGGTAGTTTGATGCTTGATAATCAACGTTGGGATACGGTTGCTGAAATGATTATGGATCGCGATTTTTATTCGCGCCATCATCAACTGATTTTTTCTGAAATGCATTCGCTGATAAGCAAAGGTACACCGATAGATTTAATTACTTTATCAGAAAGCTTAGAAAGCAAAGATCTATTAACGGATGTGGGGGGATTTGCTTACTTAGCTGAGCTTTCTAAAAATACGCCAAGTGCGATTAATGTGGTTGCTTATAGTGAGATTATTCGACAACAGGCGATTTTGCGCGAATTAATCAGTGCTTCAAATGAAATCGCAGATAATTGTTATGCTACAGAAGGTCGAGACAGTACTGAAATATTAGATTTAGCAGAAAGTAAAATCTTTCAAATTGCTGAAAGTCGAACAAAGCAGGGCGATGGTCCTAAAAGCATTACTGAAGTGCTTGAAGCAACGGTTGCTAAAATTGAAGAACTATTTCAACGTCCACATGACGGTGTGACAGGTGTTTCAACAGGTTATATTGATTTAGATAAAAAAACCGCTGGGTTACAAAGTTCAGACTTAATCATCATTGCTGCCAGACCATCAATGGGTAAAACCACATTTGCAATGAACTTATGCGAAAATGCGGCAATGACGCAAGAAAAACCTGTATTAATATTCAGTTTAGAGATGCCCTCTGAACAGATAATGATGCGTATGCTTGCCTCATTATCGCGGGTTGATCAAACACGTATTCGAACAGGACAATTGCAAGATGATGACTGGGCAAGAATCTCGAGCACGATGGGACTTTTACTCGAAAAGAAAAATATTTATATTGATGATTCATCAGGTTTAACACCAATGGAATTGCGTTCACGGGCTAGACGTATTTATCGTGAACATAAAGGTTTAAGTATGATTATGGTCGATTATTTACAGTTGATGCGTGTACCCAATATTTCTGAAAACCGAACTTTAGAAATTGCCGAAATTTCTCGCTCATTAAAAGCGTTAGCAAAAGAGTTACAAATACCAGTAGTAGCGCTATCACAGCTAAACCGTAGTTTAGAACAACGAGCGGATAAACGACCAGTTAATTCAGATTTACGTGAATCGGGATCCATTGAACAAGATGCTGACGTAATTATGTTTATTTATCGTGACGAAGTTTATAATGAAGCATCTGAACATAAAGGGATTGCTGAAATTATATTAGGTAAACAGAGAAACGGACCAATTGGTAAAGTTCGCTTAAAATTCCAAGGTCAATTTTCTCGATTTGATAATTATGCCGATTCCAGTAAATATATGGATGATGAATAATTGCCGATTATCAGAAAGGTAGCGTGAGCACACTTATACTCACGCTATAGATAATGTATTCTTAATTAATGCGTTATATTTTTTCTTACAATAAATTGGCAGACTTGTACTGCAAGAAAGATAACAGCTTGCAAAATTACAATACACGCACTGGACGATGCGTCAAAGTAAAAACTAATGAGCGTACCGACAACCGTTGCAAATATCGAAACAATTACTGCTATCAACAGCATTTTTTCAAAACATTTAGTCAACGAAAATGCAATAATACCAGGTGCTATCAGCATTGCAATCACTAATATCACTCCAGCCGTTTTTAAAGAGCTGACGATAGTTAAAGCCAAAACACAAAGTAAACCATAATGTAATAATTTTACAGATAAACCGACAACTTTGGCTTGTACTGGATCGAAACAATACAGAAGTAGATCACGACGCTTAATGATTATTATTGTTGATATTATCGCTGCAATTAATATAATTTGTTTTAAATCATCATAACTGGTACCGAGCACGCTGCCAAATAAGATATGATTTAAATGCTGTGATGTATCTACTTTTGAAAACAACACTAATCCGAACGCAAACATTCCCGAAAACACAATTCCCATTACTGTATCTTCTTTTATCCGGCTATTTTCTTTAATATAGCCAGTGGCAACTGAGCACAATAATCCCGATGCAAATGCACCGAGGATAATTGGAATACCAGCTAAATAGGCAAGCACAATGCCAGGTAATACGGCATGCGATATTGCATCTCCCATTAAAGACCAGCCTTTTAATACCAAAAAACATGAAAGAAGCGCACAAACAATACCTGTTGAAAGTGCAGCTAAAATAGCACGTTGCATAAGAGGAAGAGTAAAAGGGTAATAAAGATATTCCAATATATCTATCATAGATTTCCCCCGTTATTCAAACGGCTTTGCCTTATTCGTAAACGGTTTGATATTAAACCTTGTTTTGGTGCAAACAAAAATACCATTAGGAAAACCAAAGTTTGTAGCGTGACAATAACACCGCCTGTTTCACCATTCAAAAAGTAACTAAAATAAGCCCCAATGGCGCTGGTTGACGCACCAATTACGACGGAAATCATTAACAGTTTAGAAAATCGATTAGTAAGCAAATAGGCTGTTGCTCCGGGAGTGACCACCATAGCAATCACCAAAATCGCTCCAACGGTTTGCAAGGCTGCGACGGTACAAGCACTTAAAATAGTGAAAAAAAGAATTTTGAGATGTAATGGCTTTAGACCTATTGAGCGTGCATGGGTTTCGTCAAAAAATACCACTAACAGATCTTTCCAAAAAAATAATAACAAAATTAAAGAAACCAAAATAATAATCTGTACCTGCCACATATCACTATCATCAATGCCTAAAATATTCCCAAAAATAATCGTTTGGGCATTAACTGAAGTTGGATTTAGTGAAATAATTAATAGTCCAATTGCAAAAAAAGTCGAGAAAATAAAGCCAATAATGGCATCTTCCTTTAAGCGAGTAAGGGCGCGGACGAAAGTTATAGATAAGGCAGCAAGTAATCCTGTAAAAAAAGCGCCGATCGAATAAGGTAAACCCAGCGCATAAGCACCTGCAACACCAGGGACCACCGAATGGGATAATGCATCGCCCATTAATGACCAACCTTTCAACATAAGAAACGCTGATAAAAAAGCACAAGAAGCCCCAACAATGCTACTAACCCAAATGGCTTTAAGCATAAAGTTATAGCTAAATGGTTCAAGAAAGAATTCCATTATTGTCATCCTTTTGCTTAATTTTGCTGATCATCGACCAACAGATCTTGGTGTGGTGAATCATCTTTACCTTCTCCATAAAAAATTGCCGCACGCTCATCATCGGTTAAGATGGATACCTTACGAGGATCTTCATCTTGGTGTAATTTTTCGCCAGATAAACTTAGATAACGTAACGCACCACCGAAGGTCGTCATCAAATTTTGAGGGGTAAAGGTCGTTTCGGTTGGTCCGAAAGCCAATACAGTTTGATTAATTAACACGACTTGATCGCAAAATTCTGGCACACTGCCTAAATTATGGGTAGAAACTAAAATAAGATGATTTTCTTTTCTCAAATCTTTCAGCAAATCGATAATGGCATTTTCAGTTTTTACATCAACGCCTGTAAATGGTTCATCAAGCAATAATACTTTACCTTGTTGTGCTAAAGCTCTCGCTAAAAAAACCCTTTTTTTTTGACCTCCTGATAACTCACCTATTTGGCGATGCTTAAATTCCAGCATATTGACGCGTTCGAGTGCAATATCAACCTGTTTTTTATCTTCTTTACTTGGGATGCGAAAAAAAGACATATGACCATAACGACCCATCATAACGACATCCGAAACTAAAACAGGAAAATCCCAATCAACCTCCTCTGTTTGCGGAACATAAGCTATGATATTTTGCTTCAATGCTTGAGCAACCGAAATATCATTAAATGTTACTTGTCCTCGGGTTGGACGAATCATGCCCATAATACTCTTAAATAATGTGGATTTACCGCTACCATTCACTCCCACCAGAGCACAAATGGTACCACCATTAAGACGGAAACTGGCATTATGAATTGCAGTGTGACTATTATTATAAGTCACTGTAATATCATCAACGTTCAAGCATATTTGTGTCATGATTTTTCAAATCCTTGAGCTATGGTTTCAACCGTAACCTTCAAAAGGTCAATATAGGTTGGAACAGGCCCCTCTTTTTTGGAAAGCGAATCAACATAAAGCACACCTCCATACTTCGCTCCTGTTTCTTTACTGACTTGCTTCGCGGGTTTATCAGAAATGGTACTTTCACTAAAAATAACTGGAATTTTATTCGATCTAACTAAATCAATAAGATTTTTAACTTGCTTTGGCGTACCTTGTTGTTCGGCATTAATTGGCCATAAATACGCTTCTTTTAAATTGTAATCACGAGCAAGGTAGCTAAAGGCTCCTTCACTTGTTACTAACCAACGTTGCGTTTCTGGAATTTTAGCTAAACGCTCACGCAATGGGGCATCAAGTGCTTTAATTTTAGCAACATAATTCTGCGCATTTTTATTATAGACAGAAGCATTTTTAGGATCATACTTAACAAGGGCGGCTCGAATGTTTTCAATATAAGTTAAGGCAAGTGTTGGTGACATCCATGCATGAGGATTTGGATTACCTTTATAACTTCCTTCTTGAATTGGCATTGGTTCGATGCCTTTTGTCACAATAACTGATGGAACATCTTTAATATCTTCAAAAAAACGTTTAAACCAAAGTTCCAAATTAAGTCCATTCCATAAAACTAAATCGGCTGAAAGAGCTTTAGTAATATCTTGCGGCGTCGGATCATATTCGTGTATTTCAGCCCCTACTTTAGTGATTGATTCAACGGTTGCAGCATCCCCAGCAACATTTTGAGCAATATCTTGGATGATTGTAAATGTTGTAACAACTTTAAATTTTTTTTCTGCTGCTGAAGACTCGGACATACCTGTTAAAGCAAGCAAAGAGGATAGTATTACTGATAGTAAGGTTTTGCGTCGTTTAAAAAACGTAAACTTCATTAGCGACTCCTGTTGTTTGATATATAACCAAAGTGAAGCAAAATACAGAAAATCAGTGAGAGGTTTTATGATTTAAAAAAGTAAAATCCATTTTACTGATAATTCTTTGGTATTAAATTTATTTAAAAAATTTCACTGCATTAAATAATAATGAGAATTATTATCATTAAATAAGTAAAAGTCAAATTTTTTAAAGTTTCCTAAGTTATACAATGCAAGTTTGAAAGATAAATTATTGTATATAAAATTTAAATTAAAAGTAGTTTGTTCTATCTATATGAATGATAGATATGATAAAAAAGGATATCTTAATGGATTAAAGATTAACCAAGATAAAAATTTTTCTTATGAATACTATCTTTTCATTTGTGATGATTTGTTAATAATTTAACCTTATTTTTTAGCAGAAATAATAATGACAGTAATCATTATTTTTTAAGCTATAAACAATTAAAATCACAAGATGATCAACCTAAACAAATTATTGAATAAGTCTCAATTATTTAATAAAAATTAACTCTATCTGATCAAAAGTAGAATTAAAACGGACATCGATTTTAAAAGCCTAGATAAATCATTCTAAAATTAAAAGTAACATTTCTAATAAATTTATCCAACTTTTTCAACACATTTTTACAAAACGTTGCCTTCATTAAAAATGAAATGCAATTTATCAAGTCAATTTATAAAAAATGTTTTTTTTAAAAAACGATATTACTAATTGAAGCTATCACATGAATTTTTATCATGTGAAATTAAATAAAGAAGAATTAAGTTTTTCTTATTCTTTACTAAAAAAAAACCTAATATTAACAGTGAGTTCGTAGATTTTATTTGGATTCAAATGAAATAAGAACTTTTACTTCTAAAAAAATGTTAAATAAAATTAGTCATGAAGGTTGTAAATTGATATTAATTAGTGTAAATTCCAAACAGAAACGGATCAATAATTGATCTCGATGCTAAGATTTATAAAATATAGGGAAATTAAGGAATTAAAATGTCTAATAGTTATCAAAATGAAGTACCTGCCGCACGTGTCAATATTGAACTCGATCTGCATACAGGTGGGGCCAAAAAGAAAGTTGAATTACCGTTAAAAATTTTATCTGTTGGTGATTATGGTCGAGGTAAAGATAAACGCACGCTTTCAGAAAAAGAAAAAGTGTCTATCAACAAGAATAATTTTGATGCAGTGTTAAAAGACTTTAAACCTGAAGCGAAAATTTCTGTTCCTAATACGCTTTCTGATGATGGTAGTGATGTCAGTGTTCATCTCTCTTTTGAATCCATGAATGATTTCTCTCCAGAACAAGTCGCTAAGAAGATCCCTCAATTACGTTCTTTACTTGCAATGCGTAATTTACTCAGAGATTTAAAATCTAATTTACTGGATAATGCAACATTCCGTTATGAACTTGAAAAAATCGTTAAGGATGAACAATTATCTGATGATCTACGGGCTGAATTAGAATCAATTGTGTCTGAAAGTACAAAGTAGTTTCTTTATAAGAATTATTTCAAAAATTAATGATAAATTAGTATGTTATAGCTAAGTATTACGAGAGAAAACAATGGAACAAAAGCAAGAGAATAAAGCTGCTGTGGAGACAGTTTTGCAGGAAACAGGAAGTGTTTACCAATCTTTATTTGATAAAATAAATTTAAATACTATTAAAAAAGTTAGCGACATCGATAAATATGAAGATAACGAAGTTTTGTTTGAAACTTCACAAGATGAACGAGTTACGATGGCCGTTAATATTTTACTTCAGCTAATACAAGGTTCATCTCAAAAAATCGAAAAATTAGATAAGCATTTACTTGATTATCATATCAGTCAAATAGATCAAAAAATCAGCCGTCAACTTGATGTTGTAATGCATAATGAGACTTTTCAAGAAATTGAAGCAACTTGGCGCGGTTTAAAATTTTTAGTTGATCGTACTGACTTCCGTCAAAATGTGAAAATTGAACTACTAGATGTATCTAAAGAAGATCTTCGTCAAGATTTTGAAGATGCACCTGAAATTTCCCAAACAGGGTTTTTCAGACATACTTATATTCAGGAATATGATACACCAGGCGGCGAACCGATTGGCGTAACCATATCAAATTATGAATTTGATCGTAGTTCACAGGATATCGCATTATTACGTAACATTTCTAAAGTTGCAGCATCAGCGCATATGCCATTCATTGGCTCTGCTGGAGCGAAATTTTTTGGTAAAGAGACCATGGAAGAAGTTGCGGCGATCAAAGATATTGGAAACTATTTTGATCGTGCGGAATATACAAAATGGAACAGTTTTCGAGAAACCGATGACTCACGTTATGTTGGGTTAACTTTACCTCGTGTATTAGCACGTTTACCATATGGACCTGATACTGTTCCAGTGCGTAGTTTTAACTATATTGAAGATGTTAAAGGTCTTGATCATGATCGTTATCTTTGGGCTAATGCATCTTATGCTTTTGCAGCAAATATGGCACAAAGTTTTGTTCGTAATGGTTGGTGTGTTCAAATTCGTGGTCCACAAGCTGGGGGATTAGTTGAAGACTTACCAATTCATCTTTATGATTTAGGAACCGGTAATCAAGTTAAAATTCCAACGGAAGTTCTTATTCCTGAAACTCGAGAATTTGAATTTGCTAATTTAGGTTTTATACCGTTATCTTTTTATAAAAATAGAGATTATGCATGTTTCTTCTCTGCTAATTC
Organism: Gilliamella sp. B2887; assembly: GCF_026537015.1. Classification (NCBI taxonomy): domain Bacteria; kingdom Pseudomonadati; phylum Pseudomonadota; class Gammaproteobacteria; order Orbales; family Orbaceae; genus Gilliamella; species Gilliamella sp. B2887. Next base: position 18,230 of record NZ_JAFNMX010000001.1, on the reverse strand, counting down.
AACACAAAAACCAGCACTTTATGATACCAAAGAGGCAACGGCAAATAGCCGTATTAATTCTCGTTTACCGTATATTTTCTTATTATCACGTATAGCTCATTATCTTAAAGTAATTCAGCGTGAGAATATTGGTGCAACTAAAGATCGCCGTGTACTCGAACTTGAACTCAATAAATGGATTAGTAATCTTGTTACAGAAATGACCGATCCAAGTGATGAAGTTCAAGCATCGCACCCATTACGAGAAGCAAAAGTAATTGTTGAAGACATCGAGGATAATCCAGGATTTTTCCGTGTTAAAACATTTTTAGTTCCTCATTTCCAGATAGAAGGTATGGATATTAATTTATCAATGGTTTCACAAATGCCAAAAGCTAAAAATTAATATCGATTATAGGAAAAAACTGGAGCCTTAGGATAAATGAAAATATTTCGTCCTTTATGGAATGAAGGCGTCTTTCTGACGCCTCAGCAATTCCAACAACAAGAATTATGGCGGCAATACTCCTCACAAAACTTAATGGCTATGTTAGTAGCTAATCCGTGGGGCGTTAAAAAAATAAATATTGATACACAAGCGCTTTTAATAGACCGTCTTAAAGCTGAATCGATCAGCATTCAGTTTAATGATGGTGTAGTTGTGGATACTGATATTGCTGATAATTTGCCAGAAGCAAGAATGTTAAATGCCAATATTCCTGTTGAACTCAATGAGTTCATTGTTTTAATCGGAATTCCATTATTAAATGCTAATGGTGGGAATTGTCTACAAGATAATCAACGTTTAGAAAGACCCCTTCGTTATCGAAAAGAGTGGGTTGAAGTACCCGATCTTTTTGGTCAAAACACTGAAACCATTGCTGTAGAACGTTATGCATTGACCTTCTTATTTGATTTTGAAGATAATAGTGATTATGTAACCTGTCCAATTGCTCGTTTGAAACGTGATCTTAACGGTCGATTTGTTCTCGATTCACAATACATTCCGCCAATATTAAATCTTTTAACACAAAGTGGCTCACTACTGAAAGAATTAGATCTTTTATGCACTCAGATGGAAGCCAAACGTCAACATTTACTCGGTATGCGCCATGAGCGAAATCAACAAATTGCTGATTTTGAAATAGCGGATGTTTCTTTATTTTGGCTTCTCAATGCATTGAGTTCATATGAACCTCAGCTTAAATTTTTACGCGATAATCCAACAACTCATCCTGAATGTCTTTATCGAACTTTAGTAGCGTTTACCGGTTCTTTATTGACTTTTTCATTAGTACATAGTGTTAATGATATTCCTGCTTATCAGCATGATAATCTTAATAAGGTTTTCCCTCCACTTTTTGAATTGGTGCGTAATGTATTAGAAGAAAGTTTACCTTCACGTGTAATTAAAATTGATTTGGTACATGATCAAGATACCTTATGGACTGGTCGATTGAATGATTCACGCCTGGTTGAGGATGCAGATTTCTACCTGTCAGTTCGTTCAAGTTTGCCTGGCCATGAACTAAATTCACAATTCCCGATACTGTGTAAAGCAGGGGCGCCTGATGATGTTAGACAAATTATACATTCAGCACTTTCAGGTATTCCGATTAAAGCATTAAATCATGTTCCAGCAGCAATACCTTTTCGGTTAGAAAACCAATATTTTGCTCTGGATTTGTCTCATAGTTCAGCAAAAAAAATGTTGCTTGCTAGATGTTGCGAATTTTACGTTCCACGGGCAATGCCAGATATTTCATTAGAACTTTTCGCAGTACTGAGATCATAGGGTTAGAGTAATGAATATAGAACCAAAAAAAATTGTTATCGATGAACTATTGCGTGACTCAATATTAGTGGTTGTTGAGTTAAAAGCAAAAGCAAAAATTCCATCAGGGCATAAACTGTATGAACATTGTAAAGAACAAATCAAACGTGTTCGTGAAAGTTTATATAATGCCCAATATAAACAAGATGTTATAGATGATATTAGCTATGCGTTGTGTGCATTATTAGATGAAACAGTTTTACTTTATCAAAGAGATAATCCAAGTGATCAAGGCTATGGTGAATGGCTAGGTGAACCGCTACAAGTCATCTATTTTAATACTAATAATGCAGGTTATGATTTGTTTGAAAAAATTCGTAGTCGTTTAAAAGATGATAAAAAAGAGGAAATTGTTCTAAGTTGCTTTGATAGGGTATTAGGGCTTGGATTCCAGGGATGTTATTTGGGAAAAGCGCAAGCAGAAAGAGATAATCTTATATTAGCGCTTCGAGAAGCCTTGTGTGAATTTGAACCAGAGCAATCGCATCCGCTTATTGAACAAGCTCCGGATCATCGTTATTGGGGACGAAAGACTTTGCTTTTATCTTTAACAGCATTGTCTTTTATTTGTGTGATCTCACTCTATTTTATTTTGAATAATCAACTTGATAATTTAATTGATTCGCTTATTGGTTAAAAAGGGGTTTTATGAGCGATTATCCTAAGCGTATTGTAATTATTCATGCTGCTGTCTTAAGCTTATTATTGTTATTTGTTTTCTTACCAATATCAATCGGTTGGCAGCTTATAGGATCAGTTTTAGTGGTAGTTATAGCTATGGGCATATTATGGCGAATGAAGCGCTATCGAAAAGTACTTGCTTCATCGACAACAAATATTGCATTTTTAACTGAAAAACTTGATTTACTACCGGCAAAACAGCGATATCGTCTGCCTATTTTATTAGTAACAGGAAGTGGGGCGAAAGATTTTTTCCCTGATGATCTATCTTTAGCTCACTCTAATATCTTAGTTTCATCTGAAGCCGTTTGGATCTATGTAGATGAATATTCGCACTTGCCAATAGTTTATGATTCATTAATCGCTAAATGGCCTGATATGCTGGGCAGGATAGGAATTTTTTTAGCTTTGATCCCCGAAATTGAGAATGAACAAGGGATATTGATAGCAAAATTGCAAGCTTTTCGTCAATCTTGGGTTGATACAAGTAAAATTGCAAAATATTCATTACCGGTTTACTTATCGGTACATATTGGATTCAATGATTTAATTTATGATGAAGTTGAATCGATTCCTCCTCAATGGTTTCAAGTTAAAAACCACAATTTGTACTTGCTCGATCGTTATTTATCTCCAATAACCAGTTGGATTAATGACAGTAAAATTTCAACAAAGGAAAGAGAACGTCGATTAAGTCTTCAAGCTTTTTTAAATGAAACAAAAGATTGGATTGAAAAAGTCGTATTGTCAACATTAGCTGATTCTAAACAGCCTGTAGCGAAATGTATGCCAGTTGCCGCGGCTATTTACCCTGTTAATCAAGAGACAGTGAATAATAATATCATTCAAATTCAATGGGAAAGTCTTACAACCATGACGCTCCCTAATACTCGAAAGATACAAGAAAACATCAGTCCTCCAGATGATTTAGTAAAGTATATGCCAATTGCATATCCGTTTTCTCCTATTAGCTCAATGATCTGTGGTTTACTGATTATAACTTCCTTATTTATTATGGGATGTTTAGGGGCATCATTTAAAAATAATATAAAACTGGCTAAGCAAGTTGAAAGTGATATCGTTTTTTATAATTCCATCGCTATGGATAATTATGAAGAAAAACGAAAAGCATTAGAAATTTTAAAAAACGACAGAATAATGTTGAATAAGTATTTCTCACAAGGTGAACCTGTACGCCTAAGTGTTGGATTATACCACGGTCAACAGCTCATAGAACCGTTAAATATTGCAATCAGTAATTACGTTGCTAAACCTCCAGAAGTGAAAGAACCTCAGGTGGTATTACCGATGGTAATACGTTTGGATAGCTTGTCATTATTCGAAACAGGTCAATCAAATTTAAAACCAGATTCGACCAAAATACTGATCAATGCTTTAGTCGAAATGCAAAAACAAATCAATACCAATCAGGAAACAGGATGGCTTATCTTAATAGGTGGACATACCGATTCCACCGGTAATGAGGACAAAAATATACAATTATCATTAGATCGTGCTATTTCGGTTAGAAATTGGTTCATGAAAACAAGCGACATGCCTGAAACCTGTTTTGCCATACAAGGGTATGGCTCAAAAAAACCGTTGGTTGATAACGATACTGTAGAGAATCGTGCCAAAAATCGACGTGTAGAAATAAGCTTAGTTCCTCAAATGTCAAATTGTATTATGACAAAAGAAAACTAAGGGATTTAACTAAAACAAAAAAGGAGTAAAACAATGGCTGTTCCAGCATATATGTTCTTAAAAGATGACGGTGGTGCGGAAATCAAAGGATCTGTAACCGTAGTTGGCCGTGAAGGTAGTGTTGAACTTGTTGAATTTGACCATAAAGTGTACATCCCAACAGATGGCAACACGGGTAAATTAACAGGTACACGTGTTCATAAAGCACTTGAGTTTGTTAAAGAAGTCGATGCTTCATCACCTTATCTTTACAAAGCAGTGACTACTGGTCAAAACTTAAAATCAGTTGAGATCAAATGGTATAAAATTAACGATGCAGGTCAAGAAGTTGAGTATTTTAATACGTTTATGGATGGCGTAAAAGTAGTGTCTGTGAAACCAGAAATGCACAATATCAAAGACCCATCAAAAGAACAATACAATCATTTAGAGCGTGTTGAACTTCGTTATGAAAAAATTACCTGGACTTATAAAGATGGCAACATCATCCACTCAGATAGCTGGGTAGAAAGTCGAGCGTAATTAAATATTTGCTGATCCTTTCCTGACTTAAGGATCAGCATCTTTGGGAATAACGATTAGAGATCAATATATAATAAAAGGAATAGTAATGATTGCCGATCCATCTATTTTATTAAGGCGACTGAACCCTTACTGTGCAAAATCACTAGAAGCGGCAGCGGAGTTATGTCAAACCCGCGCCCATACTGAAATCACACTTGAACATTGGTTGTTGAAACTATTAGAGCAAGGATCTGGTGATATTACAATCATAGCAAGGCATTATCAACTTGATATGGATAAAATTTGGCAAGGACTACTTAGCTTCCTTGATGCATTACCCCATACCATAAATAATAAACCTAGTTTATCATCATCACTTATTGCTGTATTGCAAGCAGCATGGTTGAAAGCTTCATTAGAAGATCATGAAGAAACAATTCGATCTCTTCATATCCTGCAAGTATTACAAGAAATGCCACAATGTTTAAAAGCGCAAGATGCATGGCAACTTCTTAGATTAACACCAGTTTCTTTAAAGGAACTCCGTTCAAATTTAGATGAACAATCCGATGAAAGTCCTTTGAATGATTCTAATGATGGTTTACAAAACGAAAATGAGCCACAAAATTCAGGTCATCATTCGCAAATAACCCAAGTTGAAGGGGCAAAAGAAGAGAATAAAGCTCTTCAGCAGAAACATCATCAAGCTGTATTAAGTCGTTTTACTGAAAATGTTACAGACAAGGCCAAAGCAGGTAAAATTGATCCTGTATTAGGTCGTGATAAAGAAATCAGGCAGATGGTTGATATTTTATCTCGTCGCCGAAAAAATAATCCAATTTTAGTGGGTGAGCCAGGTGTAGGTAAAACTGCTTTGGTTGAAGGGTTAGCATTACGAATAGCAGAAGGCAATGTACCAAATAATCTTAAAGAGGTGAGTATATTATCCCTTGATTTAGGCTTATTGCAAGCCGGTGCAGGTGTTAAAGGTGAATTCGAACAGAGACTTAAAAATGTTATTGAAGCCGTTCAGCACTCACAACCCCCAATTCTTCTGTTTATCGACGAAGCTCATACCATTATTGGTGCAGGAAATTCGGCAGGCGGTGCGGATGCAGCAAATTTATTAAAACCAGCCTTGGCTCGAGGGGAATTAAGAACCATTGCAGCTACAACATGGTCGGAATATAAACAATATTTTGAAAAAGATGCCGCACTTGAGCGCCGTTTTCAAATGGTCAAAGTTGATGAACCTGATGATGAAAAAGCCTGTCTTATGTTACGTGGATTAAAATCATGCTATGCAATTCATCATGGTGTTCACATATTGGATGAAGCAGTAAAAACTGCTGTAACGTTATCACGTCGTTATATTAGTGGTCGTCAACTTCCTGATAAAGCCGTTGATCTTTTAGATACCGCTTCAGCGAGAGTAAGAATGAGCCTTGATACCATACCCGAATCCATCATTGAACTTGAAGCAAAAATTACATCATTAACAATCGAAAACATGGCGATTAAAGACGATTTGTTATTAGGTGAAAACCAGTCATCCGAACGTATGACTGAAATTAACAAGCAATTAGATGATTTACATAAACAATTAATTGCCGAACAAACTCAGTTTGAAGAAGAAAAGAAAATCATTGAAGAACTTATTGAGCTGAGAAAGCAATTAACGGCTATACCCGATCCAAAATTGTCAACTCAGTTGACTGAAACACAAGAAAAGTTACATAAACTTCAAAAAAACAGACCATTATTATCGCTTGATGTTGATAGTCGAGTCGTTTCTTCTGTTATTGCTGACTGGACAGGTGTTCCGTTAGAAAGCTTATTAAAAGATGAGCAAAGTCACCTTATGGTTCTTGAGGATGATTTACGCAAACGAATTGTTGGTCAGGATAATGCTTTATTTGAGTTAGCAAAACGCATTCGAGCTACTAAGACAGGTCTGACTTCAGAAGATGCACCTTTGGGCGTATTTTTATTGGTGGGTCCGTCAGGCGTAGGGAAAACGGAAACAGCCCTTGCTCTGGCAGATGCATTATTTGGTGGTGAGCAATCCCTTGTCACTATTAATATGTCTGAATATCAAGAACCCCATACGGTATCACAACTTAAAGGATCTCCACCAGGCTACGTTGGTTATGGTCAAGGTGGTGTGTTAACCGAAGCAGTAAGAAAACGACCTTACAGTGTAGTGTTATTAGATGAGATTGAAAAAGCCCATCGTGATGTCCTTAACTTATTCTATCAAGTGTTTGATCGTGGATTTATGCGTGATGGAGAAGGGCGTGAAATTGATTTTCGAAATACTTTAATACTCATGACCTCGAATTTAGGAAGTGATGAATTAATGGCACTTTTTGAAGAAATGCCTGATGCCGACACTGCAACGCAACATGAATTATTAAGACCTATTATACGAGAACATTTTCAGCCAGCGTTATTAGCTCGTTTCCAAACGGTCATTTATACACCGTTAACGGATAAAGCATTACGGCAGATAGTCAAAATGAAATTGGATAAAGTTGCTTCACGTATCGGAAAACATTACAAAATAGAGTTTAAAGTTGGTCAGCAAATATATGATCGACTTACTTCTGCTTGTTTATTGCCTGATACAGGCGCACGTAATATTGATAGTATTTTAAATCAACAAATTTTGCCTGCAATTTCAAATTTACTATTGAAAAGAAACAATAATACTCACAGTAAAACTTCAACATTATTCCTCGATTTTAAAGAAACAGAAGGAATCGTGCTTGAAATGATTGATGCATCAGTAAATCAGAATTTGGTCAAAACGAGCAAAAAATCTGCTAAGGGTAAAACAAAACCAATTAAAACTACGGAAAAAAAACAAAAAAAATCTGAATAAATCATTCAAAAAAATAAGTTATAAATAAGAATTGATGACCAACAAGTCTACAAACTTGTTGGTCAGTTTAGAATAAAATCGGGATAAAAAAAGCATCATGTATCTTATTAATCATTGTTGATACTGCATAAAACTGTACACAGTAGGATGAATTAAAATACAGTGAAAAAATGTGTAAATATCACAATATAATTCAAATAACATTTTTGGGAATAGTAATTAAGGAATAAAACAATGGGGAAAAACGTGGTTCGATTGGGGGATCCCACAACTCATGGTGGATCAGTTATTTCAGTTTCTTCAACAATGACTGTAGAAGGAAAACTTGTTGCTCTAATAGGTGATCTGGTTAGTTGTCCAAAGAAAGGACATGGTGTAAATAAAATTATTGAATCTTCAAAGACGTGTTTTTCAGATGGGAAAGCAATTGTCATAGATCAATGTCTATGCGAATGTGGTTGTAAAGTGATTTCAACAATCAGTACTTCGGAGATTGAATAATATTATGTCTTGGCCTAAACCCGAAGTACTTAATCCATTGAAACCCCCACTAAAATTAAATCGCGGCAGATGGTATTTGTTTTTTATCGTTTTAATTTTTATTACAGCCATTTTGTTAATGTCAATCTGGCCAAATGAAAACTATGGTTCTCAGTGGATATTTTGGATATCAGCAATCATTATTCCAACAATAATTACTGGGATAGCTGTCAGTATTCGTTTATATATATATGGTTTGGCGCAAGAGGAATATGAAATATGGCAGTTAGAACAGAAAAATATTGAAGAAAATTGGCAAAATTGGGCGATGAAATCTTTAATCATTCTTGATAGCTATTATATTTTGCCTAATCACCTAACTGTACAAGACATCTTAAGTAATATTGAAAATATCCCAATGAAAGTCAATAAATCGTTGGAATTTGGTGACGATTTCAACATTCATTTATCTCTTGAAGAAATCTTTCTATCTTTACGTAAATTGCTCCCTGAGATACCGGAGAAGGAAATCATTAATATTCACATTTACTCATCATTTGAATCAAATGTTTTTTTAGATGAAGATATTCATAATGCTTATCAAACTGCCCAACTGCCTTGGGAATACAAGTTATCACAGCATCTATCCGATAACGTTAATGCTGAAATACTACAAGAAATGATAGATGATTCGCAAGCGGCTCTTCATCTTGTCATTATCAACAATACGGTTTCATTAAATTCGGCATTTTTATGTGCTTTTCTCGGAATAAGCCAACAACATTATCAAGAATTAGGAATAAATGGCGCAAAAGTTGAAATCTTAAGACCGATGATAGCAACACAACTTGATAATGCAATTAATCAGATGACAGATATGCAACTTGCCATAAAACAAGTTAAACAGCTTTGGATAGCTAACATGGAAAATAAAAAACAAGTAGAAATGGTAACTCAGTTAGCTGATCAAAAAATTACCCCAACTAATTTAATTAAATTAGACAGTCTTATTGGTAATCAGACTGCGTTAAGTTTTTGGCTTTCTTTGGCTATGGGTTATGAAATGGTTTTGCTCACTAACCAAAATAATCTTATGACTGCATATAGTCATGATAAATGGTTACTTTCAATTTTGGCGGTAGTACGTCGGGAGTCGTAAATGAAAAATAAATGGAAACTGATTGGATTAATTTTCATTATATTATTAGGAGCACTAATTCTCGCCACAGGACTTATTTTCTGGGGAGCAGGTTTAGGTTATGTAACAGCAGGACAGAAATTTTCAATATGGTTACAAGCAATGCTTTTATTGCTCGGCTTATTGTTAACACCTGTTATTATTACTAATAATCGTAAAATATGGGCTAAAGATAAAGCTAAGCGTGAATCATTGAATCCCGCTGAAAAGAAACCTGTAAAAAAAATGGTTACTTTTCCTGAATTTTTAGAAATAAAAAATCAATGCAAATCTCGTTATGGTCTATTTTGGCGTTATAAAGTTCGAAAATGCTTAGTTATTGGGTCATCATCTGATGTAGAAACATTATTTCCTAATTTACAACAAGCGAAATGGCAGTTAAGTGGTCAAACATTAATGGTTTATGGCGGTGATGTTTCCAGTGAAGTAGATATTCCATGGATGAAGGCCTTAAAAAAACGTTTTTCTCGTTGTGTACCATTTTATCGTAAACCTCTGGATGCAATCATTTGGACAGTTTCAAAAAATTATCTTGATAATACTCGACAACAAAAAATTTTAGTTGAAAAAACTTTATTGCAACTGAGATCTCGGGATAAAATTTTAAGATGGTCTGCACCGCTTTATTTAGTGTCAGGGCAAACAAGTGAATGGTCACAAGAAGGAAGAATTGAACAAAGCGTTGGGATAACTTTTGCTTCATCTAAAGAAAGTATCGTTGATGCCGCGGATTTATCTTTAAAACAATTAGCTGCAGAATGTTGTCAACGAGGTATACAACAGGTAAAAGAAAACTTTCATTATGCCTATTTACTTCAATTAAGCCAGAATCTGATAAAAAATGATATTGACAAAATTAAACGATATTTGAGTTCATTGATCTCTTTGCGTTATGTTCCAAATCTTCGAGGACTATTTTTTATGCCTTATCAGTCCTCGAAGCCAACGGAAGAACAAGAGTTTGACGATTTAAATCATTTTTTTATGACGCCAACGTGGCAATCAATTCTTGATGATGCAAAATCAAACGTAGGGCGAAGACTTGGGGTAAATTGGGGAGCAATCTCCTGTTATGTTTTATTAATTTCTCTTATCATGACAGGATGTGCTATGCTCACATCTTATTTCCGAAATGAATCATTAATTGAAGATAGTATCAAACTTGCCAGAACGGCTGATGATTCAGCTATTCAAGATTATACAACAAGGTTACAAATTCAATATCAGCTACAACAAAGATTAGAACAATTACTGTTCCGTCAACAAAATGGAGCACCGTTATCTTATCGTTTTGGTTTAAATCATGATACCAAATTATTAAAAAAATTGTGGTCCAGTTATTACACAACCAACTTACGTAACATTGTTGTACCCTTTAAAGATACCATGACCGATTATTTAGAATTGTTAACACAATTACCGCCAGATGATCCTCACCGAGACGAAATGGTTGAATCGGCGTATGATGTCTTAAAAGTATATTTGATGATGAGTCGTGCTAATAAAAGTGATGGGAATTATTTAAGTCAATTTGCAGCCAGAAAATGGAGTGCACCGAAAGATGTTAGTGATGGTAATTGGCAAAGATTGATGCCTGATCTTGTTCGTTTTTGGGGAGAATCATTAAATCTTCATCCTAAGTGGGTACAGAAGGAAGATGCATTATTAGTAAAAAATGCTCGCCAAATATTAATTAATAAAATTGGTGCACAAAATGCGGTTAACTCAATCTATAAAGCGATGATCCAACGCACTAGCCAAAATTATGCAGATCAAAGTTTAAATCAATTGCTTGATGGATTTGATAATCATTTACTGTTTTTTAGTAAGGATGACTTACCAGGTATTTACACACGGAAAGCTTGGGAAAATACAATTAAACAGGAAATCAATGAAGTCTCTAAACTTCGTCAAGAACAAATTGATTGGGTTTTAAGTGATGGAGATAACTCATTACCTAAATCGATTTCGTCTGAATCATTAAAAAAACAACTTACTGAACTGTATTTTAGTGAATACAGTGCTGCATGGTTGAACTTTCTAAATGCTATAGAGTGGCGTCAATCTGACAATGTAACAGATGTGATTGAACAGCTAACAATACTTGCTGATACGAGACAATCTCCTTTGATCGCGTTGGTAAATGCTATCAAATATCAATCAGAGATAACTTATAACGAAGAGGGTTTATCCAATAATCTTTTACGTTCAGCTAAAGAGCTTATTAATAACAATAAATCATTTACTGGAATGTCTAAAAAGAACAATGAATCAACAGGACCTTTAACTGAAACATTTGCACCTATTGTCAGTTTGTTAAGAAATGATAATGCCAATGGTCTTTCTTTAGAGACTTATTTGTCGCGTATCACGCAAGTACGGTTGAAACTACAAAATATTACTAATAGTGCCGAACCACAAACGATGATGCAAGAATTAGCTAAAAGTGTATTTAAAGGCACTTCGGTGGATTTAACTGAAACCCGAGATTACGGTAATTTAATTGCGGCTAACTTAGGAAAAGAGTGGTCAGGATTTGGTTACAGTTTATTCAAAAAACCCTTAGAACAATCTTGGCAAGTAGTATTGACTCCAGCAGCCGAAAGCTTTAATGATATTTGGCAAAATTATGTTGTCAGTCAGTGGAAAAAATCCTTTGCTGGTCGATATCCTTTTAAAAATAGTGAAAACGAAGCTTCCTTACCTGAATTAGCTCGTTTTATTCGAGCTGATACTGGCATTATCGATCGATTTATTATCAGTGAATTAAATGGTGTACTAGATAAAAAAGGTGGAATTTGGGTGGTAAATAATGTCAATGCTCAAGGATTGAATTTTTCATCTAATTTTCTTGAAGCATTAAACTTATTTAATCAACTTTCAGCAGAAGTACTTGAAACAGGTGATATCTCTTTATCATTCGATCTAATGCCGCGCACAGGGGGAAGTACCGCTAGAACAGAATTGATTATTAACAAACAGAAACTTGAATATTTCAATCAAGTGCCAACTTGGCAACGCTTCAATTGGCCAGGTGATGGATATGCTCCTTATTCGCAACTCAGTTGGAGTAGTAATAATTCAGGTTTAAGGTTATATCAATATTATAGTGGTGATTGGGCATGGATCCGATTACTTGAATCCGCTTCAGTTAAACCGCTCGATTCCAGTCGATACGAATTGGTCTGGGAAGCTAAAGACGGGAATAAACTTAGGTATGTTTTAAGAACACAACTAGGTGGCGGACCCCTAACATTGTTGAAATTACGTAATTTCACTTTACCACAAAACGTATTTGAATAATGTTTAATTAAACTATTAAATTGGATTAATGTAATGTTCAGTCAACTATTAAGCCGTTTTATCGGTACTGAAGATCAGATCAATCTTAGTCAAAAGTTAAATCAAACATGGAATGATTGGTTACAGCCAATCAATTCAGATAAACCAACAGGTGAAGATTTGACTTATCATGATTCTTTTCAGGAGATTAAAGAAGAAATAGACAAAATTTCAGGAATCGATTATCCATTTATTATTACGGAAAGTGAAAACATACTTAAACAAAGCGGTAAAGATATTCGAGTGGCTACTTACTATTGTTTGGCGCGTTTAAATCAAGATGGTGTAGAAGGATTCGCTGATGGACTTGAAATATTAGCGGGTTTACTGGATAAATTTGGTCCATTGATTTATCCCTCAAGACCTAATATACGCAAAAATGCCATAGAGTGGCTTACTAATGCACGTTTCATAGATAAGTTGACACAATTACAACCGATAAGTAATGAGCAGTTAAGTCGTATTATTGCCGCGCTAAGTCAAATAGACAGCATTTGTCAAACATTATTTGATTCTCAAGCGCCTAATCAGTCAATAACACCTCCTGATTTATCGGCATTGGTTCATTTTTTTGGCAATATAACCAAGCAATCTATTAAAACCAGTAATGAAGAACAACCATCTCAAACAACGGTCAATTCTACACCGGTATCCGAAGTACAACCAAGTCATGCTGAAATAAAAATAAGCTCTCAACGCGATTTACTTGATCAAGCTAGAAAAATGGCAGCGTTTTTACGGGAAAATCCTGAAGGATATCTTGCAGCAGGTCGTTTTTTACGAGTCATTCGTTGGGATATGGTTGTGGATTTGCCACCTGTAGATACAAAGGGTAAAACAAGATTACCAGCACCCAGAGCGGAACTGAAACAAACCATCAGTCGTTTGATTCTTCAAAAACAATGGTCCACCCTATTTGAACGTGTTGAAAGTGCTTTTATGGAAAGTGCAAATCATTTTTGGTTAGATTTACAGAGAGCTTCTGTTTTAGCCTTAAAAAAAATGGGGGAGCCTTATCAGTCATGGGCCGATATCTATTTAACCGATATTGGCTTAATGCTAGAACGGTTACAGGGAATAGAACATCTTCATTTCGAAAATGGCATGCCTTTTGCTGATGATGAAACGTTAAGCTGGATAGCCAGCGATGCGCGTATACATCATTTAGATGAAGGTGATGGTATTAAACCCATTGCAGTATCGGGTGAAAACGATTGGAATGAGATTGAAAAACAGGCTTTAGAGTTAGCTCACACAGAAAGTTTAGAAAATGCATTCCAATGGATACAAAGTTTGCCCTCATTACGTACGGCTAAGCAACAATATTTATTGCAATATACCCAAGCAAGAGTGGCAGAACAACTGGGAAAACAAGATATCGCATTAACATTACTAACCGGATTGAATAACCAGCAACAGTCAATAACCTTATTACAATGGGAGCCAGAATTATTGTTTGAGATTAAACGATTTTTATTAAAAATAATGAAGCAAAAAAATCAACAGAAAGATAACAATAATCGAAATTTTGGCGAACAAATAGAAGTGCTGCAACATGAACTCATGCAGCTCAATCCAGCTAGGGCACTGAGTGTGATATAACGCCTTACAATACGATGGATGTTAGACAAATAGAAAACAAAAGAGATAAAAAATGGATGATTTAATTTTACGCTATTATGAATCAGAAATGCGTTACTTGCGGGAAGCAGGAAAAGAGTTTGCCAAAATTCATCCTGATAGAGCAGGTCAATTGAATTTAGATCGTGTTGGTGATCGTGATCCCTATGTAGAAAGATTATTTGAGGGTTTTGCTTTTTTGATGGGGCGATTACGTCAGAAAATTGATGATGATTTACCCGAATTGACGGAAAGCCTTGTTAGTTTGCTATGGCCCCATTATCTGAGGTTAATACCTTCATTATCAATAATTGAGCTTACACCCAATTATTCAACGCTATCCCGTTTGGAAGTCATTCCCAAAGGGTTACAAGTACAGACTGAGCCTTTAGGACCGTCGGGAACACGGTGTCCATTCCGAACAACTCAAGACGTCACTTTACAACCGGTTAAAATTGATCAAGTCAGCTTAGCCATACACCATGATGGGCGAAACATTATCAACATTCGTTTAGGTTTTGGTGAGCTCATTGATTTAGAACAAGTTGATTTATCTAAATTACGATTCTATTTAAATGCAGATGCGCCAATTGCTTCAACTTTGCATCATGCATTAATTCACCAAGTTTCAGCCATACAATTACGCTATTCCAATGATCCGAATAAAATCGTAAAGTTACAAGGAAACATAACGCCTGTTGGCTTTGGTGAAGAAGATCGCTTATGGTTAAAACCCGATAACGCTTTTGCCGGCTATCAACTATTATTAGAGTACTTTGCTTTTCGTGAAAAATTTATGTTTGTCGATCTGCACGGTTTAAATGTTCAGGCTGTTCCGGAAGGTTGTAAATACATTGATATTGAAATCATTCTTAATCAAACTTGGCCAAATGATATGCCTTTTAATAAGGACAACATTCGATTACATTGTGTGCCAATCATCAATTTATTTGATATGGAAGCCGATCCGATTGTAGTGAATCAATTAGAAAGTGAATATCTGCTTAGACCCCTATTACGTCAAGATGGACACATCGAAATTTACTCCGTTGAACATGTTGAAGCGATAACTCGTAATGGTCGCTACAGTTATGTCCCTTTTACAAGCTTTAAACATAGAGGCGGTATGTTACGTCATGATGCGCCCGAAAGATATTATCATACCCACGTTCGAAAAGGAGCTTCAGGATTACATGATACATGGTTGGTTTTGGGTGGAAAAATTTGGGATAAAAATGAGACACTTGAAGCTGAAACATTATCATTACGCGTTACAGGAACCAATGGTATGTTACCTCGGAAAGCGTTGAGCAATGCTCGGATCCAATCATTATGCAGCTCACAAAATAGCATTTCGAGTGTACGTAATTTGTGTTCGCCAACACTTCCTTGTTATCCACCAACTGAAGATCGCTTTCATTGGCGAGTATTATCACATTTAGCGCCTAATTATTTATCATTAATTAACGCAGAAGTATTAAGAGGAACGCTGGCCTTATATGATTGGACTCAAAACGAACTTAATCGTCGACGCTTAGAAGGTATCGTCGATGTATCTCATAGAATGATAAAACGGATTGAAAAAGGAATGTTACAAAGGGGAATCGAAATCGAAGTAACAATTAATAGTTTACAGTTTACTGGCGAAGGTGATGTGATGCTTTTTGGTGAGTTATTACATCAATTTTTTGCTCTATATGCCGACGTTAATCTATTTACTCAATTAGTCATTAATCTTCTACCTGTTGGAAATAAAATAGTATGGAAACAGAGCAAAATATCGAAAACAGCGCTTTAATGCAGGAACTTGAAAAAGTACTGCCAAAAATGAACTTCTATCGTTTTTGTCAGTTACTTGAACAACTTTATGCTAAACAACCTATACTTGGACGATTGGAAACTCCAGCTGGTGATCCTTTACGTTTTGCACCGTCAGTTGATATGTCATTTCCTGCGAGTGAGCTGAAATACATTGAAAGATCACCCTATATAAATCGTCCGGCAACGGTAAGAACTCGTTTTTTAGGTTTATATGGCGTTGATGCAGTATTACCTTTTGGGTTGTTGCACAATATTATTCGCCGTGAAGAAAATTATCACGCAATGACTGATTTTTTAGACATATTCAACCATCGATTTATAACACAATTTTATCGAATTTGGTTGAAATATCATTACCCAGCCTGTTTTATAAGTGGCGGTAAAGATTCTATATCTCAGTGTTTACTTGGGTTAACAGGTCTAATAATAAAAGGTACGAATGAACAAATAGGCTCACCAGCTTCGCGATTTTTAGCACTGTTAGGTTTAGTGACTCAAAAAACACGAACTGCTGAAGGGATTGCTGGTTTAACAAGAGTAATCGTTAATGATGCCAAAGTTGAAATCACGGAATTCTATCCTACTTGGCACTCTATTGAAAAACCAGCTCAGGTAGGGGATAAAACGAACAAAATAGGTTTAGATGGTAGTGCGGTTTTAGGATCCCGCTTAAGAGAATGCAATCAAACAATTCATATAGCCATAACGCCTCAACATGAAGAGCAGATAATCGATTTACTTCCTGATGGGCAGTTATATAAGGATCTTATGGCACTGATGCGTGCATATTTAGGTTATCAAGTTGATGCCAAAATGACACTTTATATCAAGCGAAATTTTTTGCCGCGTAGCCAGCTTGTATCAAAGAATTGTCGATTAGGACAAACTGCATCATTAACCAAAATGGCAGAACATGGCGAGTATATTCAAGATAAGGTAGCTGTAAATTTAGGTCACTATTGTGGAATGGATTATACAGCATAAAAAAGGAATCATTATGAAAAGAATTAATTTATTTATCATTTGTCTATTAACCATTTGTTTAAGTGGATGTGGTATAGCCCAAAGTGTAACAAAAGGTGCATCAAGCTTAGGAAACAGTATTTTTTCGTGGGATATTAAAACATTACATTTAGATATCACCGCTAGGGCTGAATTAAATCTTGATGATGAAGAAAAATCATCACCTGTTGTTATTCGAATTTATCAATTAACTAAAGATGATGCATTTAAATCTGCTTCTTACCAAAATTTGGTTGATCAAGATAATGATGAACTCAAAGCCACCTTACTCGATACTAAAGAAATTGTACTAAAACCCAATACTTCTGTTTCGATCGAAGTTCCATTTGATGACAGAGCTAAATTTGCAGCAGTAGTCGCACTTTATAAAGAACCCAATCTAAAAGAAGATAGCTGGCGATTAATTTTAAAACGTTCTGATTTACACATAACCAAAGCGCGAAAAATAGAGGCAAGCAAATATACCATCAAAATAGTGGATGAAGATTAATGAGTGCATCTTTGTATGACATGCTATATGGCTATTTTGAATCCGGTATCGCCATTGACGATGTGTCTGAAAACGAACAGACAATCATAAGTGTGATGGACAACATTGAGCGGATCTTAAATAGCCGCGCAGGTGCCATTCAGCATCTCCCCGATTATGGATTGCCTGATATGTCAACTGTTTTTCAAGCTTTGCCTTCGTCAGCTTATGTTTTAATGAGGGCTATTGAACAAACGCTATTAACTTATGAACCAAGGCTAAGTGCTATTATTATCAATATAGATGAAAAAAATAATGATAACATGGTATTAGCCTATGAAATGACTTGTTATTTCAAAGAGGGTGGGCTGGTTCGATATGGCACTTACTTTATGCCCGATGGTAAAGCGCGAATAAAATATACACGTAAAACGCATAAGAACGGCGGCTAAATGGCTTAAGCAAGTAGAATAACCATACAAACAATAACGTAATTGATCGAAAAAATAAAAATAGGAAACAATGTGAAAAGCAAGATCAATAACTTTGTTAGTCATTTAACTGAAAAGATTCATGGTAATAATGTTATATCAATGGTAAGTCACCATCGCTATACCTTAACTGTCGATGGTCAAAGCGCGCCGATTTCGGTTTTACAGGTTGCCGGCAATGAACAACTCAACCAGCCCTG